>JAUNWR010000102.1:0-4730 GCA_030540215.1 Coriobacteriia bacterium | reverse complement strand
CAGCCACCACGCTCAAGGCCAAGGGTGCGAAGAAGATCTACGCCTGCGCAACGCACGGCCTGTTCAGCGGCCCTGCCTACGAGCGACTTGAGAACTCCTGCATCGAGGAGGTCGTGGTCACCAACGCCGTGCCCGTGCCGCTCGAGCGCCAGACCGGCAAGATCAAGGTCGTCACGCTGGCCCCGCTGTTCGCGCAGACCATCAAGAACGTGTACAACAACGGTTCCGTCGCAAGCCTGTTCGAATAATCGTTTCGCCGCTCGGACCGTTGGCGAGCTTGCTTGCGCTCGCTAGTCCTCGCGCACCCGCACCGTCCTCGCGCTGATGCGGTGGTTCGCGAAGGGGTTCGGCCGCATGGGCGGCATATCCTAAAACGGGGAAAGCCCGCCTGGCTTCGCAAGGGGCTCGGGCGGGCTTCGCTTGTCGTTGGGGCAAGACGCGCCGGGCTTGGAGAAGTCGCGATGGCGTTCAGGCCTAATCGGTCCCGGCAGGTTTTCGCTAGGCAAAGGCTCCGGGCGCGGTCCTGGAATGCGTATACAAGAAGGAAAAGCATGTTTCTAATCGTTGGCCTGGGGAATCCGGGCGAGGAATACGAGCACACGCGCCACAATGCCGGCTTCGATTCGCTTGATCTGGTGGCGGAAGAGGTGGGCGCGCGCTACTGGAAGACCGAGTGCGGCGCGCTCACGGCCAAGGGCGTGTGGCGCGACCACGATGTGGTGTTGGCCAAGCCGCAAAGCTACATGAACACGTCGGGCGGGCCGGTGAAGCAGCTGATGAACGCGTACGGCGTGAAGGCCGATCACCTGATCGTCATCCATGACGAGCTGGATATCGACCCGGGTACCATCCGCGTGAAGTTCGGCGGCGGCCACGCCGGCCACAACGGCTTGCGCAGCATCTGCGACAAGCTGGGTACGCGCGACTGGTTCCGCGTGCGTTGCGGCATCGGCCGCCCGCCGGGACGCATGCCGGTGGTCGATTGGGTGTTGGGCCGTCCAAAGAAGGAGCAGGCCGACGATTTCGCCCAGGCCACGCACCTGGCAAGCAAAGCTGCCCTGGGCCTGGTCGTAGATGGCCTGGAGAAAACCCAACAGCGCTTCAACTAGCGAGCGCCGTGCGGGTGAGCAGGGGGCGGAGGTGTGTTCACGTTGGACGCCTTGCGTCCCCTGTTCACCCTGTTCGTACGCCGTTTTGCTGCGCCTGGGCATTGGCTCGGGCGGTGCGTGCAGTGCGAACACGCCTCCGTCCCCTGTTCAGCCGCGGCCCCTGTTCACTGGTGCTTCGACATGCCCGTTCTGCCGTGCTTGAGCGGCTTGCGAAAGGAGGGCCTTTTGCCTGCAGCTGACAAACGCGCTGCGTATTCGTTGTTCGCGCTCGTGGTCCTCACTGCGGCGTGCGGTAACCTGTCGCAAACCGCCGTGAACGCTATGATGATGGGTATTGTGGCGGATATGGGCGTTACCGTGGAGCTTGGCCAGTGGTTGAGCACCGGCTACATGCTCATGCTCGGGGTTGCCGTGCCGGCCGTCGCTTGGATCTCCAAACGTTTCAGCGCAAGGCAGCATATGCTTCTCGGTCTGGGGCTTTCCCTTGTGGGTTCGCTCATGTGCCTGGCAGCGCCCGGCTTCTGGGTGCTCTTGGCCGGGCGCATCTTGCAGGCGGTTTCCACCGGCATCCTTTTGCCGTTCATGACCACCATCGCCATGGTCAGCTTCCCTCCGGGCCGTCAGGCCACGGCTATGGGCATCGCGGGGGTGGCCATGGGCTTCGCGCCCAATATCGGGCCCACCGTGGGCGGCGCTATGGCGTCAGCATGGGGCTGGCGTAGCTTCTTCGTTCTTCTGGCGGCGTTGACTTGCGTGTTGACGCTGTGCGCCCTGGCGCTGGTGAGGCCTTCGAAGCCGCATGACGCCTCGGCCCGCCTGGATACGGGTTCGCTGATCTTGTCCACCTTGGGCCTGGGAGGCGTGCTGCTGGGCTTCAGCAACGCATCATCCTTCTCCCTGAGCAGCCCGTACGTGTGGATACCGCTTGTTGCGGGCGTGGCCGTGTGCGCGGCGTTCATCGTGCGCCAAAAGCGTTTGGACAACCCGCTCATCGACCTGGGCGTGTTCGGCTCTCGTCGCTTCAACGCCGGTTTCGCGGCGCAGAACCTGCTGTTCGCCTCCTTCATGGGCGTCACGCTGGTGGTGCCTCTTTACGTGGAGGGCCTGTGCGGCGGCACGGCGCTTCAGGCGGGCATGGTGCTGCTTCCTGGAACCGTTACCGCACTTGTGTTGAACCCGCTCGGTGGCGTGCTGACCGACCGCATAGGCGCGCGAAGGGTGTGTCTGGTCGGCGGGCTTATGCTCTCAGCCGGCGCTGTCCCCATGTGCTTCCTCGATGCCGCCTCGCCGCTGTGGCAGGCGGTCGTCTTCCAGGGCGTGCGCGCTTGCGGCGTGTCGCTGCTCATCGGGCCGCTCACCCAGTGGAGCCTGGCGGACCTGCCGCGGCCGCTCGTGCCGCACGGCAGCTCGCTGTCCATCGCGGTGCGCCAGGCCTGCGCCAGCTTCGGCACGTCGGCCATGGTGCTGGCCATCTCAGCGGGGCAGGGGATCGCGTCCCGCGGCGGGCTAACTGGCGGACTGCAAGCCGCGCCCGACGTGCTCGCGGCCCTTCCGTACCATCTGGCGTTCGGCTTCTCGGCCGCGCTGTCGCTCTGCGTGCTCGCAGTCATAGCGTGGAAGGTTCGTTAGCGCATCTTGTGCCGTTCGCGGTCGTTTTCGCGCCAGCGGTTGCACGTTCCTGCGCGTCTGGTATACTTCACTTCAGCACTCTACTGTGATAAAGTGATTGCTAAGGAACCAAGCAGCCATGCCCCCGGGCATGCGCGGAAGGGAAGGGAACATGAAGAAGAAGCTCCTCGGCCTGGTGGCATGCGTTGCCACGCTGGCCCTGTCCGGCGCCCTGCTGGCGGGTTGCTCGGGCTCTGCCGACAAGACCGGCGGCGACTCCGCTGACGGCAAGGAAACCCTCACGGTCGGCTTCGACCAAAGCTATCCGCCGTACGGCTTCGTCGGCGACGACGGCAAGTACACCGGCTTCGACCTGGATCTGGCCCAGGCCGTGTGCGATAAGAACGGCTGGGAGCTGAAGCTGTCCGCCATCGACTGGGATGCCAAGGACGCTCTGCTGGCTCAAGGCAACATCAACTGCATCTGGAACGGCTTCACCATGGAGGGTCGCGAGGACGGCTACACCTTCTCCGATCCCTACATGCTCAATGAGCAGGTCATCGTCGTGAAGGCCGGCAGCGACATCTCCGATTTCGCTGGCCTGTCCGGCAAGACCGTCATGACCCAGGTCGACTCCGCCGCGCTTGACGTGCTCGAGGGCGACCAGGCTGAAGTGGCCGCCACCTTCAAGGGCGGCGCTGCCCAGACCATCGGCGACTACAACAACGCCTTCATGCAGCTTGACTCCGGCATGATCGACGCCGTCGCCTGCGACCTGTCCATCGCGCAGTACCAGATCGCAGCGAACCCCGACAAGTACGTGCAGCTGTCCACCCCGCTGTCCACCGAGCACTACGCTGTGGGCTTCAAGAAGGGTGACACCGAGCTGGCTCAGAAGGTCACCGAGACCCTGAAGCAGCTCGACGCCGACGGCACCGTCAAGGAGCTGTGCGAGAAGTACGCCAGCTACGGCATCAGCTACGACAACTGGGTGCTCGGCAAGTAATGCCCCCGCTTGCCCCCGGCAAGTAGCTTGATAGCGTATCCTATTAGGGCCGGAGATGCGAACCCTTGCCCCTCTGCACGATGCGACGCGAATCCAACAGCGTTCACGTGCATGGCGGGCCGGGAAAGCATCCCCGGCCTTCCGGCTGATGTACCCCGCCAACCTGCGAAGGTTGGCATTCGGCGTGTTAAGACAAGAGCGTTTCTCTTGGAAGGAGACCAATGGAATTCGGAACCATGATGGGGCTGCTGCTCTCCGGCCTGCAGTTCACCGCCATCATCTTCGTGATCACGCTTGTGGGTGCGTTGCCCCTCGGCGTGCTGGTGGCGCTTGGCCGCATGAGCAAGTTCAAGCCGCTGTCGCTTTTGGTGCAGTTCTATATATCGGTCATGCGAGGCACGCCGCTTATGCTGCAGCTGATGATGTGGATGTTCGGTCCGTTCTACCTGTTCGGCGCCTCCATGGGCCCGGATTGGAAGTACTTCGCGTGCTGCATCGGCTTCATCCTGAACTACGCGGCCTACTTCGGCGAGATCTATCGCAGCGGCATCCAGTCCATCCCGCGCGGCCAGTACGAGGCCGCCGAGGTGCTCGGCTACACGCGCACGCAGACCTTCATGAAGATCATCCTGCCGCAGGTGTTCAAGCGCATCCTTCCCGCCATGGGCAACGAGGTCATCACGCTGGTCAAGGATACGTCGCTGGCGTTCGTGCTCGGCATCATGGAGATGTTCACGCAGGCCAAGGCCATCGCCGCCGCTCAAACCAGCATGATGCCCTACGTTATCGCCGGCCTGATTTACTGGGTGTTCAACTTCGTGGTGGTCATGGTGCTCAACCGCGTCGAGAAAAGGATGAACTACTATCATGACTAACCCCCTTGTTTCCCTTTCGCACGCACGTAAAAGCTTCGGCAAGACCGAGGTGCTTAAAGACATCTCCCTGTCGGTGGAGCAGGGCCAGGTCGTCGCCATCATCGGCCCTTCCGGCGGCGGCAAATCCACGCT
>JAUNWR010000015.1:0-31168 GCA_030540215.1 Coriobacteriia bacterium | reverse complement strand
AGCCCATCTTCACGCCCTCCACGAAGGCCGAGATCGGCGACCACGACGAGAACATCAGCTTCGAGCGCTGCGCGGAGATCCTCGGCGAGGATGCCGCCACGCAGCTGCGCGACCTGGCCATCAAGGTGTACTCCGTCGCCCGCGACCACGCTGCCGAGAACGGCATCATCATCGCCGACACGAAGTTCGAGTTCGGCGTCATCGACGGCCAGATCATCCTGGCCGACGAGGTGCTCACGCCCGACTCCAGCCGCTTCTGGCCGGGCGACGCCTACGAGCCGGGCCGCGACCAGGCCAGCTTCGACAAGCAGTACGTGCGCGACTGGCTCAACGCCAACTGGGACCGTCAGGGCAACCCGCCGCATCTGCCCCAGGAGGTCATCGAGCGCACCAGCCAGAAGTACATCGCGGCGTACGAGAAGATCTCCGGCAAGAAGTTTGAGTTCTAGCCCCAGGCCCGGCAGGGCCGCATAAGCAGTACAGGTTCGCAAGGACGCATGCGGCGTCTCGGATCGGCCCCAGGCAAGCGACGCCGGCGTCAAGCCGGCTCGCGCGCCGAAGGAGATGCGGGGCGCCGCACGCGACCGCAGCAGAAGAAGGTTCGCCTGCCGGCAGGCGGGCGAAGGAGTGAGAATGACACAACGCAACCCCATGAACGAGCGCTACCAATCCGAGGACCGCAAGGGCGCCACGCGTAAATCGGCCGCTTCCGCGAAGCCGGTCTCGAAGGCCGCATCCTCGGTGCGCATCGAGTCCACCAAGAAGACGCCCCAGCAGAAGAAGGCCGAGCGCAAGCAGCAGCGCGCCAAGGACGCCGAGCGCGACCGCCAGTTCTACAACCCGCCCACCGCGGAGTACAAGCGCCTGCGCAAGATCTGGTGGGTGTGCCTGATCTTGGCCATCATCCTGACCGTGGTCAGCTTCGCCGGCAACAACCTCGGCATGCCCGCGCCCATCATGTACGTCACCTTGGCGCTGGCCTACGTGTTCATCATCGCCGCCCTCTACATCGACATGGGCAAGTGCCGCAAGGCGCGCCAGAAGTACGCCGATGAGGTGCTCAACCACCCCACCAAGGAGATGCGCGCGGCTGAGAAGAAGGCCAAGGCGCAGCAGCGTGCCGCCGAGAAGCAGGCGGCCGAGCAGCCCGCCGAGCCCGAGCCCCAGAAGAAGGGCCTGTTCGGCTTCGGCAAAAAGAAGAAGGACGAGTAGGCGCGGCCAAGCAGGCCGCCAGCCCGTCTCGGCCCAGCAAGACGGAAAACAAACGGGTGCCCACGCGGTGCCCGCTTGCATTTTAGGAAGGAAGCGGGGCAGGGCCGTCGCCCTTGTCCCGCCCGATCGCGGATGGCGCGCCATCCGCACATACGACTAGGAAGGACGTCCATGGTTTCCCGCATCTATGTGGAGAAGAAGCCCGGCTTCGACGTTGAGGCCCAGCAGCTGGCGCACGAGCTGCGCAGCATCCTGGGCATTACCTCGCTCGAGGGTTTGCGCCTGGTGAACCGCTACGACGTGGAGGGCATCTCGCAGGAGCTGTTCGATCAGTGCGTTCCCACCGTGTTCAGCGAGCCCCAGGTCGATGTCGCCTCGGCCGAGCTGCCCCAGGCCGACGGCGCGCAGGTGTTCGCCGTGGAGTTCCTGCCCGGCCAGTTCGACCAGCGTGCGGCTTCGGCAAGCGAGTGCATCCAGCTGATCAGCCAGGGCGAGCGCCCCGAGGTTCGCAGCGCGAAGGTGTACCTGCTGTCCGGCCCGCTGTCCGATCAGGACGTCCAGGCCATCAAGCATTACGTCATCAACCCCATCGAGGCGCGCGAGGCCACGCTTGAGCAGCGCGACACGCTTGCCATGGCGCAGCCCCAGCCCGAGCCGGTCGAGGTGCTCGAGGGCTTCCTCGACCTTGACGCCGCGGGCCTGGCGCAGTTCATCGCCGACCGTGAGCTGGCCATGGACGAGGCTGACCTGGCGTTTTGCCAGCAGTACTTCCAAAGCGAAGGCCGCTGCCCGACCATCACCGAGATCAAGATGATCGACACCTACTGGTCCGATCACTGCCGTCACACCACGTTCGGCACCGAGATGACCGACGTGGCCATCGACGACCCGCGCGTGCAGGCCGCCTTCGACCAGTATATGGACATGCGCAACGAGCTGGGTCGCCAGGCCAAGCCCGTCTGCCTTATGGACATGGGCACCATCGGCGCGAAGTGGCTCAAGTCCAAGGGCGTGCTCACGGGCCTGGACGAGTCCGAGGAGATCAACGCCTGCACGGTGAAGTGCAAGGTGGACGTCGACGGCGAGGAGCAGGACTGGCTGTACCTGTTCAAGAACGAGACGCACAACCATCCCACCGAGATCGAGCCGTTCGGCGGCGCGGCAACGTGCCTGGGCGGCGCCATCCGCGACCCCTTGTCGGGCCGCAGCTACGTGTACCAGGCCATGCGCGTCACCGGCGCCGCCAACCCGCTGGCGCCCGTGTCCGAGACGCTGCCCGGCAAGCTGCCGCAGCGCAAGCTGGTCACCACGGCCGCTGCCGGCTATTCCAGCTACGGCAACCAGATCGGTCTGGCAACTGGCCAGGTCAACGAGCTGTATCACCCCGGTTACGTGGCCAAGCGCATGGAAATCGGCGCCGTTGTGGCCGCAACGCCGGCCGACCACGTGCGCCGCGAGACGCCCGAGGCGGGCGACGTGGTGGTGCTGCTAGGCGGCCGCACCGGCCGTGACGGCATCGGCGGCGCCACGGGCAGCTCCAAGGAGCACAACCTGGAGTCGCTGGAGCATTGCGGTGCCGAGGTGCAGAAGGGCAACCCGCCCGAGGAGCGCAAGATCCAGCGTCTGTTCCGCCGCGGCGAGGCCACGCGCCTCATCAAGCGCTGCAACGACTTCGGCGCGGGCGGCGTGTCCGTCGCCATCGGCGAGCTGGCCGACGGCCTGCGCATCAACCTGAACAAGGTCCCGAAGAAGTACGAGGGCCTCGACGGTACCGAGCTGGCCATCTCCGAGTCGCAGGAGCGCATGGCATGCGCCATCGCCGCCTCCGACGTTGACGAGTTCCTGCGCTATGCGCGCGAGGAGAACCTCGAGGCCACCGTGGTCGCCGAGGTCACCGACGATGCGCGCGTGCGCGTCATGTGGAACGACAGCGCCATCATCGACCTCAGCCGCGAGTTCCTGGCAAGCAACGGCGCGCCGAAGCAGCAGGCCGTGCATGTGGGCCAGGCGGGCGCCTACGAGCGCACGTGGGAAGGCGATACCCTTGCGCAGCGCATGAACGCCCTGGTCACCGACCTGAACGTGTGCTCGAACAAGGGCCTGTCCGAGCGCTTCGACTCCACCATCGGCGCGGCCACGGTGCTCATGCCCTTCGGCGGCAAGAACCAGCTGACGCCGGCGCAGGCCATGGTCGCCAAGCTGCCCGTGGGCGGCGAGACCACCACGTGCAGCGGCATGGCGTGGGGTTTCAACCCCTACCTCACCGAGGCCGACCAGTTCACCGGCTCGTACGTGGCCGTCGTGGAATCGGTCGCGCGCCTGGTGGCTGCCGGCTTCAAGCGCCAGGATATGTACCTGACGTTCCAGGAGTACTTCGAAAGCCTGCGCGGCGACGCGAAGCGCTGGGGCAAGCCCACGGCTGCCGTCCTGGGCGCGCTCATGGCGCAGGTCGACCTGGGCATCGGCTCCATTGGCGGCAAGGACTCCATGTCCGGTAGCTTCGAGCAGCTCGACGTGCCGCCCACGCTCGTGTCGTTCGCCACGGCGGTGGGCAAGGTCGGTCGCGTGACGTCTCCCGAGTTCAAGGGCGCTGGCCATCGCGTGGCGCTGGTGGCCCCGCGCTGCTACGATGCCGAGGGTATCGCGCCCGCGTCCGAGGATGCGCTGGCGGCTATGGACGCCGTGCAGGAGCTCATCGGCAACGGCGCCGCGCTGGCGGTCTGCACGCCGGGCTACGGCTGCATGGCCGAGTCGCTGTTCAAGATGTGCGTGGGCAACGGCCTGGGCGTGAAGCTCGACGACGTCGACGCCGATGCGCTGTTCGCGCCTGCGTACGGCAGCTTCCTGGTGGAGCTGGCCGACGACGCGCAGCTGCCTGCCGCAACCGATAACCTGGACGTGGTCGTGCTGGGCACCACCACCGAGGACTACCGTTTCGTCGCCGCTGGCGAGGAGCTTGACATGGCTGCGCTGCAGGAGGCATGGGAGGGCGCCATCGAGAGCGTGTACCCGTACCGCCAGGAGGGCGAGGCCGTGAAGCAGGTGACGGTGGACAACCGCCTGCCGCTCACCTACAACGGCACCATCGCGCGCCCGCGCGTGATCATCCCCGTGTTCCCGGGCACGAACTGCGAGTACGATTCCGCTCGCGCCTTCGAGCAGGCGGGCGCCGTGGCCGACACGCTGGTCATCAACAACCTCACGCCCTCGGCAGTTGCCGAGAGCACGAAGGCGCTGGTGGAGGCCATCAAGAACAGCCAGATCATCATGCTGCCTGGCGGCTTCTCCGGCGGCGACGAGCCCGACGGTTCGGCGAAGTTCATCACGGCCTTCTTCCGCGCCCCTGAGGTCACCGAGGCCGTGCGCGATTTGCTGTTCAACCGCGACGGCTTGATGCTGGGCATCTGCAACGGCTTCCAGGCGCTCGTGAAGCTGGGCCTGGTGCCGTACGGCGATATCCGCCCCATGGACGACGAGTGCCCCACGCTTACGTTCAACACCATCGGCCGCCATCAGAGCCGCCTGGTGCGCACGCGCGTGGCCAGCAACCTGAGCCCCTGGCTGTCCCAGTGCGAGCCCGGCGACATCCACACCGTGGCCATCAGCCACGGCGAGGGCCGCTTCGTGTGCAGCCCCGAGCTGCAGCATGAGCTCGAGGTCACGGGCCGCATCGCCACGCAGTACGTCGACGAGGCCGGCCAGCCCAGCATGGACTGGGATGTGAACCCCAACGGCTCCGTCATGGCCATCGAGGGCATCACCAGCCCCGACGGTCGCGTGCTCGGCAAGATGGGCCACGTGGAGCGCCGCGGCGACGGTCTGTACAAGAACGTCCCGGGCGACAAGTTCATGCCCCTGTTCGAAAGCGGCGTGAAGTACTTCACGGACTAGAATGCGAACGCGCCGGCCATTCTGCCGGCGCAGGGTTGGATAATCGAAGCGCCCTGTCGGCTTTCGCCGGCAGGGCGTTTTGGGTTGTGGCGTCTTCGGCCCCTTTTACCGTCGCACAGGTGCGTAGGCGGTATGGGCAGAGGTCGGACGTTTCTTGGCAAAGCTAAGTACCAGGTACACTCAAAGCGATATATGCAGCTGCGGTGGCTAGGTTGGTCCTAGCGTCACGATTGGGGCTCGAATCATCAACCGTTCCGCAACGTACGCGAGATTCGCTTGTGCTCGAACGTTATATAGGTAGACTGGCCGATGCCGACCGTTCTTGGTGCGCTTTCGGGCGCAGAAAGGAGCGAGTCATGACTATGTATGGATACGCAAGAGTGTCAAGTAAGGACCAGAACCTGAACAGGCAGCTCGATGCCCTATCTGCCGTTGGCGTTTCGGAGGAATTCGTGTTCGTCGATCACCTGAGCGGGCGCAACTTCGATCGCCCCGGGTATCAATCGCTGGTCGAGCGCCTGCAGCCTGGCGACGTGCTCGTGGTGAAGAGCATCGATCGCCTTGGCCGCAACTATGACGAGATACTCGGCCAGTGGCGCATGCTCACCAAGCAGAGAAGCATCGACATCGTGGTGCTGGATATGCCGCTGCTCGACACGCGCTCGACGTCCGGCCACGGGGTGACGGGGAAGCTGATCGCCGACATCGTGCTGGAATTGCTCAGCTACGTGGCGCATGTTGAGCGCGACAACATCCGGTAGCGTCAGGCGGAAGGGATCGCGGCGGCGCGCGCACGCGGCGTGAAGCTGGGGCGACCGGCGCTGGCGGTGCCCGAAGAGTTCGATGCGGTGTGCCGCAAGTGGGAAGACGGTTGTTTGAACAGCCGACAAGCGGCGGAAGCGTTGGGAGTTTCGCATACGACGTTCTTGAAGTGGGTGAAGCAACGACCCGTGGACGTCACAATCTCACACAAATTGATACGTTCATAGCAAGAATCACATCGTTTGCCAATACCGATTTTTGATGTTGGCAAATAATCTAGACATTACTTGAGTGGTCGGCTATATTAATTTCATTGAGCGAGTGAAAAGAAACGGCCTGATAAAGCGTTTTGCACTCCGAAACGAGTAACGCTTTATCAGGCCGAGGGGGCTGTAAGCAAACGTCTGCATTTGCTTACGCCCGTATATACAACGTATGCGCGGAAAGGCAGATATGCGCAAGATACATGAGAGTGATATATCGCTAACTCCCACGCAGGAGCGTCTGCTCGGCTATATTGCCGCGCAAACAACCATATCAGGTGCGGCGCAGGCAACGAAAAAGGAGTTGTCGCAGCTCATGGGCTGCAGCGTCAAGACCATCGACCGCGCCATCACACGCATGAGCCGAGAAGGGCTTATCAAAGTCGAGCCATGCCACTCCGAAAACGGAGGGCAGCTTTCGAATGCATATAGCGTTGTAAATAGCTGATCGGGGCTCTTACGACCCGGTCCTTTCGTGATTGCGAACCAGACGAGAAACGAGCAACGCAAGGCGATAACGGGAAAGGGAGAAAGAAGCCCAGACTGAGGCCTCCAGCAGAGAAGGCTAAATCCGCCGAGCTAACAACGGACTAGGTCAACCAACTGTTACAGCCGCTGATAACGCAGTAGACGAACCAATAACGGTGGCTTTTGAAACAGGCGATTTGCATCGGTACGCATCAATGCCGATGCAAAGCATAGGTTGGGGGATTGCGAAAAGGAGCAATCCGGATAGCTGAATCTGACGAGGAGGTTAATCAATGAAAAGATTCAGAAAAGCACTGGGTATTGTGGCGCTGGCGCTAGTAGTCTCGCTTTCCCTTGCGATGCCGGTAAGTGCATGGGCGGACGAGGCGGAGAGTTATGGGAAACCCAATGTTTCCGGTCCTCAGAGCGCATGGTATGACGGCCAGTCCCATCACTTCAGGTCTACGGTCACGGACTCCGTAAGCGGTAAAGATCTTGTGGAGGGAACGGATTACACCCGATCCTTTGGCTTTCTAAGAGACCGTGGCAACGCGGACAGCATTGATACCTGACTTGCAACCGACGACAGCATGGCAAGCTCCGGTTTCGTATATGAGAGAATAGACTTCATTGGCAATTACGCGGGAAACGGCTCCTACTTTGTGCGACACAACATCATGTCGCTGTATGAGTTCAAGGAGCTGGACGCCACGAAGGTCGAGGGCGAAGCCGATCCGACCTTGGGAGCCACTTTGAGCCTGTTCGTCGGCGACCCCACGACTCTGCTTGATCTTTCGGCTTTTAGCCTGAGCCGCGAGGCGGGCGAGCAGCCTGGCGAGTATGCGATCACCTATACGACCGATCCGGAGCAGATTCCGGCTGCTTACACAAGCAACAGCGCGAAAAACCGCACGGGCCTTGGTGACGTCGACCTGGGTGATGGCTACATCTACAAGATGGTAGTTGGTGACGACATCTGCGGCTATAACTACATCCGTATCGTTCCCGCCACGCTCACCATCGTCCCCGCCTATACCGATGTCAGCGCTACAATCGCTTGGAAGGATTCCGGTAACGAGGAAGGCCTGCGCCCGAGCGCCGAGGACTACGCCAAGCTCCTCTCGCTGACCGCCGATGGTGTCGCTTCTGATATGCTGCCCGCTGTTGTGGACAATGGCGACGACACGTATACCGTCACGTACACTGGCGTCCGCCAATACGCCTATGACGACAACGGCGAGCGTTACGACGTCGACTACAGGATCACCCAGGCAGAAGTCGATGGCTATACTACCGACAACGCTACCGTCGGCAATGAGGGCGTCATCACGAACACGCACGAGGTTAAGGCCGATCTGCCGGCGGATCTGATGATGGGTCCGACGATAAGTCTAAAGACGATTCCGGCAACAAGCCGGAAGAGAAGCAAGTAGCTTCCAATGATGAGCTGGCCAAGACCGGCGATCAGACTCCGAGCGCCCTTGTGGCCCTGGCTCTGGGTGCTTCCGCACTGGGAATCGCCGTCGTGGCAAAGAGGCGTAGCAAGCGCTAAGCTCGGCGTTTCTTTGACTTCATGATAACGAGAGAAGCCCGTCGGCTTGTGCCGGCGGGCTTCTTTTTGGCTGCGGTGCTCATTGGGCTGGTGGCCCTGGCGGCGGTTGTCGCGGCTGCGTCCCTGCTCGTGCAGTTTGACAGCGCATGGCCTCATCCAACGTTGCAGCGAGCGTTCCCGGCCATAAAGGGGCCTCCATTACTCTGTCCAAGAATGAGGAGGCGTTTAAGTTAGGGGTGGGAAGATCTGTTTTGCACAGCATCGCGTTAACGGTTTCGCTCTCCAATGAATAGGGCGGCGGGTTCGTTGGAACCCGCCGCCCTATTCTCGTTTATGCCCGGATATCTCGCTTACGCGTAGATCTCCTTCTCCACCACCAGCTCGTTCTTGATTTTGCCGACCAGGTTCTGCAGCGCGTCGATGCAGCGCGGGCGGATGTCGGCGCCGATGAGCACGTACATGAGCGAATCGCCCACGTTCAGCACACCCTCGTTAAGCCATACGCGCACATAGTAGACGCCCGGCCACGTGAGCGCTTCCTTGACGGCCTGCTCAAGACCTTCGGCGTCGTAGCTGAAGTCGACCTGGGCGACGTCGCCGAGGCCCTCGACGCCCTCGCGCACCTGTGCCTTGGGCGTGATGCGCACCACGCCGTTATGCGTGAGGAACATGCCGCATTGCGCGGCCTTCGGGTCCTGTTTCGCTTCCTTGAGCCATTCATCCATTGACGGTTCGGGTTTCGCCATTTTGGCCTCCTTGCGTGAAGTTGACGGTTATCGCCGTGCCGATCGGGCAGGATTCGCCGCGATGGCATGTTTTTGCGGCTCAAATTGTACCGCACGTGTAAAGGCCTGGTGGGGCTTCTGTGAACACTGCAAAAAGCTCTTTAAAACGTAAAAGTAAAAAGATAGTCTTGAACAATTTTCCTACGAGGCGTAGATTAATCGGCCAGTATTTTAGTGGCCGATTCACCAGGGCAAAAATCGATTTTCTACTGATAACCTGGTGAAACATATATTCACATAGCCTATCGGTTAAGAGGGTTTCTATTGACCAAATTTTTGTGCAGGTGCACAAAATGTTGGCGAAAAGTGTCCGAATCGTGAAGAAAACGACAGACATCTTCACTTCTGGCGCAGCCCTGATAGATTGGCAATCGCACCGAAGGCAGCGAAGTTGTCAAGGAACAGATTTCCAACGTTGCCAAACGGTGAAGTAGACCGAAGCCTGAAACGGATTCAGGCGAGCGAGAAAGGATGACGGGTTAAAATGAACGCAGCAACGAACGTAAAGCAGATCCAAGGAAACCATACCCCGATTACCATGCTCGTCGGGTTCGTCGCCCTGCTGGCAATCGCGATCGCGGTGTGCGCCATCGCTTCCTCGGCCGTGGCATCGCTGACGGGTTTCACCCTGGTGGCAGCTCAGACTCCGGCTATCAGCCTTGCATGGTTCGGTAGCACCGTGGCGCCGCTCCTGGGCGAATTCGTGGTGCTGTTCGCCATCGCCACCGGCCTGGCCTACATGGCTGCTCGCAAGTAAACGCACCTGCGCGGCAAACACAATCTTATATGCAAAGCCCTCGCGAACGCGGGGGCTTTTTCGTTCCTCGCACCAACAGGCTGACGTCCGAAGGAGCCCCCGCAGCCTCAAGGTCGAACGTCGTTCAGCCCTCATTATTGAAGCGAGACGCTATCGGGTCGCTTCGGGCTTGCCCCGGGCGCTTCATCGATGCATCTAAAAAAGTTGCAAGTTGCGAATCAACGTTTGCGGGCGAATTTACCAGGTTGACACAGTGCCGTGCGTCCGAGCCTGATACTATGGAACGGATTGAGAACAGCGTCAGTTTGCCAATTGCAACTTGACACCGGGAACTGCGAGAAAGCGAGCGCGCCTATGTCTTTGGCACCATCGGATCACACCAAGCAACCTGATAACCGCACCACCATGGAACTGGGCGCCGTGCTGCCCATGACCGCCGAGGTGCGCGACGACCACCTGTTCGTCGGCGGCGTCGATATGGTGGAGCTTGCCCATAAGGAAGGCACCGCGCTCTACGTCATGGACGAGGCCGACATGCGCAACCGCATGGAAACCTACCTCAAGGCCTTCCGCAGCCGTTACGAGAATTCTGACGTCATCTTCGCCTCCAAGGCGTTCCTTAACAAAGAAACCGCGCGCATCGTCGCGCAGGAGGGCCTGTGCCTCGACGTGTCCGGCGGCGGCGAGCTGTGGTGCGCGCAGCAGGCGGGCTTCCCCATGGAGCGCGTCTTCGTGCACGGCAACAACAAAACGCCGCAGGAGCTGCGCGAGGCTATTTCAGCGGGCGTCGGCCGCATCGTGGTGGACAGCCGCATCGAGCTGCGCCGCATCAGCGAGATCGCCGGCGAGCTGGGCGTCACGCAGGACGTCTACATGCGCGTCACCCCTGGCGTCGAGGCCGACACGCACGAGTACATCCGCACGGGCTGCGAAGACAGCAAGTTCGGCTTCACCATGCTCGACGACTTCGCCTTCAAGTGCGTCAAGGACGCGCTCGAGGCCCCGAACGTGCGCCTGGCCGGCTTCCATTGCCACATCGGCTCGCAGATCTTCGCGCTGCATTCGTTCGCCGAGGCCGTGCAGGTTATGGTCGAGTTCATCGTCCGCGTGAAGGAAACCTACGGTTACGAGGTCGAGGAGCTCGACATGGGCGGCGGCCTGGGCATCGCCTACAAGGCCGATGACAAGCCCTCCACCATCGACGAGTTCGCCGAGTGCACCGTCAACGCGGTCCGCGAGAACTGCGAGCGCCTGGGCGTGAAGTTGCCGCGCCTGGCCGTCGAGCCTGGTCGCAGCCTGGTGGCAACCCCGGGTATTACGCTGTACACCGTCGGCATCCTGAAGACGCTGCCCGGCATCCGCAAGTACGTGGCCATCGACGGCGGCATGTCCGACAACATCCGCACGGCGCTCTACCATGCCGACTACGAGCCCACCATCGCCAACAAGGCCGGCCAGCCCCGCACCGAGATCGTCACGCTGTGCGGCAAGCACTGCGAAAGCGGCGACGCGGTGGTCATCGACATGCCGCTGCAGACGCCCGACCTGGGCGACGTCATCGCGGTGTTCGGTACCGGCGCGTACTGCTACACCATGGCCAGCAACTACAACGGCCAGCCGCGCCCCGGCATCGTGTTCGTGAAGGACGGCCAGGCTCGCGTGGTCACCCGCCGCGAAACCTACGCCGATCTGTATCACCGCGACATCTAGTCGCTTCCGGGCGGCCGGGCTCGTGCGGCGTTGGGATTCACCCGGCTGTCGCAAGCCCGACCGCCCGCCGCATATTCCGCGCTTTCGCGGGTTTTGCGGGCTTGGCGGTCGTCTCGCCGGCTCCAGGGGGCCTGTGGGCGGCATCGGCGCGCGGCGCCGGCGTTCCTGCGGTATCCTCTGTTCCGTAACAGAGCTATCTCAAACCCGCCCGGCGCTTCGGGCACAGTTTTTCAACCTTTCGAAGGGGGAGACATGACCATCAAACTTGGACTCGTGGGAACGGGCACCGTCGGCGGCGGCTGCCTGGATATCCTGCGCAACCATCGCGAGGACTTCAAGCGCCATCTGGGCGTCGACATGGAAGTGGTGCGCGTGTGCTCGCGCAATCCCGAGCAGGCCGAGGCGCGCGGCGTGCTGCACCTGTTCACCGAGGACTTCAACGACATCATCAACGACCCCGAGATCGATATCGTCATCGAGCTGATCGGCGGCACCACCGCTGCGCGCGACGTGGTGCTCGGCGCCCTGCGCGCGGGCAAGAACGTGGTCACCGCCAACAAGGCGCTCATGGCCACGTTCGGCGACGAGGTCATGGACCTTGCCCGCGAAAAGAACCTGGAAGTGGGCTTCGAGGCCAGCGTCGGCGGCGGCATCCCCATCATCCAACCGCTGAAGCATTCGCTCATCAGCAACGAGATCACCTCTGTCATGGGCATCGTGAACGGCACCACCAACTACATGCTCACGCGCATGGTCGACGACGGCCTGTCCTACGAGGATGCGCTGGCCGAGGCTCAGGCGAAGGGCTTCGCCGAGGCCGACCCCACCGCCGACGTTGACGGTTTCGACGCCGCCGCGAAGATCGCCATCCTGGCATCCATCGCCTTCAACAGCCGCGTGAAGCTCAACGACGTCTACACCGAGGGCATCCGCAACATCACGCAGCTCGACATGGACACCGCTGACGACATGGGCTACGTCATCAAGCTGCTGGCGCTGGCGCATCGCACGCCCGAGGGCATCGATGTGCGCGTGCATCCCACCATGCTGCCGAAGGCCCATCAGATGGCCCAGGTCAACGGCGTGTTCAACGCAATCTACGTCACGGGCGACGCCGTGGGCGAGACCATGTTCTTCGGCGAGGGCGCCGGCGCTGGCCCTGCCGCCGCGGCGGTCATGGGCGACGTGCTGGAGGTTGCGCGCCATATGACGCTCGGCATCCCGCCGGTGGTCGGCTGCACCTGCACCGACAACCTGCCCGTCGTTCCCATGGAGCAGCTGAGCACGAAGTACTACATCCGCTTCTCCGTCGCCGACCGCTCCGGCGTGCTGGCCGCCATGGCCGGCGTGTTCGCCAAGCACGGCGTCAGCGTGCGCAGCGTGGTGCAGCGCGGCAGCGCCCAGCATGAGACGGTGAACCTCAGCTACGTCACGCACACCGCCAGCGAGGCGAGCGTGCGCCGCGTGCTCGAGGAGATCGGTGGGCTCGAGGACGTCCTGCGCGCCGAGCCCAGCGTCATCCGCGTGGAGGACTAGCGCGATTGGCGTAATCGAAGAGATTTTGCTACTTTATAGGAAGCCGGTTAACGGGGCGAAGGGGTTGTTTCCCCGCCCCGTTTCTTTACGAAAGGGGATTTCATGGAGCAGTATAAGGAAGAGTTCATCCACTTCATGGTGGAGAGCCACGTTTTGAAGTTCGGTAGCTTCACGCTGAAGAGCGGCCGTCAGTCCCCGTTCTTCATGAATGCCGGCGCGTACGTCACGGGCGAGCAGCTGCACCGTCTGGGCAAGTACTACGCCCAGGCCATCCATGACAATTTCGGCCTGGACTTCGATGTGGTGTTCGGCCCGGCCTACAAGGGCATCCCGCTGGCCGTGGTCACTGCCATCGCGCTGCAGGAGCTTTACGGCAAGGAAGTGCGCTACTGCTGCAACCGCAAGGAGGTCAAGGACCACGGCGCCGACAAGGGCAACCTGCTGGGCGCCGACTTGCACGACGGCGATCGCGTCATCATGGTCGAGGACGTCACCACCTCCGGCAAGTCTATCGAGGAGACGTATCCCATCCTCAAGGGCGCTGCCGACGTGGAGGTAAAGGGCCTGATCGTTAGCCTGAACCGCATGGAGGTCGGCAAGGGCGGCGTGGTCACCGCTCAGAAAGAGGTGCAGGAGAAGTACGGCTTCCCCGTGGCGTCCATCGTCAGCATGGCCGAGGTCGTCGAGTGCCTGTACAACAAGGAGGTCGAGGGCGAGGTCGTCATCAACGACGACATCAAGGCCGCCATCGACGAGTACTATGAGCAGTACGGCGTCAAGGAATAGCCAACGCGCCTGACCTGTTCGCGCGAATCGAATAATGAAGCCCAACGGCGCCGAACGACCTCAGGTCGTCCGGCGTCGCTGCTGTTTCAGGGGAGGGGTAGTCGCCTTTCGCGCGCGATTATGCGTCGGTGCCGATGGCTTCGATTGGGTTGTTGATTGCCCCATCTGCGGAAACGCACGAATTCAACCCTTTGTCGGCGCAGGGTCGACGGGTCGTCCTAGGGCTATCCGAGGCGGATTGCTTTCGCTTGGGATGGTTGTCGCCGCCGGCGGCGCCGCCCGCCGCATGCGCGCCTGCGTTCCCCATTTCGTATATGGCTTTGCGGTGCATCCTGGCTCCTCCTGGCGGTTTCGGGGTTCTGCTTTCGGGGACGGTTGTTCTTGGGCGAGTTCGGGTGTTGGTCTGCAATTCTGGCGGGCGGGCTCGCTTCCTGCTAGGCTTGCGGGGAAGGCAAATACAAGGGAAGGATGAGTCATGGACGCAAGCAAGATCGGCGTGGTGTTCGACTGCGATGGTACGTTGCTCGATTCGATGGGCGTGTGGCATGGGCTGCAGAACGAGCTGGCGGAACGCGCAGGAGGCACGCTGACCGCCGAAGACGTGGCGGCGCTGGCGCCTATGAGCATTCCCGAGTGCGGCGCGTTCTTCCACGAGAAGTTCGGCTTGGGCGAAAGCGACCACGAGGTGGTCGGCATGATCGACGAGTACATGCTTGACTTCTACCGCCATCGCGCCGAGGCGCGTCCCGGCGCGCTCGAGTTCGTGCAGGGGCTTGCCCAGGCGGGTGCGCACCTGACGGTGGCGTCTTCGAGCCCCAAGCCGTACCTGATGGCGGGCATCGAGCGTTGCGGGTTCGCCCCGTACCTCGAGCGCGTGCTGTCGGTGGAGGACGTGCATTCCACGAAGCGCGAGCCCGACGTATGGGACCGCGCCCGTGAGATCATGGGAACGTCCAAGCAGCTGACCTGGGGTGTTGAGGATTCCGCATACGCCATCGGCACGCTTAGCGGCGCCGGCTACCGCACGCTCGGCATATACGACAGCGACGACGCCGGCACGTGGGACGCCCTGCAGGCTTCCGCCGAACACGCGATCCGCAGCTTCGAGGACCTCGCAATCGAGGAGTTCCTCACCTGGAACGATCAGCCGCTCTTCGTCGGCACGGCGAACAAGTAGGAGCAACGAGGGGTTGGCTCTCCTCATTGCTCGTCGCTTCTATTTTCGGCGTTGACTTGCGCGGTTACTGGCGCGAAATGGGCGTCGACAAGAGGGCGCTCTCTGATTTAGCGGGGAGGCCGGCAGGGCGGCTCCCAATGCGTGAGGGGGCCGCTGGTCTGCGCCCCTTGCTTTCCTGACTCTCTGGTCAAAATCGATGGGCCCGGAACGATCACTCGTTCCGGGCCCATCGCAGTTTGTTGGCCGGTTGGATTTTCCCTCGAAGCGGCCTCCCTAATCCCAGGGGTTTTCCTGGAACAGGGGCTCGGGTGTGGGCGGGCGGTCCGAATAGGGGTCGTAGCCGTCGTCGTCCTCGTTCTCGGCGCGGATGAAGGGATCGTTCGCGGGCTGCTCGGATGCGGAGCCGGACGCCGCGCACTCCTTCGCCGAATGTCGCCCCGATTCAGCCGAAGGCCCCTTGCCGGCTTTGCCGGGCAAAGGTGTGACCTGCGGTTTGATGGTGTAGTGCTTCGGCATGGCGTTTCCCTATTCGTCGGCGCCCAGATCGCTCAGGTCGTAGGGCGTGGTCTGGTACACGTAGTAGTTCAGCCAGTTCGTGTACAGCAGCTGCGCGTGCGCGCGCCACGTGCTGACCGGCTCCTGCGTGGGATCGTCGTTGGGGAAGTAGTGGGCCGGAACGGGGACGTCCATGCCCTTGTTCACGTCGCGCTCGTACTCGGCGCGCAGCGTGCCGGTGTCGTACTCGGGGTGGCCGAACACGAAGAAGTGGCGGCTGTCGGTGCTCTTGGCGATGTAGACGCCGGCCTCATCGGACTGCGCGACGATCTCCAGGCGCGGGTCCGCCTCGATGTCCTTGGCGTACACGGTGGTGTGGCGGGAATGCGGCGCCCAGAAGCGGTCGTCGAATCCGCGCACCAGCGGGCTGGAGGGCTTGAGCACGTCGTGGTTGAACACGCCGGAGAGCTTCTTCGGCAGCTCGTGCTTTTGGATTCCGTAGTGAAAGAAGATGCCGGCCTGCGCGCCCCAGCAGATATGCAGCGTGGAGTGCACGTTGGTGGTGGACCATTTCATGATGCGGCACAGCTCGTCCCAGTAGTCGACGTCCTCGAACTCGTGCAGCTCGACGGGCGCGCCGGTGATGATCATGCCGTCGTAGCGGTTGTCTTTGACCTGGTCGAACGAGCGATAGAACGTCTTCAGGTGCTCTTGGGAGACGTTGCGCGACTCGTGCGAGATGGTATGCAGCAGCTCCACCTCGATCTGCAGCGGGGTGTTGGACAGCTTGCGCATGATCTGCGTCTCGGTCTCGATCTTCTTCGGCATGAGGTTGAGCAGCAGCACGCGCAGCGGGCGGATGTCCTGATGCATGGCTCGATGCTCGGTCATGACGAAGATGTTCTCGCTTTCCAGCTGCTCGGTGGCGGGCAGCTGGTCGGGGATCCTGATTGGCATGGATCGGTCCTTTCCGGATTGAGCGCCCCGCGCGCTGGCGGGACGGGTATGTGCGGTTGCATGCCCGAGTGCGATTGCCGAGACGCCATCGATGCGCATCGTCTCAAAGCGCGATGCCCTTGCTGCGGCGGTCGGGCTGCGTGCAGGCTTCGGTCGTGCGGGCGGGCTCGTGTGGGTTGCGGTCGGCATTGCGCCGTTCGCCCTATGAAACTTACCGCCTGCACCATAATATCAAAGCCTCAGAATACCGGGTTATTGGTAAACCAGAAAGCAAGTTATCGCCGCAAGCAAACGCAGCGAGCGAGCCGCTGGTCAGCGGGGCGGTGGGCAACGGGGGCGGCGAGGCGCGATAGTTGGCGACGACGGGCCGGGGTTCTGGTCGGCAGGGCGACGCGCAAGTGCCGCTGGCGCGGTGGGTTTGCCGCGCGGTGCGCGGGGTCGGCGGTAGGCGGGTTCGCGGTGCCGGCCGAGTGTGCGGGGGATCGCCGTTCTGTGCGCGGTGGCGGGTTGGCGAGGCGGTTCTGGGTGGCAGACGTCCCCGGCGCAACTGGAGGTCGTCGACTTGATCGAGATCTCAGCGCGGTGCGCGCCCGGCGTTTGGCGGTTTCGCGGTGCCGGCCGAGCGTACGGGCTGATATGGCGGCAGGCCGATGCGGTCAAGTACTGCCACCGGCTTATATAATCCATCGGCAATGCGCAACACCGACAGTGCAAGACATTGACATTGCTTCGAGCTGCACTCGTGCTTTTCTCGGCGTTGTCTTTTGGCGCCCGGAACCGTCTCGATGGCGCACTTGCCGTGCTCCCCATCTTCTGGGCTCTTTTGCAGAAAATGGGCCCCAAATTTGACGCCACCCCTGAACTTCTGGGCGGTTTTCGAGGGGTTATTCTGTGCCGAATATTTTTGACCTGGGGAAACGCATGCGTCAGAGGGCGCTATTCGCTGTTTTCGCTTGCAAAACCGCCCAGAAGTTCGGGCAACCCCATTGCGGTCGTCTAACCCTCCTACTTGCTTCGCTATCGCTTCCGCGCAAGCCCCCCCCGTCGCGGGCGATGGCGCATTCGCTTCGTTTCGCTCGGTCGCCGCTCGCGCGGTCCTTTCCGCCCGAGTCCCTCGCGCCGGTTCTTTCCGCCCGACCTCGCCATTCCTCGCACAGCTGTATCCGTTCGAATCCACTGTCCATCGTGTTGTTGCCTTTGTCCGGGTTCGCCGCTCGATGCCCTGGTTGGTCTACTCAGCCCGTCCATTGAGCTGGCTTCTCTAACTCGAACTCCGCCTGTCGAGCTGGTCCTTTTCCTGTCGAGCTCGCTGTCCGGTGCTCGGTTCTTCCGTCTGGTCCCTGCCCGTCGTGCTGCTCTCCCCTTCCGAATCCCCGCCCCTTGCGCAACTTCGTCTGCCCGAGCCTGCTGCCTGTCGAGCTGGCCGAACCCCATCCTTCGCCCGGCTTCGTCCGCTTGGACTGTGGTGCCGACCGCGCCGATGGATTCCTATCGAATATCGAATGCGCTGTTCAGCGTGAATTCGCGCAGGATATCCTGTTGAACCGCATCGGGCTTGGGAAGGGGCCGTTTCCGCTTGCGGTGCGCGGCGATAGCGGAAGCGGCGTGTTCGAAGCGGACCGGGTCGTCGACTTGCTGCGCGCGGAGCGAGATCACGCTGATCCCAAGTGACGTCAAGATGGTGGCGCGCGTCTGATCCTCGACGATTTTGCGCTCGTCGCTGTGATGCGCCTTGCTGTCGTATTCGACCGCAAGATTCCAGCTCGGCCAGAACAGGTCGCAATAAAATTGCCGCACGCCATGCGCCCTTCGCGGGTCTGGCGCGCAAACAGGGTAGTTCATCTGCGGTTTCGAAAAGCCAAAGCCTCCCCAGCATGGCGGCATGCAAAGCAGCATGGCCAGCGCGGTCTCCCTTGGGGAGGCCGATCCCTCCGCGATATGCGCCAGCGCCTGGCGGGCTTGCGCGATGCCGCGTGCGCCTTTGACGCTCCCGAGAAAGTCGCCGATTTTGTCCTTCGAGGTGAGCGCGGGTTGCTCGATCGCTCGTCCGTCGGGCGCGAGGGCGTAGCACCCGCACAGTTCGAAACCGAGTTTGATCAGCTGAAGAAGAGGCAACACGCGCGCCATCTGCAGAAAACACAGCTCCGGCGTGCTGCAGAAGATATCGCCCTCGACGTGGACAAGGCCGTTCGGCGGAATCTTCTCGGAAAGGTGGCACGTTATGGAGCCGATGGAGCGCCGCCTTCGCTGCTCGGTCGCGAGCACGTGAACGGTTCCATCGCCGACTGCGGCGAACCGCTGCGTCAGGCGCGGGGTATCGTATCGCGAGATACCGAAAGCGGAAGGCGTTTTCGAAGGCGACAATCTCTTAATCTCGGATTGGCTGCGCAGATACCGAAGGGCGGAAGTGTGGGATAAAGCGATCATGGGCGACCTCGTGTCATCGGCGGGTAGGCGCATCGAGATGCGCATGGGCATTCTTGCAGTGTGATGCCGTCGTCTCGCGAAACCCTTGCCGAGATCTTGCGCAAAGGGGTTGCGAACCTTGCGAGTATTGCGTCGGCGTGGGTTGCGGCGGGGTCGGCGTGGGCCGCGACGGGCGCCAAAAGCTGCGATGGGCGCCGAAGCGGGCTGCGGCGGGAGCTGTGGTGGGGAATCGTGAGTTGCGACGTTTCCTAGAATCCGCCACGCCGGCGCGAGCTGTGGTGGGCGGCGAAGCGGGGTGCGGCGGGCGCCAAAGCAGCTCGCGCCAGGTGTCGCGGACAGCGGTGGGTCGTCGCGGAATCTTCTGGGCGGTTTTGAAGCCACGATTGCGGGTGCGGTTGCTGGCAGTTTATAAAACCCCAGGTCATTGTGTTGTCAGTTTGTCCTCGCAAACATTTTGCCAGACGATGCGAAGGAAAAACCGCCCAGAACTCCGGAGGGATGTCAAAAACGGGGGCCAAAACCTGCAAAAGCGTCCAGAACTCGAGGGGCGGCGAAAATGGCGAACGTGAAAGGGCCTCAGGCGGAGAAGACGGGGAGAGGCATGGCTGGATATGACTGACACCCTCCAGAATATGAGGGACGGCAGATTGCGAACGCGAAAGGGCTCGATGCGGGGAAAGGGCGACCGGATGCGGTTGGGAACTGCCGGTGCCAGTGGCGACTTGCTCGCCGCAATCGTGCAGTCCGTGTGAAAATCGCGAAGTAACCCCAGATGGACACACATGCCCCATTGACTTCGAAGCGGCTGAAACCGTAGACTATAAAAGTTCGCTTTCAAAAGCCCCGTAAATGCAAGGTGGAGGCAGCGCCAAGAAGGGAAGTCCAGACCCGACGAAGCGCGCCGGCGTAGGAAACCGGCAGCATACAGACTTGCACTTTTGAAAAACGACACCCTGTGCGCTGTGGTCGCACAGCGTAACAGGAAGGACATGGAGGAAAAACAGTGAAGACGTATCACGCTAAGCCTCATGAAGTTGAGCGCAAATGGTACATCATCGACGCTGAGGATCAGGTCCTCGGCCGTGTTGCCACCAAGGCCGCTACCCTTCTGAAGGGCAAGCACAAGCCGCAGTACACGCCGCACGTGGACACCGGCGACTTCGTGATCATCATCAACGCGGACAAGGTTCGCGTGACCGGCACGAAGGAGCTGAACAAGGTCTACTACCATCACACCGGTCATCCGGGCGGACTGAAGTCTGAGACCTTCGCCGAGGCCATGGCCAAGCATCCCGAGCGCGTCATCGAGCATGCCGTCAAGGGCATGCTGCCGAAGAACACGCTGGGCCGCAAGCAGGGCATGAAGCTGAAGGTTTACGCTGGTGCCGAGCACCCGCATATGGCTCAGAAGCCGACCGAGATCAAGATGGAGGGCTAAACCATGGCGAATGAAGCATTGTACTACGGCACTGGTCGTCGTAAGAACGCTGTCGCTCGCGTGCGCCTCGTTCCCGGCACCGGCAAGGTGACCGTTAACGGTCGCGATGGCAAGGAGTACTTCGGCCGCGAGGCTCTGCTCGACTATGCCAAGACCCCGTTCAAGGTCACGGATACCCAGGATCACTTCGACGTGCTCGCCCGCATCGACGGCGGCGGCATCTCGGGTCAGGCCGGCGCTCTGCGTCACGGCATCTCCCGTGCCCTGCTGGCAGCTGGCGACTACCGCGCCGAGCTGAAGAAGGCTGGCTTCCTGACGCGCGATGCTCGTATGGTCGAGCGCAAGAAGTACGGTCTGAAGAAGGCCCGCAAGCGCCCGCAGTTCAGCAAGCGCTAAGGTTTGTTTCCTTTGGCTGCGCTATGCGTGGTCGTGCAAGCCTGGAAAGCCCGTTCCGCGAAAGCGGGGCGGGCTTTCCGCGTTGTCGGGGGATTTTGAGCCCGAATGCGGGACCTCCGGGCGCGTTATCGAGGCTTTTGCTGTAGCCGCGCCGCCGGCCTTCTGCGCCGCGAAAGACCATTGGCTTCCAATGCGTAGTGCTATCGATGGTGTAAAAGCCGCCGGCGTATTCGGCGCTTCCGTAACGAAACGTTCCATACGCGGAAAACTGCCGGAAACATAGCGCCGGTACCGTAAGTTACAGCAAGTTGACGTGCTGCTTGCCGGTGCAAGATGCTAAGCTACGAGAGTTGACTAGTTCGCTAGCCTATAGCTTGCAGTGGCAAGGGAAACGCGCGTCTGAAAGGTAACTATGAAGGAGCTCACGCCTATGTCGAAAATTCCTGAGATCTACGGCTCGATGGTGTTCAACGAGCACACGATGCAGGAGCGACTGCCATCTGCAACGTATAAAGACTTGATGAAGACCATCAAGAAGGGCGAGCCTTTGAACCTTGAGGTCGCTAACGTCGTCGCCCACGCTATGAAGGAATGGGCTATCGAAAAGGGCGCCACGCACTACACGCACTGGTTCCAGCCCCTTTCCGGCATCACCTCCGAGAAGCACGACAGCTTCCTCGATCCCACCGGTGACGGCCGTGCCATCATGAGCTTCTCCGGCAAGGAGCTCATCCAGGGCGAGCCCGACGCCTCCAGCTTCCCGTCCGGCGGCCTGCGCGCAACCTTCGAGGCCCGCGGCTATACGGCGTGGGACCCCACCAGCTACGCGTTCATCAAAGACGAGGTGCTGTGCATCCCCACCGCGTTCTGCAGCTACACCGGCGAGGCGCTTGACAAGAAGACCCCGCTGCTGCGTTCCATGAGCGCTATCGACGAGCAGGCCAAGCGCGTGCTGGCGCTGTTCGGCGAGACCGCCGACCGCGTGATCACCACCGTCGGCGCCGAGCAGGAGTACTTCCTGATCAGCGAGAAGGATTACGCAAAGCGCTCCGACCTCATCATGACGGGCCGCACGCTGTTCGGCTACTCCCCGCTGAAGGGCCAGGAGCTCGAGGAGCATTACTTCGGCGCCATCCGCCCCACGGTCAACGAGTTCATGAAGGAGCTCGACAACGAGCTGTGGAAGCTGGGCGTGTCGGCGAAGACCAAGCATAACGAGGTCGCCCCTGCGCAGCATGAGCTGGCCCCGCTTTACACCAACGGCAACCGCGCCATCGACGAGAACCTCCTGACCATGGAGAAGATGCGCCTGCTGGCAAGCCATTACGGCCTGGTGTGCCTGCAGCATGAGAAGCCGTTCGAGGGCATCAACGGTTCCGGCAAGCATAACAACTGGTCCATCTCCGCCGGCAAGACCAACTTCCTGGATCCCGGCGAGACCCCCATGGACAACCTGCGCTTCCTGGTGTTCCTCACCGGCGTCATCCAGGCCGTCGACGACTACCAGGAGCTTCTGCGCATGACCGTGGCCTCCTGCGGCAACGATCATCGTCTGGGCGCCAACGAGGCCCCGCCGGCCATCGTGTCCATCTTCCTGGGCGACGAGCTGGGCGCCATCGTGGACGCGCTGGTTGACGATCATGAGTACACCTCTGCGGAAAAGGTGGCCGTCGACCTGGGCGTTGCGGTTCTGCCGAACTTCCTCAAGGACAACACCGACCGTAACCGTACCAGCCCCTTCGCCTTCACCGGCAACAAGTTCGAGTTCCGCATGCCGGGCTCTGCGGTGAACCTGGCCGACTGCAACATGGTGCTCAACACCGCCATGGCCAAGTCGCTGAAGGACTTCGCCGACGCCATGGAGGGCAAGTCCGGCGACGAGTTCGAGTCCGCCGCCATCGCCTACATCAAGGAGACGCTGAAGAAGCACCAGCGCATCATCTTCAACGGCAACGGCTACTCCGACGAGTGGCCCGCCGAAGCCGAGCGCCGCGGCCTGGCCAACAACCGCACCACCGCCGATGCGCTGCCGGCTTACGTTGCGGAGAAGAGCATCAAGCTGTTCGAGGAGTTCAACGTGCTCACCGAGGTGGAGGCTCGCAGCCGCTACGAGGTGAAGCTGGAGAAGTACACGAAGCTCATGAACATCGAGGTCCGTACGATGAAGCGCATGACGCGCCGTACGTTCCTGCCGGCCATCAACAAGTACGCCACGCTCGTTGCCAACGAGATCAACGAGATGAAGGCCGCTTGCGCCGGCATCGACACCTCGGTGCAGGATCAGCTGCTCAACACGGTGGTCGACGGCATCAAGGAAATCAACGACGCCCTGAACGAGCTGCATGCCGCACACCTGGCCATTCGCGACCTGACCGACGAGCAGGAGAAGGCCAACAAGTACGCGCACGAGATCGTCCCGATGATGGAGCGCCTGCGTGCGGGCGTGGATGCCATGGAGATCGTGGTCGCTCACGACCTGTGGCCCGTCCCCACGTACAACGACATCCTGTTCTATTGCTAGCAAACGGGATTCAGCCGGAATGCGAAGGAAGCCGCCCGCGGGCGGCTTCCTTTTTGCGTTGGATTGGAGGGACGAAGCTGAAACGGTGGCGCATCGCGAAAGCGCTTGGAATAGCCTTATGCGCGTCAAGATCGGCTTCGCGAGCTCTACAGCTGATCGGTGTCAAGCCAGATGGTGAAGGGGCCGTCGTTGATCAGGCTGACCTGCATCATGGCGCCGAAGCGGCCGGTTTCCACGTGCGGCACGTCTTTGCGGGCGCGTTCGACGAACTGCTCGTAAAGCCGTTCGGCCTGGTCGGGCGCGCCGGCGCCAGTGAACGAGGGCCGGTTGCCCTTCTTGCAGTTGGCGTACAGCGTGAACTGCGACACGATGAGCACCTGGCCGTCCACGTCGGCAAGCGAGCGGTTCGTCTTGCCGTTCTCGTCCTCGAAGATGCGCAGCTTGAAGATCTTGCCCCACAGCCGCTCGATCTGCTCGGGGCCGTCGTCTGCCCCCACGCCCAGCAGAATCAGGTACCCGCGCTCGCACGAACCCGTCGTTTCGCCATCGATATCCACCTGCGCATGCGTCACACGCTGCACTAAAGCCCGCATAAGGCCCCCTTTCGATGTGTTCGCCCATCAGCATAACGCATTGCGGATGTCCCAGCCGCCCTCTATCCGTTCTCCTCTTGGATCAGGTCGATCATCTCTTGGGCGGAATGCACGCCGAGCTTCTGGTAGATGTGCTGGCGATGGGTGCTCACAGTGCTTTTCGACAGGCAGAGCTGGTCTTGGATGTAGGCAAGGTTGCGGCCTTTGGCGAACAGCGTCATGATCTCGGTTTCGCGTTCGGACAGGCCGCAGCGTGCGGCGACCGCCAGGCACTTGTCGGTGAAGCGCCGCTTCCTGTCCGTGGGGAGCAGGTTTACGGCGAAGGCCAGGTCGTGCTCGGTGAACGCCATCGCCGCCATCATGACGAGCGCCGCTCCCAGCACGGCGCACGGGAACGCCTCGGCAATGCCGAAGGGCGTGCAATTCACCACGAAGCGCCCGATGAGCATGCCGATCAAAGGCCCGAGGGTCCATCCTGCGCGTACGAATTGGAATATGCGGATGCTGGTCGCGGGATACTGGTGGCAGGTGCCGCAGATGAGCACCCATGCCAAGACGCCGTAGCACTGGAACGCCGCCGAGTTGAGCGCGTAGGGGGCTACGGCGCTTATCGGGTACAGCAGGGGAGTGGGCAACAGCAACGCGCCGAGCGCCAGGAACAGCATAAGGATGCGGTAGCAGAGCTCCGGGGCCCGCGGCGTTTTCATGCTGACCAGAGCCAACGTGATCACTGTGGCCCCGAGTCCGATGATAAGCGCCGCGCCCGCCTGGATGAACGCGTAATGTTGCCCGCCTGCGCCCGCGATGCCCATCTGGATGTACAGCGTGCGCGCCAGTTCGTTCGCGCAGCCGATTAGCGCGCAGCATAGCGCCAGGGCCAGCGTGAGATGGCGCAGCTGGCGCCGGTTCTCCGGGGTGGCGGGCTCGGCCTGCGAGGGCAGGGGCTTGTCGTCGATGGCTTGCCTGC
Organism: Coriobacteriia bacterium; assembly: GCA_030540215.1. GTDB lineage: Bacteria > Actinomycetota > Coriobacteriia > Coriobacteriales > Eggerthellaceae > Senegalimassilia. Next base: position 6,475 of record JAUNWR010000015.1, on the reverse strand, counting down.
CCTTTTGCGTTGACGCGCCCGTGTCGCGCAAAAAGGAGCTGATTACGGGCATGCTGGCGGCGAACAAGCAGGATTCGAACGCTCCGAAGAACGAGAACAGGCAGAACAGCGCCGACATGCATAGATACCCTAGAGCGGCAATGGCGGCGGTAGACTTCGCGGAGAACTTGCTCACAAGGATGCCGAACTGCGCCAGGAAGACGCCCGATGAGATGCCCGAGACGACGCCCGATGCGGTGGTGAGCGCGATGTTGACGACGAACGTCTCCGCTGCCGATGCTCCGCCAGCCCAACCGGCCGCAAGGGGCAGCAGCAGCGTGGACGCGGCCATGGCGATGGCCGACCCTGCGCGCGCAGACGTCTTCGCCAGCCAAACGGCGCACCGCTTGTGCTCGATGCCGATGAGGATCTGCGTGAGCAGCAGCGTGCAGATGGATATCAGGTACACCGCGTCGAGCACGGGCTCGCCTTCGTCACCTACGATGTTCAGGCTTTGGAACGTCATGGGAACCCATGCCAGGAAGCAGCCGAGCGCTAAACCGGTCAGCGCCTCGGTGCGCCCCAGCGACTCCCGGGCTTGTTCTCTTTTGCCCGTCAGCGCTCGGGAGAGTCTTTCGCGATTCGTCATCGGACGGTCGCCGCCGCCTTGCTTGGGCTTGCCGCGGCCGTCGCCTGCGCCGCGCGCTTCCTTGCCGCCTATAACGTTAGCGGGCTCCTGCGCCTTGGCGGACGCTTGCGCCGCGCGCTGGCTGCCGTCTTCCGCGGCGCCAGTGATCCTTTTCTCCCCCAAGAATAATCCTCTCCCTCGTCCGAGGCGATTATAGTACACCCCTTTCGCTTGCCTGAACTTGCCCAGATAAGTCAACCGTGGAAAACACTCGTGTCGGGTATATCCCCAGGTCAAAGGCATCATGTTACTAGCATGATTTCGAAAACCCGCCTCAACCATGTTGTTGGCCGGATTCGCCGCTTGTTTTGCGCATCGTATCGTCGGGAAGGCGAACGCACTGCGGGCTCGGCCCCAAACCCCAAGCAAGCCCCGGACGCGGTGATGTTTCGCAGGGCTTCGGGAAACCCTGAAAACCCGAGAAGAGGGGCGGCAAGCAGCCGAAGACGAGGGCTGCGATGCCGTACGACCACAGAGGAAATGGCGCCTTGCAAGGCGTCGAAGGAAAGGAGGATGCATGGGCAAGCTCACGATGACGCGCCGCACGTTCGCGAAGATGGCTGCGGCCACCGCCGCCGCCGTCGGCGTTGCGGCTCCGGCAAGCTCTGCGCTGGCCGAGACCAAAACCGGCACCACCGGCGCCGGCGAGGTTAAGCGCATCCGTTCCACCTGCCGCGGCTGCGGCAAGATGGAATGCGGCGTGTGGGTGTATGTGCAGGATGGGAAGGTCATCCGCAGCGAAGGCGACGAGGCCGCCTTCCAATCCATGGGTAATCACTGCTCCAAGGGCCAGGCCTCGCTGCAGGCTGCATATCATCCCGATCGCCTGAAGTACCCCATGAAGCGCACGAACCCGAAGGATTCCAACGATCCTGGCTGGCAGCGCATCACTTGGGACGAAGCCATGGAGACCATCGGCGAGAAGTTCAGCGAGCTGCAGTCCAAGTACGGCAACGAGACGTACTTCAGCATGGCCGGCACCAGCCGCATCTGGTCCATGGGCCCTTACGCGGCGTTGAAGCAGTGCTTCGTAAGCCCGAACGCCATTCAGGCCAACGAGATCTGCAAAGGTCCGCGTTTCTATGCCACGAAGCTCAATGACTACAACGCTTACAGCTGGATGGAGACCGTAGGCCGTCCGCGCGTGTACGTGCAGTGGGGCGGCGCTTCCGAGCTGTCGAACTACGACGACTCGTGCCGCACCACGGTCGACGTGGCAACGCGCGCCGATTACCACATCCTGGTGGACCCGCGTCAGACGAACCTGGGCAAGGAGGCCGATATCTGGCTGCCGCTGCGCCCCGGCACCGATGCCGCCATGGGCTTGGGCTGGATCAACGTCGTCATCAACAAGGGCCTCTACGACGACCTGTACGTGCGCAAATGGATGAACGCCCCCATGCTGGTGGTCGAGGACGAGGATTGGGAGCCTTCCGTCTCCGATTCCCAGTCCACGCACGGCTCCAAGAAGAATCGCCTGCTCAAGCAGTCCGACATCAAGGAAGGTGGCTCGAACACCGCGTTCATGGTGCTCAACGAGCTGAACGGCGAGCTGACGTATTACGAGTCCAACGGCAAGTCCGTGGCATCCTCGGTCACTGATGCCTCCGCCGCCGATCTGAACTTGTCCAGCAGCTCCAGCTCCGGCAAGCTGCCCCACTGGGAGGGCGAGGATTGGAAGCCCGCGACCGCCGGTCGCGAAGCCCAGATCCACGGCCTGGACCTGACGGGCCAGAGCCAAGGCTTCGTCATCGACGCCACGCCGTTCATCGACGGCCTGTATCCGGCGCTGTACACGCCCGAAGGCGGCCTTGAGGTTACGCTGAAGGATGGCAAGAAGGTGCATTGCCGCACCGTCTGGGAGCATTTGTGCGATCGCGTGGCCGAGTACACGCCCGAGAAGGTTGCCGAGATCACCGGCTGCAAGGCCGAGGACATCGAGCGCGCCGCGACCATCTACGCCACGCGTCTCGACCCCTCCACCGGCTACGGCAACGGCGGCATCCAGTACATGCTGCCGCTCGAGCACAGCTGCAACTCGCTGCAGACCAACCGCATTATGGACATCCTGTGCGGCATCACCGGCAACATGGACACCCCGGGCGGCATGCGCGGTTCCACCGCCGGCTGGCCGTTCTTCGACCTGGCCATGACGTTGCCCTCCGCAGCCTCCGTGAAGGGCTCGCCCGACCAGTCCAAGATCATCGGCAGCGACAAGTTCCCCATGCTGGCGGACCCGAAGTGCAACCCCAGCTGGGCGGATGCCACGAGCATCTACAAGACCATCGAGACGGGCCAGCCCTACAAGCTGTCCTGCGGCATCGGCCAGACCGGCGACCATATGAACCAGTCGAACAGCCTGTATGCCTACGAGCAGCTCAAGAAGCTGGACTTCTGGGTGTCCATCGACTTGTGGGAGACGCCTACCGTGGGCATCGCCGACATCGTGCTGCCGGCGGCGCACTGGATGGAGCTCGATTGCATTCGCAAGTCGCAGGGCTCTTCCGGTTCGTTCGGCGCCACGTGCAAGGCTGTGGAGCCCCCGGCGGAGGCCGAGCCCGACCTGAAGATCGTCATGCGCATCTTCAAGGCCATGGGCCAGCCGTATTGCGAGGGCAGCACCGATGACGAGAAGTGGCCCATCGACGATGCCGAGAACGCGTGCAACAACATCGCGCTCGCCGGTTTCAGGATCCCCGAGTGGCAGGACTACAAGAAGGCCTTCCAGGAGAACGGCCCGTGGGACTCCAAGATCGAGAAGCCTGAGGCCTGGGGCACGTATCGCCGTTACGAAACCGGTTGGGCCACCACGTCAGACTCCCCGGCGGCGGTGCAGGCGGTCATGGACCATCCTCAGGGTTGGGATACGTCCACCGGCAAACAGGAGATCTGGTCGACGGTCATCGACAACTACTATCCCGATGACGACCAGGCCATTCCGACGTTCCGCGAGGCTCCGCACGGCCCGGTCGCAGATCCGGACCTGTTCAAGGACGACAACTCGTTCCTGGCTACCACCGGTCGACGCATCCCCGTGTACTTCCACAACGAGCATCGCCAGCTTCCCTGGTGTCGCGAGCTGTGGCCCGTGCCGCGCATTGAGATGAACCCCGAGGATGCCGAGCGCATCGGCGTCGAACAGGGCGACTGGGTGTGGATCGAGACCAAGGAGCACAAGATTCGCGAGGTCGTCGACCTGTATCACGGCATCGCGCCCGGTGTGGTGAACCTGGAGCACCAGTGGTGGTTCCCCGAGCTGAAGCAGGCCGACAAGGGCTTTGCGCTGTGCGGCGTGAACTGCCTGCTGGACAAGGACGCCCAGGACCCGTTCATCGGCACGTCGAACCTGCGCGCCTATGGTGTGAAGGTGTACAAGGCCACGGCGGAGAATTCCCCGTTCGGCAACCCCGTGCCCTGCGGCGACGACGGCACCGAGATCATCCATGACTCCAGCGATCCGCGCCTGAAGGCGTGGGCGCCTGATTACGAGGGGAGAACGAAGGCATGAGCCATCCGGCAATCGTAACCGACCTGAACAAGTGCGTCGGCTGCCTGGCATGCAGCGTTGCCTGCAAAGCGTTCAACGGCGTGCCGATCGGCAGCTTCTGGAACAAGACGCTGCGTATCGGGCCCTATCCGACGGCGGAAGGTTCCGGGCACTTCCCGGACGTGTACACGTACTTCCTGACCGTGCAGTGCCAGCACTGCGCCGACCCGGAGTGCGTGAAGGTGTGCCCGACCGGGGCAAGCCACATCGCCGCCGACGGCACCGTGCAGATCGACAAGTCGAAGTGCATCGGCTGCCAGTTCTGCGCTATGAGCTGCCCTTATGGCGTGCGTTATCTCAACGATGAGGAGCGCGTGGTGGAGAAGTGCACCCTGTGCGAGCAGAAGACCGCGCAGGGCGAGCTGCCCCAGTGCGTCACGCAGTGCGGCGGTTTCGCGCGCTTCTTCGGCGACTTGGACGAGGGCATCGAGAGCTTCCGCGGCCCCTACAACAAGACGCTTGGCGAGCTGATCGGCGAGGACGGCGACTATCCGATCAAGCCGTTCAAGGATTCCGATGTGCATCATCTGCCCGATGTGGGGAACCATCCCTCGTTCCGCTACATCCTGCGCAACCACGAGTGGAAGGGAGAAGAGTAATGGAACTGCAATGGCCTCTGATCCTTTTCACCACGCTGACCGCTTGGGGCTGCGGCGTGCTCGGCGGAGCCGGCGCGCTGGCGCTCAAGGGCGCGGGCAAGAAGTCCCAGCAGCTGCTGGCGATCGTTTCGTGCGTGCTCCTGGCTTTGGGCGGCATCGCCGTGTTCTTCCACCTGCAGCACTGGGAGCGCATCTTCAACGGCTTCGGCCACATCACCTCCGGCATCACGCAGGAGCTCATCGCGATCGTGGTGTTCGTGGCGGTCGCCGTGGCGTACTTCGTCGTGGCCCGCAAGTCCGACGACGGCGGCACGCTGCCCAAGGGCATGGCGTGGGTCGCCATCGCCATCTCGGTGATCCTGGCCGCGGTGTGCGCGCACAGCTACATGATGCCGGCGCGCCCGGCGTGGGACAGCGTGCTCGAGGTGCTCTCCATCGTGGGCGCCGCCTGCCTGCTCGGCCCCGCCACCTGCGCCATCGTGCTGGCGGCCAAGGGCGAGGAGACCGGCGAGTGCGGCCTGCCGGCCGTGGCCGGCTCCGCGATCGGCGCCGTGTGCACCGCCGCCTACGCGGCCTTCGTTCAGCTGAGCGCCGGCGCGTTCTCCCAGGTGGGCTACTACTTCGACCCGACGCACCCCACCAAGGCCGTGGCCGACGCCGCCGCGACCGTCGGGGCGCAGGCCCCGCTGCTGTGGCTCGGCGCCGTGGCCGTGGGCGCGGTCGTGCCGCTCGTGTGCTGCGTGATGGCCCGCAAGAAGGGCGACGCCGCCAGCTGGAAGCTGTTCGGCGGCGTGGCCGTGGTCGCGGCGCTCATCGGCGCGGTCTGCCTGCGCGTCGCGTTCTACAACGTGGGCCTGTCCGTGTTCATGTTCTACTAGGCCGCCCCTGGCGGCGAGGGTCGATGCTTCCGTGAGGCTTCGCCCCGCCAGCTTCCCCGCTTCGCCGTCGGCGATTCCTCCCCGGCGGTGGCGCGGGGAGGCGGGTGGCCCCGGCAGGGGCTCGGCCCCTGACAACCGAATACCCCCGAGCGGCCCCTTCCGCTTGGAGACACCCTTTCCCCAAACCCCCCTTGCAAACAGGGACGTCTCCAAGCGAAAGGGGCCGCTTCGCGTCTTGGGGCGAATGGCGCAGCTTCACTATGGGCGTTCGGGCGCGATAACTCGCCTGACCCCCGCCTCGATCGCGTTTCGCCTGTACTCGGTTGAGCGGTGCGGTGGCGTGCTGCTACGCTATGCAACGCAAAACGCAAAGGCGATTCGCCTAAAGGAAGGAGCTCATCGTGCAGGAAGTGCTGTTCATCGAGTACCCGAAGTGCTCAACGTGCAAGAAGGCGAAGGCGTGGTTGGATGCGCATGGCGTGGCGTATGCGGATCGCGACATTGTGGCGGATAACCCCACTGCGACCGAGCTGGCCGAATGGCACGCGAAAAGCGGGCTGCCGCTGCGCCGGTTCTTCAACTCCAGCGGGCAGCTGTATCGCCAATATAATGTGAAAGTCCAGCTAGATGCAGGCATGTCGGACGCGGAAGCTTATGACCTGTTGGCTACCAACGGCATGCTGGTAAAACGTCCCATCGTCGTCGGCCCCGATTTCGTGCTTACCGGCTTCAAAGAAGCCGACTGGGAAGCTGCGCTGCTACAGGCTTTTCGCATAGGTGTTTT
>JAUNWR010000101.1:0-5000 GCA_030540215.1 Coriobacteriia bacterium | reverse complement strand
GCAGCTGAGTTTTAGAGAATGTTCGAGTCGTTCAGCTGAGATTGCAATTCAACGTTAGCTTGCTCGGGTGACAGGTTTGTTTCGATTTCTTGGCTTGCGGCCGCATGGCGGCCGCTTCCGGTAAAATGATACCGAACTATAGCTATTTTGACACTTGAAGGAGGTTGGGTCGATGTTTGATAACGACATGAACGATATGCCCAGCCGAAGCGATGAGCCGTCCAGCTCCGTTTCCGGATACCTGAACAGCGCTGAACAGGCTGCTGAGCAGGGGAACCTTATGCTGGCGTTGCATCTGTACCTGGCGGCGTTCGAGCGCGGTCAGGCAGCCGAGGGCGCTGTGCCCTCCGAAGCCGCCATTGCCGGCCTGAAGCGCGCATGGCGTCTGGCGTGCACCTTGAAGGAGCGCAGCATCGCCGAATACGTGTTCGAGCGCATGGAGCCGTACCTGTCCAGCGACGAGGTGGCCGCCTGCGCGGACCAGCTTCAGGAACTGGCCCTTGCCAAGCTCGAGGAGTTCGGGCTGTCGCGCGACGAGCTTGAGGACATGACCGACATGATCTCGCAGGACATGATGGGCGAGGGCGGACCGCGCGTGCTGCGCGTGGAACATCTCACGGCTCCGGGCGTGCCCGGAGGCGCCGGCAAGCCCGAAGGCGACGCGGCTGCAAGCGCTGCTGCCCCGACGGCTGCCGCGGATGCCGCGGGAGAGCAGCCCGTTGCCGCCGGCCCGGTGCCGTCCGAAAAGCCGCAGACGCCCGCGGGAAAGCCCGCGCCTGCCGCAGCCGCCGCGCAGCCCGTGCTTGCTCCCATCGAGCATCTCACCTATAAGGAGCTCGTGGGCTTTGACGAGGCGGTGCGCTCGGTGCGCTCGCTCGGCCTCGGCATGCAGAAGGACCCCGAGTTCCAGCAGCTTGTTCGCCAGCTCAACGTGCGCCATGGCCTTGATCGCATGCCCGCATGCGATGCGCTGCTCATCCGCAGCCCAGCACGTGAGGACGCCAACCAGTTCATGATGGCCACCTGCGGCGAGCTGGGGCTTCCGGTGCTGCGCATGCGCATGGAGGAGAACATGCAGGGCATGCCCGTGCTGTGCGTCATGGCCCAAGCCGACCGCCAGCCCAAGCTCAACCAGGCTCGCAACGCCTTCGAGGAGCCTGCGGTGCTCGTCATCGAGGACATCGACCTGTGGGCGGCGCCCGCATTCGATCAACCCGAGGATATCGGCGGGCTGATCATGTCCACGCTTTCACGCGGGGCGCGCGAGGCGGTCAACCTCATCCGTTCCTCGGCCGACGATCCGGACGTGTTCGTGCTGTGCACCTCGGCGCTCGGCAACGACGTGGACCCGTACTTCTTCGACCTGCTGGGGCCGGTCTCGGCGGTGGACATCGACTATCCCACCGAGAAGGAGCGTGCCGACATCTGGATGGAGATCGCCCGCGAGCACCCGTCCGTGCGCGGCGTCGACCGCGATCAGCTGGTCAGGTTCTCGCAGGGCATGCCGCGTTTCGATATGCACATGGCGGCACGCGAGGCTATCGAGGAAGCGTACAAGGACAGCCTCACCAAGCGACGCTATATCCCGGTGACTACGGACAACCTGTTCGATAAGCTGGCAGCATACCAGCCGCTCGATTCGCCGGAGTACAAGGCGCTCGAGCAAGCGGTGGTCGATGACTTTAGGAGGGAGCTCGACCATTTGGACGACCTGTTGAAGGGGGACGGGCAGTAATGGATATCACGCGACGTTGCGATTACGCGCTTCGCATCTTGGAGGCCGCATACGAAAGCGGCGACTCGTATGTGTCGGTCGCCGACATCTCCGAGCAGGAGGACATCCCGTACGCGTTCGCGCGCAGCATCCAGCACGACCTGGTGAAAGGCGGGCTAATCAAGACGGTGCGCGGTGCGCGCGGCGGCCTTGCGCTCGACTGCGACCCGGCCCAGATCACGCTGCTCGAGGTGCTCGAGGCGGTGCAGGGCCCGGTCAGCGTCTCGCTGTGCGCGGTGGACGCCGAGTATTGCAAGCGTCGCGGAGGGTGCTCGTACAACAAGTTGTGGATGGGTGCGGATAGCCTGCTGAACAGCTATTTCGATTCCATCACGCTCAAGGAGCTCATGGAGCAGGGCGGACGGCACCCCGTCATCAGGAAGGCCATAGATTCGGCGCCTCCCACGGCGCGCATGTCGTGTCCGGTGGATTCCTGCGGCGGATGCGGCGCTCGGCCTGCTATCGGGGAAGCGCAGTCGTAGGCGTGGCGCGCAAAAGCATAGCCGATCTTGCGGCGTCCGCGGTTTGGCCCGCGGGCGCCGCTATGTCTCAGGACGAGTTTTGCCGCTATGTGCTCTCCGAGGGGCGGCGGCTGTACCGCGACTTGCCCTGGCGCGGCATCGACGATGCCTACGGCGTGCTCGTGAGCGAGGTCATGCTCCAGCAGACGCAAGTCAAGCGCGTGCTGGGGCGCTGGGAGCGCTGGATGGGCATGTTCCCTTCCCCCGATGCGTTGGCTTCTGCTGCACCAGCCGATGTGCTGGCCGAATGGCAGGGACTCGGCTACAACCGCCGCGCCTTGGCGCTCAAGCGCGCGGCTGAGGAGTGCTCGCAGCGCTTTGGCGGGCGCCTGCCCAAAACGGTGGAGCAGCTTCAGGAGCTGCCGGGCATCGGGCCGGCAACGGCGGCGGGCGTCACCGCCTTCGCCCGCAACCTTCCTGCCATCTATATCGAGACGAACGTGCGGACGGTGTTCATCCATACGCTGTTCCCCGATTGCGAAACGGTTTCCGACAAGCAACTCGAGCCGCTGGTGGCGGCCTGCTGTCCCGAAGCGGGCCAGGTTCGGCAGTGGTATTACGCGCTGCTGGATGTGGGAGCGGACCTGAAGTCGCAGGTGGGAAACGCTTCGCGGCGAAGCGCGCATTACACGCGCCAGTCGGCGTTCGAGGGGTCGCGCCGGCAGAAGCGCGCGTGTCTGGTGCGCATCGTGCTGGCCTGCCCGGGCATCGCCGTCGAGCAGGCGGCGGCGCGCTTGGACGCCGAGGAGCGCTCTGCCGGGCGGGAAGCGGTCGATCCGCAGCTGTTCGCCGGCATCTGCGCCGACCTTGAGCGGGAAGGCTTCTTCCGCAAGGAGAATGGGCGTCTGTTCCCATAAAGAATAGCGGCTCGCAAATTCCGGACACATAGCGCTACATCCCCAAAGCGTCCATGACAGTTAGGGGACGTAGCGTTATGTGTCCGATGGGGGTTAAGGTTTAAGACGAGAGGGTCATCGTGGGGTTCGTTGAGTTGTTTTTGATCGGCGTGGGGCTTTCCATGGACGCCTTCGCCGTTTCCATTTGCAAGGGCTTGGGCATGAGCCGCCTGAACATCAGGCAGGCGGCGGTCATCTCGCTGTTCTTCGGCGGGTTCCAGGCGTTTATGCCCCTTGTTGGCTGGGCGTTGGGCAGCCAGCTTGCCGACCTTATCGCTCCTATCGACCACTGGATCGCGTTTGCGCTGCTGGCATTCGTGGGCGGCAAGATGCTATGGGACGCGTTCCACGAGGACGATGAGGAGGACGGGGAAGCGAAAGACGCCAAGCTCGACCTCAAGGAGCTGCTCATGCTGGCCATCGCCACCAGCATCGATGCGCTTGCCGTAGGCATCACCTTCGCGTTTCTGCAGGTGGCCATCGTGCCGAGCGTGACCATCATCGGCGTGACCACCTTCGTCCTCAGCTTCATCGGCGTCGCCGTGGGCCATTTCTTCGGCGCGCGCTTCGAGAAGCCCGCAACCATCGCGGGCGGTGCGGTGCTCATCCTCATCGGCGTGAAAACGCTGCTCGAGCACCTTGGGATCATCACCTTCTAAACGGCGAAGCGGCCGCTCGTTGGAGCGGCCGCTTTCGTTCGCTGCATATATATATTAGCGTATGCAATCGCTTGATTCTCGTTCGGGTAGGGGGCGGCTCAAGTTCGCCGTCTGCGTATCGACCGGCAAATGCGCCAAGCGCGGCCCCGTCTACCTGTTCGCGCGGCGCTCTTGGCGCGCTATTCCACCGGGTAGCTTCCCAGCACCTTCACCTCGCGCAGCTTCAAGCGCAGGCAGTTCAGGGCGGTTTGCACCTCAAGGTCCTGCGTGGAGCCCTCGATGTCCACGAAGAACATGTAGTCGCCGAGCGCCTGCTTGGTGGGGCGGCTTTGGATTTTGACCAGGTTGATGCCGGCATAGGCGAACTCGGACAAGATCATGAGCAGCGCGCCGGGGCGGTCTGCCTGCAAAAACAGCGCCAGCGATGTCTTGAACCTGCTGCCCGTCAGCACCGGTACATGGCCCTGGCGGCCGATCAGGGCGAACGACGTCTGGTTGCCGAAGTGGTCCTCGATGCCCGTTTCCTCTACGCGCGCGCCGTAGAGCTGCGCGGCGAAGGCGTTGCCGATTCCGGCGACGGATTTGTCGGCCGCCGCGCGGCGAGCGCTATCGGCGGTAGATGCCACGGTGACGGTGGGGATGCCGTGCAGGTTCTCGTTGAGGTAGCGGCGGCACTGCGCCAGGCCCTGCGGGTGGCTGGCAACCGTCTTCACGTCGTCCAAGGTTGCCTCGGGGTGCATGATCAGGCAATGATGGATGTCAAGTACATGCTCGCCCAAGATGGTTGCGCTCGAGCGGAACGCGAAGTTGTCGAGCGTGGCCGTCACCGGCCCTTCAAGCGCGTTCTCCGTGGCCACCACGCCGTATTCGCATTTCCCGCGGTCCACGCAGTCGAACACCTCGGACAGCGAGGGGCACTCGATCAGCTGCGGGTCGTCTATGCCCAAACGTTTGGCGAATGCGCGCGCAGCCTCGTCGTGATAGGTTCCGGCGGGGCCCAGGTAAGCGAATGCGGATGGGGGTTCAGCGGTCATGCGAAGCTCCTTCATGCAGATTTATTCATTTATCTTGCGAAGATATGATAACGGTTCCGTATAAAAATACGCGAGTGATAACATAACGAACAGGAGTGGAGACGACTGGGGATGGA
>JAUNWR010000014.1:0-32259 GCA_030540215.1 Coriobacteriia bacterium | reverse complement strand
GCGGGCATCGGATTTGCCGCGGCCCTCATGCTGCTCGGAGCGGCCCTCGCGGTTGGCGCCCTGGGCGCGCACCGATTTGCGCGGCGTGCGCGCGGCGCGTGCCGCGCGGCCCGGGGCCATGTCGCGGGCGGGTGCCTGCTGGTCGGAGCCGGCTGCTTCGGCGGGAGCCTGCGCGGTTTCGTAGGCTTCGGGGGCCTGCTGCTTGTCGGATGCGTCCTGCGCGGGAGCTGCCTGAGCGGCGACGGGCGCGGTGGCGATCTTCTTGTGCGAACGGCCCGGACGGCGCCTTGCCGGCGTGCCGGCTACCGTCTCGGCGGGCTTGGCTGCCTCGGCGGCCTGCGTCTTGGGTGCAGCGGCCTCGGGCTCGGCAGGAGCCTCCTTCGCCTTTTTCGCCTTCGCCGCGGAAGCGGGCTTCGCGGCGGGTGCGGCTTTTGCGGCGGCATCGGCCTTCGCAGCAGGGGCGGATTCGGCCTTCTGAGCGGGCGCGGCCTTCTTACGAGGACGGCCCGGGCGGCGCTTGGCCGGCGTTTTCGGAGCGCTATCGGCCCCATCGGCCGGGGCGTCGGATGCGGCGTCGGGGGAAGCCTCGGAAGAGGCCTTGCTCGACGAGGCGGCGCTTTTGCGCGGACGGCCCGGGCGGCGCTTGGGAGCAGCCGGCGCCGCATCGGCCGCGGGGGCGCCCTGCTGCGGCGCCTCCGCTACATTCTGCTCGTCGCTCATGCGTTAGCTACCTTCTCCCAGTCCTTCATGAAGGAGTCCAGGCCGCGGTCGGTGAGCGGATGCTGCACCATCTTCTTCAGCACGCCGAACGGGACGGTGGCGATGTCGGCGCCCATGAGCGCGCACTGCGTGACATGGTTGGCGCTGCGCACGGAAGCGGCGATGATCTCGATCTGCTCGCCGTTGGCGGTGTTGGCCGTGAAGTCGTAGTTGTTGATGGCGGTCACGATGTTGCCGACCTGCTCGAGGCCGTCCTCGGAGATGTCATCGAAACGGCCGATGAACGGGCTGATGTAGCGGGCGCCGGCGCGTGCGGCCAGCAGCGCCTGCGGCACGCTGAAGCACAGCGTCATGTTCACCGGGATGCCCTCGGCGGCCAGCGTGTGCGTGGCGGCCAGGCCCTCGACCATGGTGGGGATCTTCACCACGATGTTCGGGGCGATCTCGGCCAGCTTGCGGCCGTCGGCGACGATCTCGTCGCGCGTCATAGCGACGGACTCGGCGGAAACCGGGCAGTCCGGGCCGACGATGTCGCAGATGCGCTTCATGTGGTTGTGGAAGTCGTCCAGCTTGCCGCCGATCTTGGCGTACAGCGACGGGTTGGTGGTGACGCCTGCCAGCGCACCCCAGCTAGCAGCCTCTTCGATTTCGGCTAGATCTGCCGTGTCCAGAAAGAACTTCACCCTTATTCCTCCTTATAAATATGGGTTGTCACCCGCTTTGCGCATAGATGGAGCGTGAAAATGAAGCGGGAACTTGGTGATGGGAAGGGTTTCCTTCAAGAAAATAAAGCTAGGGGCAGGATAGCGCAGGCGCCGGGTGCGTGCAAGCAAGTCGCCGCAGATAACCACCCGAAGCGCATGACCGGGCATGATAGGGTAGAAGACATAGAATAGCCGGGCTGGCACCCGGCTATTGATTCGATAACACTGCGTCGCCCGCCACTCCAGAAGTTTGACAGCCTATGGAGCGGGCTTCGCCGGCGTTGGTACCAGCATAACGGCGCTTATTCGTTTTTTCCAGATTATCTATTCAACTGTCATGGCTACACCGCCATGACCAACGCCCAATTCCCTTCATTGCGCCTATTGCAACGCCCCGCGTTCTCCACCGCCTCAACTGGGGTGCGACCCAACGTCTTTCGACAGCATAGCGGGGACGAAGGCGAAGCGCCTACTCGAACTTGGCCAGCGTGCGGAAGAAGCAGCTGGTGGCGCCGGTATGGCAGGCGGGGCCCGCCGGATGCACGAGCGCCAGAAGCGTGTCGGCATCGCAATCGTAGCGAAGCTCGACGATCTTCTGCGTGTTGCCGCTGGTGGCGCCCTTGTGCCACAGCTCCTGACGGCTGCGGCTCCAAAACACCGTCTCGCCGCGCTCAAGCGTAAGCGCCAGGCTCTCGGCGTTCATCCACGCCATCATGAGCACCTCGCGCGTTTCCGCGTCCTGCACGATGCACGGGATCAGCCCATCGGCATTGTATTTCAGCTCGGGAAGCTCGGTCTGCATGGATGATCCTTTCTACAGGCGTACCGGGATGCCCTGGCTGCGCATGTACTCCTTGACCTGGGTTACCGTGAACTCGCCGAAGTGGAAGACGCTGGCCGCCAGCACCGCGTCGGCCTCGCCGTCGATGATGCCCTCGGCGAAGTGCTCGAGCTTGCCCACGCCGCCGCTGGCGATGACGGGGATGTCCACCGCACGCGCCACCGCGCGGGTGAGCGCGCAGTCGAAGCCGTCCTTGCTGCCGTCGCGGTCCATGCTGGTCAGCAAGATCTCGCCCGCGCCGCGCCGCGCCGCCTCGGCGGCCCACTCCACGGCATCGATGCCCGTTGCGGTGCGGCCGCCGTGCACATAGACCTCCCACTTGTTGGGGTTGCCTGCCACTTGCTTCGCGTCGATGGCGCACAGGATGGCCTGCGTGCCGAACGCCGCGGCGGCGTCGGAGATGAGCTGCGGGTTGTCCACCGCCGCGCTGTTGACCGACACCTTGTCGGCGCCGGCGGCGATCATGCGGCGGATGTCGGCGACGCTGCGGAAGCCGCCGCCCACGCAGTACGGCAGATGCAGCTGCGCGCTGGCGCGGCTTGCAAGGTCCACCGTGGTCTCGCGCTTGTCGCTGGTGGCGGTGATGTCAAGGAAGATCACCTCGTCGGCGCGCTGCTCGTCGTAGCGCTGCGCCAGCTCGATGGGGTCGCCCGCATCTCGCAGGTTCACGAAGTTGACGCCCTTCACCACACGGCCGTCCTTCACGTCCATGCAGGGGATCACGCGTTTTGCCAACATATATCTGCTCCTCAACGGCTCGGGGAAAGGGAAATCGACGGGATGGCGCCGGCGGGCGCGTTGCGAGGCCGGGGAACGTCGCGCGCAGGTGCGGCAGCGCCCGGCTTCGCCGCTAAACGAACGGCGCTCGGCGCCTTTGCGGCATTAGGATCGCGCGGCGGTCAGGCTGGCGCAAAGGGCGACGCCTTCGGCCACATCGAGCGTGCCCTCGTAGACGGCGCGGCCGGTGATGACGCCCTCAATGCTTTCCACCACGGGCGCCAGGCGCTCGATGTCGGCGAGGCTTGCCACGCCGCCGCTGGCGATGACGGGGTTGCCGAACGCGTTCGCCATGTCGACGTAGGCCTGCACGTCGATGCCGGTCTGCATGCCGTCGCGCGCGATATCGGTATAGACGATGTGCTTGAACCCGGCGGCACCCATCGCACGCGCCAGATCGGCGGCGGCAACGCCCGAGCCCTCGATCCAGCCCGAAACGGCCACTTCCCCGCCCTTCGCGTCGATGCCTGCGGTCAGGCGGTCGCCGCCCACCGCGGCGATGGCCGCGTGCGCAAGGTCGGGGTCGTTGACGAGCGCGGTGCCCAGCACCATGCGCGCCGCGCCGGCGTCGGCCAAGCGTTTGAGCGTCTCCAGGCTGCGGATGCCGCCGCCGATCTCGACGGAAAGCGACGTCTCGCGCACGATGCGCTCGACGATGGCGATGTTCTCCGGGACGCCGCTGCGCGCGCCGTCCAGATCGACCACGTGCACCCATTGGGCACCGGCCTGCTCGAAGACGCGCGCCTGCGCCACGGGGTCATCGTTGTACACGGTCACCTGGTTGTAATCGCCCTTCGCCAGGCGAACGGCCTTGCCGCCCAGGATATCGATTGCGGGGAGCAGGTACATGGCGGCCTCCTAACCTTGCAAGGCGGGCGATGCCGCCTTGGCGATCTCGACGAAGTTGCGCAGCACGGCCGCGCCGGCATCCGAGCTTTTCTCGGGGTGGAACTGAACGCCGAACGCGTTGCCCTTCTGAACGGCGCACGGGAACGTCACGCTGTGCGTGGTGTGTGCGATGGCGAACGGCCCATCAGGCGCGATGTAGCTGTGGGTGAAGTAGAAGTACGTACCCGAGGGAATGCCTGCGAACAGCGGGTTCTCCGCCACGCCGGCGGGAAAATCGACGGTGTTCCAGCCCACGTGCGGGACCTTGTACGCGCGGCCCTCGACATCCTGGCGCGGCATGCGATCCACGCATCCAGGCAGCACGCCCAAACCGCGGGGGTTGCCGTCGGCGTCGGCGCCTTCCACGCCCTCCTCGAACAGCAGGTGCTCGCCCAGGCAGATGCCCAGAAACGGCACCCCTTCCGCGATGCGGCGGCGGATGACCTCGGTCTGGCCGAGCTCGTCCATGGTAGCCGCCGCGTCGGCGAACGCGCCCACGCCCGGCAAGACGATGGCGTCGGCAGCGGCTATCTCGGCGACGTCATCGGTGATGCGGGCATCGGCGCCCACCGCGCGCAAACCGCGCTCGACGGAGAGCAGATTGCCCTTCTTATAGTCAACAACAGCGATCATAAGAGCCTCTTACATCTCGCAGGTCCAATAAAAATCAGTGAGAGCGGTGTGCCCTGAACGAAGTTTGAACGGGGGACGGAGGTGCGTTCACGCTCATCGCCCGAGACGCGGAGAAGCAATCGTGAACACCCCTCCGTCCCCCTGTTCAAGCAAAGCGCAACGCGAAGGCGGCGCGCTGCAGCCACCCGCGACGTCGAGCGGCCCGGCCTGGCGTCAGGCGGATGCGCGCCCGGGCCCGGCGACGCGACGGCTACAGCATCCCCTTCGTGGAGGGCAGCGCGTCGCCCATGCGGGGGTCGGGCTCGCAGGCCTGGCGCATGGCGCGCGCCACCGCCTTGAACATGCCCTCGATGACGTGATGCGTGTTCTCGCCCGCCAGCTGGCGGATATGCAGCGTGACGCCGGCGTTGGCGGCGAAGGCGTTGAAGAACTCCTTCGCCAGCGTGGCGTCGAGGGAGCCCACCATCACCGCAGGGACATCAGCATCCCAGTACAGCTGGCCGCGCCCCGAGATGTCCACGGCCGCCATGATGAGCGCCTCGTCCATGGGCATGACGATATCGCCGAAGCGGCGGATGCCGCGCTTGTCGCCGAGAGCCTGCGCGAACGCCTGCCCCATGACGATGCCCGTGTCCTCCACCGAGTGATGGCCGTCCACCTCAAGGTCGCCATCGCAGCGAACCTGCAGGTCGAACAGGCCATGGCGCCCGAACGCGGTGAGCATGTGGTCGAAAAACCCGATGCCCGTCGCCACGTCCGTAGCGCCCGTGCCGTCAAGGCTGACGGACAGGTCGATGTCGGTCTCCTTCGTGGTGCGCGCGATATGCGCAACGCGTTCGCTCATTGCAGTTCGCCTTTCTTTCGTCATGTGCGCAGCGATTCCGGACAGATAGCGCTACATCCCCGAAATGCCCGGGCCCTACTTCGACAGGATCTCCCGCAGCGCGGTTAGGAACTCGTCGTTCTCCTGGGGGCTGCCGATGGAGACGCGCAGGCAATCCTGCAGCATGGGCGCGCGGCTGAAGTCGCGCACGAGGATGCCGCGGTCGTAGAGCTGCTGCCAAACCTCCCCCGCGCCCTCTGTGCGGAACAGGATGTAGTTGGCGTTCGAAGGATACGCCGTGACGCCCGGCATCTGCGAGAGCTCGCGGAACACGCGTCCGCGCTCGGAGACGATCTGCATGATGCCGCGCTCGAACTTCGCGCGGTTGCGGAACACCACGCGTGCGATGGCCTGCGACACCGCGTCCACCGAGTACGGCTGGCGCACCTTCAAGAACTCGCGGATGACCTCGGGATTTCCCAGAAGGTAGCCCACGCGCACGCCGGCAAGCGAGAACGCCTTGGAGAACGTGCGCAGGATGACCAGGTTCTTATGCTGCGCCAGGTAGGGGCGCACCGTGCCGCGCGAGAACTCGAAGTACGCCTCGTCGACCATGACGAGCGCGTCGGTTGCGTCGAGCAGGCGCAGGATGAATCGCTCGTCGGCCAGGTCGCCCGTGGGGTTGTTCGGGCTGGTGACGATGACGTAGTCGATGTCACCACGCGCCACGCGGGACAGCACCGCCTCCTCGTCGATGGCGTAATCGTCGCGGCGCGGGATGTCGACCACCTCGGTGTTGGTGAGCTCGGCGTTGTTCTGGTACACAGAGAACGTGGGCGGCATGTTGAGGAACTTGCGCCCCGGCCCGCCCCAGGCAAGCGCTATGTCGAACAGCAGCTCGTCACCGCCGTTGCCCACGAGCACGCAATCGCGGTCAAGGCCGTTGGCCTCGGCGATCATGTCGCGCAGCTCGTTGGCCAAGGGGTCGGGGTAGCGGTTGAAGGCCACCTTGTTAATCTCGCGCTTGATCTCGTTGCGGACCTCGGTCTCCACGTCGCAAGGGTTCTCGTTGGCCGACAGGTACGCGCGCGCCGGGAGGTACTTCGGGTCGTAGGGCGTGATGTCGGCCAGCTGCGGGGCGGATGCGCGAACGCTATTCATCGGCGCCGTCCAAACCGTAGATGTCGCCGGTCTCCACCAGGGCCTTGCGCAGCTCGACGCTGCGGGCGTGCGCCCACAGGCCCTCGTGACGGGCGATGGCGATGACGGCGTCGGCGTCGTTGGCCAGCGACTTCGCGGAATACTGGATGACGCTGGAGTGCTTGACGAACTCGTCGGTGGAAAGCGGAGAAGCGTAGCGCGCGGTGCCGCCGGTCGGAAGCGTGTGGTTGGGGCCGGCCACGTAATCGCCCACGGCCTCGGGGGTCCACTCGCCCACGAAGATGGCGCCGGCGTTGCGGATGGCGCCGAGCTGCTCGAACGCGCCGTCGAAGTGCAGCTCCAGGTGCTCGGGGGCGATGACGTTGACGGACTGGATGGCCTGCTCCATGGAGTCGCAGATGACCACGAGGCCCTGATCGGCCAGCGAGGCGGTGGTGATCTCAGCACGCGTGGAAGCCTTCATGTGGCCCTCGATGGCGGCTTCGACCTTGTCGGCGTAGCTCTCGTCGAACGTGACCAGGTAGCAACTTGCCAGCGGATCGTGCTCGGCCTGGGCCATGAGGTCGATGGCCACCATGGCGGGATCGGCGGTCTCATCGGCCACGACGCACACCTCGGAGGGGCCGGCGATCATGTCGATTCCCACATCGCCGGAGACGATCTTCTTCGCAGCCGCCACGAACGCGTTGCCCGGGCCCGTGATCTTGCAGACCGGCTCGATGGTCTCGGTGCCGTAGGCCAGCGCCGCCACTGCCTGCGCGCCGCCAACCGTGTAGATCTCGGTGACGCCTGCCAGGCGGCATGCCTCGAGCACCACCGGGTCGATGCTGCCGTCCTTGGTGGGCGGCGTGACGCACACGATGCGTTCGACGCCGGCGACTGCGGCGGGCAGGGCGTTCATGAGCACCGTGGACGGATACAGCGCGCGGCCGCCGGGCACGTAGATGCCCACGCTTTCAAGCGGGGTGACCTTCGCGCCGACCAGGGCGCCGTCCTCGCGCACGGAGAACCAGCTCTGCTTGACCTGGCGCTCGTGGAACTCGCGAATCTGCTTGGCGGCCTTCTTGAGCGCCTCCTCGGTTTTGGGATCGACCTTCGCCGCAGCGGCCTCGATGGCCTCTGCCGGCACGCGGAAGTTCTCGATGGCCACGCCGTCGAATCGCTCGGTCAGCTCGCGCAGGGCCGCATCGCCCTGTTCGCGAACCTGCTCGATGATGTTCGTTGCCGCCTCCATGGCGCGGGCGTTGAACGCGCCCGTGCGCTTGAGGTGCTTGTTGGAGAATTGCTCGCCTTTGTTCAGGATGACGCGACGCATGTTGTCCTTCTTTCCATGTACACGCCGGATGACCCCTCCGGCCTCTTTCACGATGATACCTTGTCGCGGCCGCGCCTGCGAGCAGGCGTCTCTCCGGCCTTGACGTTGCGGCGCCCGACCCCTGGGCGCCTGCGGGAGCGAAGCCGCGCCTGAACGCTACTCCGCCGCCGGCTCGGGCGACTGCACGCCGCCGGCGATGACCGTGGCCTCCCACTTGCCCGCCGCGGCGCCGGCGCGCATGGCGTCGGCCAGCTCCACAATGCGCGCATCGGTGCGCAGCGAGGTGCCGTTGGCGAAGAAGCGGGCCGTCGACGACAGCACGTCTTCTACGACGACCAGGTTGTTCTCACGCAACGTGGTGCCCGTGGCCGTGATGTCGACGATACGCTCGGCCAATCCAGTCAATGGTGCCAGCTCGATGTTTCCGTGCAGTTTCACGATCTCGACTTGGGTGCCGGTTTTCGCGTAATGGGCGCGCGTGATGTTGGGATACTTTGTGGCTATGCGGATGGAGCCCAAGCGGCGGTAGTGCTCGGCGGTCTGCTCGGCGGCGCCGGCGGGTTCGGCAACCACGAAGCGGCAGGAGCCGAACTTCAGGTCGGCCAGCTCCACGACCTCGGGCTGCGCCTCGAGCAGCGAGTCCTCGCCGCAGATGCCGCAATCGGCGGCGCCGAGCTCCACGAACGCCGGGGCGTCGGAGGGGCGCAC
This sequence comes from Coriobacteriia bacterium, assembly GCA_030540215.1. GTDB lineage: Bacteria > Actinomycetota > Coriobacteriia > Coriobacteriales > Eggerthellaceae > Senegalimassilia. The sequence continues at coordinate 23,689 of JAUNWR010000014.1, read as the reverse complement.
GATGATGTACTCCACGCCCGGGTTGCGGATGATGAGCTGGCGGCCGGGGTTGTCCAGCCCCGTAACGTCCAGGCCGCATGCCACCAGGCACGCGATGGAGTCGGCATTAAGCGAGCCCTTCGGCACGGCGATGCGCAACGGGCGCTGGCCGGTGCCGGATACGGCGCGCTCGTCGGCGGCCGCCGCGGCGGCCATGGCGCGCTCGAGGAAGAACGCGAAGCCGGCGGCGGGGCGGCTTTCGCCATATGCCCCGATGGTGTTGTCGTAGCGGCCGCCGCTGCCCAGCGGGCTTCCCAGCCCGGGAGCATAGGCCTCGAACACGATGCCGGTGTAGTAGTCGAAGCTGCTCATGACGGAGAAGTCGACCTGGATGCAGTCGGCCAAGCCCGCTGCCTCCAGCAGGTCGAACGCCTGCTCCAGGCCGTCAAGGCCCGTCTCGCATCCCAGCGGGGCCACCAGCTCGCGCACCTCGGCGATGGCGGCTCGCCCGCCGCGGATGCGGGCGAGCTTGCCGATGGCCTGGGCGAACACCGGCGGAACGCCCTGTGCGCCGTCGCCTGCGGTCAGCTCGTCGAGCGTGACGAAGTTCGACGTGTGGTACGCATCGAGCACGGCCTGGAGCCACTGCGGCGCAGCGCCGCAGCTTGCGAGCAGCGCGCGCAGCACCGACACCGATGCGAGCGCGATCTTGAAGTCGGCCACGCCGGCAAGCTTGAGCGATTCGGCAAGCAGGCCCACCACCTCGGCGTCGGCCGCCGCGCCCGCCTGGCCGATAAGCTCGACGCCCATCTGCGTGGTCTCGCGCGGCTCGGCGCGCGTCTGGCCCTCGGCCTCGCGGAACACCCGCTGCATGTAGCGGAAGCGGAACGGCCCGGGCTGGCCGGCCAGGCGCGTGGCGCACATGCGGGCGATCTGCAGCGTGACGTCGGGGCGCATGGCCAGAAGGTCGCCGCGCGCGTCGAAGAGCTTGAACGGGGTGCCCGGCAGCCTGCCGCCGGCCTGCAGCACGTCCATCACCTCGAGCGTGGGCGTTTCCACCGGAAGGTAGCCCTTGGCCGCCATGTTGGCCTGCACCGCTTGGGCCGCCTGCTCGCGCAGCACCGCCTCGTCGGTGAGCACGTCGCGGAAACCCGAAGGCGTCACGAAGTTCATCTGGTTCATCCTGCCTTTCATCGTGCGGTTGCGGGCATCGGCCCGTTTTCGGTTGCAGATGAGGGAACGGCTGCCGGTCGCAGGCGCTTCCGCAACGCCATCCCCAAGTGCTGTCCGATACTTTAGCACAGTAGAGTGATAAAGCAAGAAACTTGACCGATTTTTTGCAGAAGCGGGCAAAAGGCCCGGAAAACTCCCCTTTTCGGACATGAAACGTCATAATCGTTCCTATTCGCAACGCGGGATAAGCACATCGCGGGCGAAGCAAAACAAGAATGTCGTCACAGAAAGCGTCGCTATGCCGAACCTGTTCGCAGACCATACCGTCGTCCTTGCCGGCTACGGCTTCAGCGTCGACGGGCCTTACCTTACGATCAACGACCTGGACGAGAGCACCGTCGGCTACGTGCCCGTGCTCGGGCGCACGTTCTCGCTTCGTCGGCTGCCGCGCCGACGCTGCATCGGGCGCATCGACCTTCGAACGCACGAGCGGAGCATGTGCCCGCTGAACGCGGAGCTGCTACCCGACGGCAAGGAGGACATGTGCCCCGCCTGCATCGAGGCGACCGGCTTCAACCCGTCGTTTTACTTCAGCGGCTATATCTCGCCGCAGCAGCGCGAGTACAACCAAACGCCGCATTACGTGTACCTGGCGTATTTCGCGCCGGGCTACGTGAAGGCGGGCATCTCGAGCGAGACGCGCGGCATCGAGCGCCTGCTCGAGCAAGGCGCCCGCGCGGCGCGTGTGGTCGGGCGCTTCACCTGCGCCGACGACGCCCGCGCACTTGAAGCGGCGCTGTGCGCGCAAGACGGCGTGGCCGAGACCATGCGCGCGTCGCTTAAGGCGAAGCTGCTGGCCGACGCGCCTTACAGCTTCGAGGAAGCCTGCCGCGAACTGCGTGCGGCGGCCGACAGGCTCGAAGACGTCGACGCCGTGACTCAGGCGGGTTTCTCGCCCGAGGACGCGCTCGACCTTTCGCCGTATTACTTCGGCGGGCCGTCCCCCGACGCGCACACCATGCAGCTGCCCGAAGGCGAAGGCTTCGCCGACGTGTGCGGCGGCGTGTGCGCGGGCATAGTTGGCGCGAACCTGGTGTTTTGGCAGGACGGGACGAACTTCATCGCGCCCATCAAGGACTGGGAATCCCACGAGATCGAGTTCCTGGACGACGAGATCGCCTGCGAATACGCCAGCGAGCCCCAGCAAATCTCGCTGTTCTAGCACGCCGTCTCGCCCGCTCGGAACGCAAGAAGCGCCGCCCGGCTTCCCGGGCGGCGCTTCGTTTACAAGCCTATGTCATGCGAAATGCACCTTCGCGTGCGGCGGTTGTCGCACGCAATCCACTCGCAACCGCGCAACGCAGCTGCGACCGGCGCTGCTTACGCCTTGTTGACGTCGGCGTCCACGGCCTCCTCGAAGTACTCCTTCACGGGGCCTTCGCCGAAGTCCTTCACCTCGTCGAGGTGCCAGCAGTCGGTATGGGGCATGCCCGGGACGTTGTCGGCCACGAACACCGGGTCCTTGCCGGCGGCGCGCTGCTCGGAGTAGTCCTTCAGCGCCGCAAGCGCCCACTTGCCCAGAAGCAGGATGGCGATGAGGTTCATCATGGCCATGAGGCCCATGAAGATGTCGGCCAGGTTCCAAGCCAGGTCGAAGCTGTTCACCGCGCCGTAGAAGATGACCGCCAGGCACGCCAGACGGAAGACGATCAGCGCCGCCTTGGAGTCGTTCTTGATGAAGCGGAAGTTGCTCTCGGCGTAGAAGTAATTGCCGATGAGGCTGGAGTAGGCGAACATGAAGATGGCGAACGTGATGAAGTGGATGCCCATGGGGCCCACGGAATTGTTCACGGCCATCTGCACGAGCGGCATGCCGTTGAGGCCCTCGGCCGCAGCGGGATCCTGTACATAGAACACCAGCACCATCATGGCCGAGCAGGTGCAGATGACGAGCGTGTCGATGTAGACCGACAGGCTTTGCACGAGGCCCTGCTTGACCGGGTGGGAAACGCTGGCGGTGGCGGCGGCGTTAGGAGCCGAACCCATGCCGGCCTCATTGGAGTACAGGCCGCGCTTGATGCCGAGCATGACCACCGAGCCGGCGAAGCCGCCGAAGATGGACTGGAAATCGAAGGCGCTTTCGAACATCAGGCCGAACACGGCGGGCAGCCAGGTGATGTTGGCGATGTGGTCCACAGCGCGATGGCGATGTAGGCGATGGCCATGACCGGCACGATGATGGACGTGATCACGCTGATGCGCTTGGAGCCGCCGAAGATGACGCCGGCGGTGAACACCACCAGGCCCAGACCGGCCGCCACGGCCACGCCGTTGGTGGCGTAGTCGGGGATGTAGTACTCAAGCGCGCTGCATGCGTTGAACGCCTGCAGGCCGTTGAAGCCGAACGCGAAGCACAGGATGAGCAGCACGCTGAACAGCACGCCGAGCTTGCGGCTGCCGAGCGCCTGATGGATATAGTAGGCCGGACCGCCGCGGAACTCGCCGTCGGTGCCGCGCACCTTCCAGATCTGGGCGAGCGTGGACTCGACGAAGGCCGACGCAGCGCCCACCAGGGCCATGAGCCACATCCAGAACACGGCGCCCGGGCCGCCCGTGGCAATGGCCGTTGCCACGCCGGCGATGTTGCCCGTGCCCACGCGGCTTGCGGTGGAGACCATGAGCGCCTGGAACGACGAGATGGAGCGCTCGCCCTGCACGTGCTTCTTCTCGGTCAGCTGCTTGAACATGTCCTTGATGAAGCGGATCTGCACGCCCTTGGTGCGGATGGTGAAGTACACGCCCACTGCAACCAGCAGGATGAGCAGGATGTACGTGTACATGAAGCCGTCGATCTCACCTGTGACATCGACAAGCCATGCGTTGAAATCCATGATGGCTTTCCCCTTTTCCCTATATGAAACCGATTCCCTGGATTTGTGCGTACGCACAAGAATTCACGGAAACGCCACTATACCTTATTTTGAAACAAATTGGTAACAACCGCGGTTCCAGGAAGCCGCCCGAGCAGGCCAAGGCGGACGAACGGGGCACGCCTTTTCCCCGAACAACGAGGCGCCGGGCGGCCGGAAATCGGACGGTCGGGCAGTTAGTGCTACGTCCCCGAAGTGTCCGAAGCGTCCGTGCCCATTCCCTAGCGTTTGTGTTCCTCGTTGTGCTTTTTCACCTTGTCCGGCGTTCAACCGTTCAAAGGGCTATCATGGTCACTTACCGAATACTGGGCAACGATGCGTAAGGGGCGCACATGCTTTCAGAACGATTTCTCACGAATCTTGTCAAGGGGATGACCAAGCGCCATCTCGACCTTCAGCCCACCGACGAGCACTTCTTTCCCGACCCAAAGCCCGACACCAAGTACATGCTGTACCTGCACGTGCCGTTTTGCCAGGTCCTGTGCCCGTATTGCAGCTTCAACCGCTACGTGTTCCACGAGGACATCGCCCGCACGTACTTCAAGAACCTGCGCCGTGAGATGATGATGCTCAAGGAGCGCGGCTGGGACTTCGAGACGCTGTACTTCGGCGGCGGCACCCCCACCATCCTGCTCGACGAGCTGTGCGAGACCATCGACCTTGCGCGCGACAACTTCCACATCAAGGAAGTGGGCGTGGAAACGAACCCGAACCACCTTGCCGAGCCGTGGCTCTCCGAGATGAAAGGCCGCGTGCAGCGCCTGTCCGTGGGCGTGCAGAGCTTCAACAACGACCTGCTCAAGCAGATGGACCGCTACAAGAAGTACGGCAGCGGCGAGGAGATCTTCGAGCGCATCGGGCAGGCCGCGCCCTACTTCGACAGCGTGAACGTGGACATGATCTTCAACTTCCCCAGTCAAACGGAGGACATCCTGCTGGACGACCTTGAGAAGATCGTGGCCTGCGGGGCGCGCCAAACCACGTTCAGCCCGCTGTACGTCTCAAACGCCACCACCCGCAAGATGGAGAAGTCGCTGGGCAAGATGGACTACAACCGCGAGTTCCGCTACTACCAGATCCTCGACGAGGTGCTGTGCGGCGGCGAACATCCCTTCTTCAGCCGCGACACCATCTGGACGTTCAACCGCTTGAACCAGCAGGGCGCCCACGACCATAACCTGTACGCCGAGGAACTGCAGGTTGCCTACAACGAGTACCCCGGCATCGGCAGCGGCTCGATCACGCACCTTAACGGCGCGCTGTACGTGAACACGTTCAGCCTGAAGGAGTACAACGAGGCCATCGAAGCCGGGCACATGTCCATCATGGGCAAGTGCGTCATGAGCAAGCGCGACCTGGCCCGTTACTATTTCCTTCTGCACCTCTACCAGCTGCGCTTGGACAAGAACGACTTCAAGAAGCAGTTCGGCTGCAGCATCGAGCGCCTGCTGCCGGCGGAGATGGCGTTCTACCGCGCGCATCGCGCCTTCGCCACCGACACCCGCGACGAGCTGACGCTGACCACCATGGGGCGCTATCTGACGCTCATCCTGTACCGCCAGTTCCTCTCGGGCATGAACAATCTGCGCGACCAGGCACGCGACGCGCTTGACGGCGAGGAGCACAACTTGCTGTTCGGCGACGAGACGAACTGCAGCGCCTGCCTGGAATAGCCTGGGCTTCGCAACGTTTTTAATGGGCGGCATCGCGCAAGATGCCGCCTTTTTTTCGCGCCGAAACGCAGGTTTTGCGGCGAATTCCTTACGCGCCCACCTGGGAAATGCGCCAAATCACGGAAAATGTCCCCTTGCAGCGCGCGGAAGGCGCTCCTATACTCCCCAACCAAGATATCTGTTCAGGGCGAGGTGAAATCCCTCACTGGCGGTGACGTCCCACGCTGCGCGAAGCGGCAAGGCGAAGTCCGCGACCCTGGCAGGTTGCAAGCAGGCGGCCCCGTGGCCGCTACGCCGCAACCTGTCAGGCTGATCTGGTGAGAATCCAGGACCAACGGTTACAGTCCGGATGGAAGAACAGGAGCACGAGAGCACACGGCCTGTGGCCGGTGCCTGCTGCGGCATTCCGCAGCACCAAGGATTCATGGCAGCGCTTCGGCGCCTGTCGCGTGTCCCTATTCGTCGCTTATCAACGCCCGCAGATTCCCTGCGGGCGTTTTTTCATGCCTGGACCCCGCAGGGCGGCCGCAAGAGAAAGGGCACCCTATGGCAGGCATACCCGAACAACGATGCGAGGCGAACGTGAACGCCGAAGCGCAGGGGGCCGCACCAGCGGCGCTCGGCGCCGACGATACCCGCTTCATGCGCCGCGCCATCGAGCTGGCCTGGCGCGGTTGGGGCTGGACGAACCCGAACCCGCTGGTGGGCTGCGTGCTCGTGCGCGACGGGCGCATCATCGGCGAGGGCTGGCACGAGAAGTGCGGGCAGGCGCACGCCGAGCGCAACGCGCTTGCCAACTGCGCGCGCCGAGCCGCCGATAACGCTGCGGAGGCGGAACGCGCCGACGACGCGCCGGCAGGCGACCCGGCCCGCGGCCATGCGCGCGGGGCGACGGCCTACGTGACGCTGGAGCCGTGCTGCCACACCGGCAAGCAGCCCCCGTGCACCGAGGCCCTCATCGCCGCCGGCGTCGCCCGCGTGGTGGTGGGCAGCCGCGACCCGAACCCGCTGGTGGCGGGCAAGGGATCGGCCCGGCTGCGTGAAGCCGGCATTCACGTGGACGAGGACGCGCTGCGCAGCGAATGCGACGAGCTCAACCCCGTCTTCTTCCGCTTCATCAGCCGCAAAACCCCGTACGTGGTGGCGAAATGGGCCATGAGCGCCGACGGCAAGATCGCCTGCGCTTCCGGCGACGCCCGCTGGGTGAGCGGCTCCGAATCGCGCCGCGACACCCACGAGCTGCGCCATCGCCTGGCCGCGATCGCCGTGGGCATCAACACGGTGATCGCCGACGACCCGCTGCTCACCTGCCGTCGCGAGGGCAAGCCCGGCAACCAGCCGCTGCGCGTGGTGCTCGATTCGCACCTTCGCATCCCCGAGGATTGCGCGCTCGTACGCTCGTGCTCGCAAGGCGAGGCCCCGCTTGCGGTGGCCACCTGCGCCAGCGTGGACGACCCCGCGACCGACGCCGGCGCAAAGGCGCAACGCCTGCGCGCGCTGGGCGCGGAGGTGCTGCGCGTCCCGCAAGACGGCGCCGGCCACGTCGCCATCCGACCGCTTTTGCGCATGCTTGGCGAGAGGGGCATCGACTCGCTGCTCGTCGAAGGCGGGTCGGGCATCCACGGCGCCTTCTTCGACGAGAGCGCCGTGGACGAGGCCGTGGTCTACCTTGCCCCGAAGGTGGTCGGCGGCGCCGATGCGCCGGGCCCCGTCGCAGGCGCAGGCGCCGCGCGGATGGCCGAGACCGCGGTGCTGGGTCGCCCGAGGGCGCACGCGCTCGGCGACGACCTGAAGATCACGTTCGCGCCGGCGGGCGCTGCCCGCGTGGCCGACCACACCCCCGCTTCGCGCGACGCGCTCGGCGCAACGACCCCCGCAATGCAAGGAGGCGACCTATGTTCACCGGCATCGTAGAGGAGACGGGGCGCGTGACGAGCGTTCCCGCGCCCGGACGCGCGGGCCGGCTGGCCATCAGGGCGTCCCGCGTGCTCGAGGGCACGCGCATCGGCGACAGCATCGCCGTCAACGGCGTATGCCTCACCGCCACCGAGCTGTTGCCCGACGGCTTCGCCGCCGACGTGATGCCGCAGACGCTTTCGCACTCCAACCTGGGTGCGCTGCGCGCCGGCAGCCCCGTGAACCTGGAGCGGGCCATGGCGGCCGACGGCCGGTTCGGCGGGCACATCGTCTCCGGGCACATCGATGGGACCGGCACCGTGCGCCGCGTGCGCCGCGACCAGAACGCCGTCCGCTTCACCATCGGCGCCCCCGCCGGCATCATGGCGCTCATCGTGGCGCAAGGCTCCATCACCGTCGACGGCATCAGCCTGACGGTGGCAGACCTTTACGACGACGCGTTCGAAGTGTCGGTCATCCCGCACACGGCTGCCGAGACCACGCTCGGGTCGCACCGCCCCGGCAGCACGGTGAACCTGGAGAACGACGTGGTGGGCAAGTACGTGCAACGGTTGCTGCACAACAAGAACCGGAACGCCGAAACGCCTGACGCCGAGCACGCGAGCAAGCTCGCCTCCCCGCCCCTGAGCTTGGAATACCTTGCCGCGAACGGCTTCTAGCGTAGCGGCATCTACCCCTTCCCTATCCCGAAGCCCCAACCGAAAGGACCCTCCAATGAGCATGAACACCATCCCCGAAGCGCTCGACGAGCTGCGCGCCGGCCACGTCATCATCGTGGTGGACGACCCCGACCGCGAAAACGAAGGCGACATGATCTGCGCCGCCGAGTACGCCACCCAGGCAAACGTCAACCTGATGGCCAGCGTGGCAAAGGGCCTCATCTGCATGCCGATGAGCCGCGACCTGGCGCACAAGCTCAACCTTGAGCAGATGGTCTCCGAGAACACCGACAACCACGAGACCGCCTTCACCGTCAGCATCGACCACGTGACCACCACCACGGGCATCTCGGCGGCGGAGCGCTCCATCACCGCGCTCAAATGCGTGGACGACGATGCCAAGCCCGGCGACTTCCGCCGCCCCGGCCATATGTTCCCGCTGGTGGCCAAGCCCGGCGGCGTGCTCGAGCGCAACGGCCACACCGAGGCCACCGTCGACCTCATGCGCCATGCCGGCATGAAGCAGTGCGGCCTGTGCTGCGAGATCATGCGCGAGGACGGCACCATGATGCGCACGAGCGAGCTGCTCGAGCTGGCGCGCGAGCACAACCTGGTCATCGTCTCCATCAAGCAGCTGCAGGACTGGTGCCGCACGCATGACAACCACATGCACGAGCAGGCTTGCGTGCAGCTGCCCTGCGAGTACGGCACGTTCCAGGCGCACGGCTTCGTGAACGACATCACGGGTGAGGAGCACGTGGCCCTGGTGAAGGGCGACCTGGGCGACGGGCGCGACGTGCTGTGCCGCGTACATTCCGAGTGCCTGACCGGCGACGTGTTCGGCTCGAAGCGCTGCGACTGCGGCGAGCAGCTGCATGCCGCCCTTGCCGCCATCGAGGCCGAGGGGCGCGGCGTGCTGCTGTACATGCGCCAGGAAGGCCGCGGCATCGGGCTGATGAACAAGCTGCGCGCCTACGAGCTGCAGGAGCAGGGCATGGACACCGTGGAGGCCAACGAGGCCCTCGGGTTCGCCCCCGACCTGCGCGAATACTGGAGCGGCGCGCAGATCCTGCGCAACCTGGGCTGCAAATCGCTGCGCCTGCTCACCAACAACCCCGATAAGGTGTACGGCCTTTCCGGCTTCAACCTGGAGATCTCCGAGCGCGTCGCCATCGAGATGGAGCCCCAGGAGCACGACCGCCGCTACCTGCAGACCAAGGCGCACCGCATGGGGCACCTGCTCGAGCACGTGGAAGACTAACCGATCCGTACCGTTAAGCGTTGCACTTAGTTTGTACAACAGAAAGGAGCCATCATGGCCGTCAACATCATCGAAGGCAAGGTAATCAACGAGGGTATGAAGGTGGGCATCGTGTGCGCCCGCTTCAACGAGTTCATCACGTCGAAGCTGCTCGGCGGCGCGCTTGACGCGCTGCGCCGTCACGACGTACCGGAGGAGGCCGTCACCGTGGCCTGGGTCCCCGGCGCGTTCGAGATCCCCGTGGTGGCCCAGCGCATGGCGCAAAGCGGCAAGTTCGACGCCGTCATCTGCCTGGGCGCGGTCATCCGCGGCGCCACCTCACATTACGACGTGGTGTGCAACGAGGTGTCGAAGGGCATCGCGCAGGTGCAGCTGGCAACGGGCACGCCGGTGATGATGGGCGTGCTGACCGTCGACACCATCGAGCAGGCCATCGAGCGCGCGGGCACCAAGGCCGGCAACAAGGGCTTCGAGTGCGGCGTCGGCGCCATCGAGATGGTCAACGTCCTGCGCCAGCTGTAGTCAGGAGCCAGGGCTACGCCGCCTTCGCCCGCCCTCCCTCCGATGCAGGGCAAACCCGCCGAAAGCGGCGTCTTAGCACCCGCACCTTTCGTGAACGTCCCCGCACGCCCCCGGCGCGCGGGGACGTTTTTGCTAGACTGGGATGCATTATGACTAACGAAAACGCTTCCCAAACCGCAGCAGACAACGCTTCGACTCTTAAAAATCCGCAGGTCACTGGCAAAATCCAGCGCAAAACCGCGTGCATCATCTCCTGGATCGCCGTTGCCGCCATGCTGGCGCTCATCTTCTTCATGTCCAGCCGCAGCGGAATCGACATCGACAACAACACCGGCATCTTCTCCGCGGTCAAGCAGTGGCTGTCCGCGCAAGCCGCCACCCTGTTCGGGCACGAAGTGGATGTAAGCCCCGTCGGACACTTCTGCGAATACCTGGTGCTCGGCGCAGCGCTGTGCAACGCGCTGCGCTTCCACTTGAAGCCGCAAGGACCCGCCGGCGCATTGCTGGTGGCAAAACCCATAGACGCGCTATCGAAGTGGGCGCCCGTCGTCGCCGCAGCACTGTCGAGCCTGTACGGCGTCACCGATGAGTTTCACCAGATATTCACCCCTGGTCGCAGCTGCGACCCCATGGACTGGCTGGTGGACACCATAGCCGCCACCCTTGGCGCGCTTATCTGCTACCTGGTGCTCAAGGCACTGCGGACAAGGAAGTAACGCGAAACGAAGCGGCCCGGAATCGAACGATTCCGGGCCGTCGTGTATTCAGGGTTGAAATCGACGTGCAGGCGTAAACCACATGATTCCGTGCGGTCCGCCACAAGGCGAACGCGGCAGCGCGCCGATGCACAGGCGTTAAGCCGCACGGCCTCCCAGCTTCGCGTCCGAAACCGAACGCCGCCGCGACGAGAACTAGCGCAGCACCTGCAAAGCCGCTGGCAGCACCTCTGCGTCGAACGTCCGCGCATCGATGCGCTCGCCGTCGACTTGCGCCGCGGGCGGCTCATCGAACTCCACGTGGACCTTGCGCGCCTGATGCAGCTCCATGCAAGCGAGGCGCGTGTGGTTGCCGCCCTTGGCCATCAGGAAGATGGCCGCCGCGCCCGCCGGCGTGATGGGCGGATGGCTGATGCACACGTCGAGCAGTCCATCGTCAAGGCGCGCGCCGGGGCAGATGCGGAACCCGCCGCCGTAATAGGGCCCCATCTGCACCGCGAACGTGATGGACTTGCCCTCCATCACGGGGCCATCATCAAGCTGCAGGCGGTATTCGCGCTGGTCAAGGTGATGGAACAGCTGATCGAAGCCGCTTGCCATGTACAGCGCCGCGCCGTGCCTGCCCGTGCGCTTGCGGCGCTCCATGGTATCGAGCGCGATGGCGGCATCCAAGCCGAACGACAGCGTTTCAGCGAAGAAGCTGCCATTCACGCGCCCCACATCGGCAGGCTGCGCATGCGCCGACAGCAGCAGATCGCATGCGCGATCGACCTTCGCCGGCACACCCAGCGTGCGCGCATAATCGTTCCCCGAGCCCACGGGGATGACGCCGAGTTGCGGACGATCGCCCGCCGGGCGTGCCATCAACCCGTTCACCACCTCGTGGATAAGGCCGTCGCCGCCCAAGGCCACCACCGTCTGCACGCCCTGTGCGCCCTCGGCGATGGCGCACGCATGGCGCGGGCCCGCGGTTCGAGCAACGGTAACCGCATCTTCGCCGAGCGCCGCGCGCAGGTTCGCCGCCGCACGCTCGGCTGCAGCAGCCCCCGCCCCGCTCTGCGCGGCGGGGTTGGCGATTAAAAGGATATGTCCTAGCGAATTTGACACGGAATCACAGATCCATTCAGGTCAGTGAGGGCGCTTGTAGTGCGTCGCATTCGCGGGAGCCCAAGGACGAAGCGTACTTTGGTACGTGAGCCCTTGGGGTCGCGCGAAGGCGGCGTACCACAAGCGCGCAACGTCGAGCAGTCCGGCTGCCGTCAGGCAGACGGAACCTATTCGCGGGTCCACAGGCCGGTCTTGCCGCCGTCCTTCAACAGCAGGCGCACGTCCATGATCTCCATGCCGCGGTCGACCGCCTTGCACATGTCGTAAATGGTCAGGCACGCCACGCTTGCAGCGGTGAGCGCCTCCATCTCGATGCCGGTCTTGCCCGTGACGCCCGTGGTGGTGGTCACATGGATGCCCACGCGGCCGTCCTCGCGCTCGCCTGCGTGCACCGGCTCGAACTCCACCTTCGCCTTCGTGATATTCAGCGGATGGCACATGGGGATGAGCGTGCTGGTCTGCTTGGCGGCCATGACGCCCGCCACGCGAGCGCATGCTAGCACGTCGCCCTTGGCCGCCTTGCCCTCGACGATAAGCGCCAGGGTATCGGGATGCATGCTGATGAAACCTTCCGCCACGGCCACGCGCTTGGTGATGTCCTTCTCGGACACATCGACCATGCGCACATCGCCCTTCTCATCGATATGCGTCAAATGCTGCTGCTCAGTCATATTCGCTCTCCTTCAAATCAAACCCGCTGATGATAATGATAAAGCCTCAGGGATGCCCATTAAAGTCAGTAAGGGTGGTTGAAAAACCCTCGGGACCCCACCAAAGTCAGTGAGGGCGTTTGCGGTGCGTCGTATTACGTCGAAGCAAGCGGGCATTGGCCTTTGGGCCATGCCCGCGCAGCTGAGGCGCAAGACGGCGTGCCGCAAGCGCCCGCAACGTCGAGTAAATTCGCCGGCCGGCAGGCCGGCGAAACCAATCATCCGCCGATCTGGGACATGCGGCGTTCGGTGCCGGTGATGTCGTCGTGATCGTCGGGTTTTGCGCCGAGCGCCGTGCGGAACACGTCGGCTAGGTCTCGATCGACCTGCTCCTGAGGCTTGCCGCTGCGAAGAATGCCGCGGATGTCGTATTCGCGATCGCTAAACAGGCACGGACGCAGCTTTCCGTCGGCCGTAAGGCGCATGCGGTTGCATTCGCCGCAGAAATGCCTGCTCATAGGGCTGATGAAACCGACGGTGCCCTTCGCACCGGGGAACTCGAAGTAGCGCGCCGGCCCCCAGCCGAGCGGCTGGTGCTTGCCGGCGGGAACCAACTCGGGCAGGCCTTCGGCACGCGCCTGACGGTTGATGATCTCGAACAGCTCCTCGCAGCTGATCACATCGTCGGGACCCCAGCCGCAGCCGTCGGAGCCCGAGCTTTCGCCGACGGGCATGTACTCGATGAAGCGGACATGCAGCGGGCGGTCGATGGAGAGCTTCGCGAACGCCAGGTAATCCTGATGCAGCTGGCGCACCGCGACCGCGTTGATCTTCACGGGGTTGAACCCGGCCGCCAGCGCAGCATCGATGCCGTCGAGGGCCTCCTGCAGATACCCGCGGCGCGTGATGGCGTGGAACTGCTCGGCGTCGAGCGTGTCGAGCGAGATGTTCACACGCGAAAGCCCCGCCTGGCGCAGCTGGTCGGCCATGCGCGGCAGCAGCACGCCGTTGGTGGTGAGCGAGATGTTCTTGATGCCGGGCGTGTCGTTGATGTCGCGCACCAGGTCGACCACGCCCTTGCGCACCAGCGGCTCGCCGCCGGTCAAGCGCACGCTTTTGATGCCCAGGCCCGAGAACACGCGAACCACGTGCGCGATCTCCTCGATGCGCAGGATATCGGTATGGCACATGGACTGCACGCCCTCTTCCGGCATGCAATAGATGCAACGGTAGTTGCAACGGTCCGTCAACGATATGCGCAGGTAATCGATGGTGCGGCCGTGTCCGTCCTTCATGAGGTCCCCTCTCGTTTCAGAATCCCCAGTGTACCACGGGCGAGGCGAATGCATCCGGCTCGGTAGCAATTGCCCCACCGAACCACCAGACCCGTTCGCCGAAAAACCCCTTGCGTTGCGGCGGCCGCCAACGCCGGGCTTAACGCCGCCTTCAAGCCGAAGCGCCCACGGCGCTATCCCAAACCGAAACGCGCCCGACCGCAGCCAAGCGCACCGGGATCAGCGCTCAACCAGGTACAGCTTGTCGTCGGGAATGCGAATCCACAGCTCTTCGCCCTCGTGCGGCAGCAGCGCGGCATCCGTCTTCAGCTTGTCGACGCGCCAGAACAGGTGCTGGTGCAGGTACTTCATCTCGTCCTCGGTGCGCTCAACCGCCGGCGCCGCCTCGGGGCTGCGATCCAGAAAGCCCAGCAGCGCCGTGCGCTCGAAGCGCGAGTCGCTCACGCGGTCGACGCGCATGCGGAAGCAGTTGCGCCCCGGGCCGTCGGCGCGTTGCAGGTAAAACGCGCGCACGCCCAGGCATTTGACGCCCTCGGGCACCTCGGCGGCCGTCTCCACCTGCACACCCCACTTCGGCAGCCACACCATGTGCGGCCCACGGCTCTGCGCCGGCGTGGCGTTCTTGCAGCCCGACAGCTTGATGCCGGCCTGGCTTTGCGGGCGGTTCACCAGGTCGTCCCCCGTGCCCATCTCCATGATGTGCCCGGATTCCACCACGGCGATGCGGTCGCAAAAGCGCAGCGCCTCGTCGATGTCGTGCGACACGTACAGAATGGTGCCGCGGAACGCGTCGAACAGGCTGACCAGGTTCTGCTCCAGCACGCTTTTCAAATGAGCATCGAGCGCGGAGAACGGCTCATCGAGCATAAGGATGCCCGGACGCGCCGCGAGCATGCGCGCAAGCGCCACGCGTTGCTGCTGGCCGCCGGAGAGCTGCACGGGATAGCGCTTCTCGAAGCCCGACAGGCCGAAGCGCTTGAGCTCGGCCTGCACCATGGCGTCGCGGTCGGCCGGCGAAACGTCCTTGGCGATGCCCGCCGCCACGTTCTGAGCCACGGTCAGGTTGGGGAACAGCATGTAGTTCTGGAACAGCAAGGCGGTTTTGCGCTGTTGCGGCGAAAGGTCCACGCGCGCCTTCTTGCCGGGGGCGCGATCGAAGAACACCGTGCCGTTGACCACGATCTTGCCCGAATCAGGCCGCTCGATGCCGGCGATGGAGCGCATTGTCAGGCTTTTGCCGCATCCCGATGCGCCCAAAAGCCCCAGCGTCTCGTCCCCCGCCGAGAACCGCGCCTGCAGCTGGAACCCTTTGAACTTCTTCTCGATATCTACTTCAAGGCTCATGGCTTACTCCGAACGTTTGCGATATTTGGTGGTGTGCCCGCTCCACAGGTTGATGAACACGATGACCACCAGGGAGAACACGATGATGACGCCCGTCCAGAACCAGGCTACGTCGCTGTTGCCGTTCATCCACTCGAAGTAGATGGCGATGGGGATGGTGCGCGTGATGCCCACGTAGTTGCCCGCCATGAACAGCGTGGCGCCGAACTCGCCCAAGGCGCGCGCGAACGCGAGCACCATGCCGGCCGCGATGCTCGACCACGACAGCGGCAGCATCAGGCGCACGAAGATCTTCGCGTTGCTCCACCCCAGCGTGCGGGCGGCGTCGAGCATGTTGCGGTCAAGGCTCTCGAACGCGCCGAGCGCGTTGCGGTACATCAGCGGGAACGCCACCACCACCGCGGCGATGACGCACGCCGTGGGGCTGAAGATGAGCGGAAAGCCCGTCTCTATCCAGAACCGGCCGAACGCCGTGTTCGAGCCGCAGATGAACAGCAGGATGAAGCCGCACACGGTAGGCGGCAGCACCATGGGGATGGTGAAGATGGCGTCGAAAATGCTCTTCGCGCGCGAGCTGAGGTTCATGCAGAAATACGCCGCCAACAAGCCCAGGATGACGATGAACACGATGGCGATGCCCGTGGTGCGCAGGCTCACCCACAGCGGGCTCCAATCCAGGTTCTGCAAGAATTCGCCCGCCGCGGCCAGGCCCGTAGGCTTGGCGACGATGCTCACCTGGTCGGCCGGCGCGATAACGCCGAAGTCGGCGAACGAGGGCTTGGCATAGTTCGCGTTCTCGCTGTCGGTGATGTCGCTGCCGTCCACCCCGATGGCCAGGACGTATGCCTTGCCCGAGATCTCCTGGTCGAACATCAAGCGCACGGCACCCAGGTCATAGGTTTGCTGCGAAGTGAAATGCCAGGCCGAGATGCCGCTTAAGGGCACCGAACCCGACGACTGGCCCGCGTCGAGCGCGCAAAACAGCTGCTTGAGCTGCGTTTGCGTCTGCGCGTCCTCAAGATCGAGCGAAAGCTGCTGGGCCATGGCGGGCGGGATATAGGCCACCACCTGATCGTTCACCGCAATCAGCTGCGCCGCCTGCCCGACCCCCTGGCCGATCAGGTACGCGTAGCCGCGATACTCGCCGTCGATGCTGCGGTTGGAGCCTTTCTGCGCGCGTGAGAAATCGCTTATCGCAAAACTGCTGCCCTCGAGCGCCGCTGCATCGCCGTCCTTGGACACCTGCACCGCAGACGTATCCACATCGCCTGCGGTTTGCGCATCGGCATCCGAAGAAGCAGCGGCCGGCTTCGCGCTGACCGCGGGCGTATCGACATCGCCCAGCGCGTCGTCGGCAAGCGCCGCAACCGGCGCGCACAGCGCCAGCGCGGCCGCAACAGCAAGGCTTGCGATAAGCCTTTTCGCACGTTTTCCCTGTTTCGTCATATATCCCGTCCTTGGACGCGGTAAGGGGATGGGGCCGAATCGTCCCCATCCCCTTGCTTCGTTCGCTTATCTGCTATGCGGTTCCAAGCGCGGCGCCTACGCCAGCTCGAAGCCCCACTTCTGCCAGATCTCCTGGGCCTTGTCGCTGCTCAGGCACCAATCCAGGAACTCCTGGGTGGCGGCAGCGTTCTTGCTCTCGGAGGTGACAGCGCCAGGATACACGATGTTCTTGTGCGTGTTGGCAGGCACGGTGCCGACGATCTGCACGCCACCGAAGCGGTACACGTCGGAGGTGTACACGAAGGCGACGTCGACGTCACCGGACTGGGCATGCTTGCACACGTTGCCCACGGAGGTGTCGGTGACCACCTTATGGCCGGCATCGACGAAGGCCTGGTAGCTGCCGCCCTTGCCGGAGATGTCCTTGCCGGTCTTGCCCTCGTCGGCAGCGGCGGGGGCGTACACGCCTACCGTGGACAGAGACTGGGCAGCATAGTTGCCGGCGGGCACGGAGTCGTCGCCCACGCAGATGGAGTACTTGCCGGCGGCGATGTCGTCAAGAGTGACGTCCTTGATGTCGGCGCCTTCCTTGGAGACCATGACCAGGTCGTTCTTGAACATGTCGACGCGGGTGGAGGAGTCGACGTAGCCCTTCTCCACGGCGGTGTCCATGGAGCCCTTCGAGGCGCTGATCAGCAGGTCGGCGTAGGAGCCGGCGCCCAGCATCTCGTTGAGCTCGCCGGAGGCCTTGTACTGCGTGTCGGCGAAGGACACGTTGTCATGCCCGTCGGCGATATAGGCGGCCTGGACCTCTTCCATGGCCTTGGACAGGGAGTTGGCCGCGAACACCTGCAGCTCGACCTGCTCCTTGTTATTGTCAGCGGACTGCTCGGTGGCGGAATCGCTCTTCTGCTCGGTGGAGCCGCTGTTGGACGAGCAGCCGGTCAGAGCGAAGGCGCCGACCATCGCGAACGCGCATACGGCGGCGACCACGACGCGAAGTTGCTTCTTCATGTGCTTCCCTTTCTTTTGCAATGAGGTTTCCCCTCTTTGTACGCAACGGCGAACAATTCGTTGCTTGGTGGCTATATTATTCTCACCTTCGTATGTTAGTCAATCGACAATAATCCGCTTTCGTGAATTATTTTGCTATTTGAATACTCGGAAATGGAAACAAGACGCACATGATGGCAAATAGGCCGGGAACGCGAAACGGTACCCGGCCTTGATCACTTGCTTGAGCCACGTCGGCGTGCGAAAAAAGACAGCTCGCCTATTGGGAAGCGGCGGGCAGCGTCACCACCACGTTGTTGAGCCCCACCGTGTTCTGGTACTCCACCTCTCGCACGCCTTGGCGCAACATGCGAATGCCAACGGCAGAACAAGGATCGGCAGCGGAAAGGTCTAGGTCCATCGGGTTGAACGCCGCGCCGTTGTCGCGCATGCGCAGCACCAGCGTGCCGTCGCGCTTCAAGATGAGCTTCACGTCGATGGCCGGGTGCTTCGTTTTGGCGAAACCGTGCTCGACCGCGTTGGCGGCCATTTCCTCCACCGCCAGCGGCACCAGGTAGGAACGGCGCCCGTCGATGCCCTGCGCCTCGCACCACGCCGCTACCTGCTGCGAGCACGCCGCAACCGACGCGATATCGGGTTCGCAGGAAAAGGCCCGCCAGGCCCGCCAATCCTGCTGGAAGGTCTCGGGCAGGTACATCATCTTGTCGAGCAAGCTAGCCCGCTCGCACGCATCCGCCGCAGCTTCAGGTGCCGCGTCGGCAGCCCCCTTCGCCACCCTGCGCCTCCACAGCACGCCGGCCACGACCAGCTGCAACGCCAGCGTGACGGCCTCGCCCACCAGAAACGACGTCCACACCGCCGTCGCACCCCAAAACCATACCGTCCCCAACGCGAACAGCACGGCGAACAGGCCGGACTGCCCCACGGCGATGGCGCTTGCGGCGCGCACGTTGCCCGTGCCCTGGTAGTAGTTCACGAACAGCTGGTTGATCAGGTCGATGGGCACGCACAGGATGAACGCCCGCACAGCGACCACGCCGAACGCCTCGGCGTCGCCCTCAAGGCCGAACAGCCCCACGACCTGGGGTGCGAACGCGAACACCACCGCACACAAAGCGCACGACAGCACCAGCCCCATGCGCATGCCCGTTCGCAGCGTCGCCTTCAGCGCGCCGCGGTCCTCTTCACCGAAGAAGATGCCGCACAGAAGGGTGGCCGTCTGCCCCACGCCGATGGTCACCGATGACGCGAACGAGTTCACCGACGACAGCATGGACAAAGCCGCGACCGCGCCGGCGCTCGCCACCGCGAGCAGCAGCCAGTTGAACGTGAACGTGCGCACCATGACGGTGGCGCGGGTAAGCGAATCGGGCAGGCCCGTCTTCAGCACGCCCGCAAGCTGCCCCACATGCGGCATGGGGTTCACCAGATGCAGCGTGTTGCCCTTGCTGAGAAAATGCGTGCAGCAGATGCCCACGGCAACGCAATACGCCAGCGCCGTGGCCAGGCCCATACCGCGAAGTCCCAGGTCAATCACGCAAACCGCCACCAGATTGAATACCACGTCGCACACGCTCATGCCGACGATTGCCACGATACCCAGCTGAGGCGCGTTGTCCAGGCGCGTGAACCCCATGAGCAGCTGCAGCAGCACGATGGCGAACGCGCCGGAGCAGATGCCGCTCAAATACGCCGCGGTATCGGCGTGCAGCTCGCCCGATGCGGCGCCGAGCATGGTCGCCAACACCTCGGCGCCGGCCACGCCGCCCGCCGACAGCGCCGCGCCCACCGCAAGCGCCGCGGCAAGCGACACGCTGAACAGCACGTTCACCCTATCGGCGTCGCGGTTGCCCAGCGCCCGGGCGCACAGGGCCACCGCGCCCGTTTCAAGGATGCCGGCGCACCCCGAGAACAGCATGAACACGGAAAGCGACATGCCGATGGCCGCCACCGCGCCCGACCCCAGCAAGTTGCCGGCGATCACGTTGTCGATCATCATGCCGAGCGTTGCCGACAGGGTGATGAGGATGGACATGGCCAGATACTTGCCGAACGTCCGCTTGATCAGCTCGCTGTTCTCGGTTTGCGCCCCCATGACTCCCTACCCTTCGATTTCCCCGTCGATGAGCGCGAAGAAGAAGCGCCGCTTCTGCTCGGTGTCCACGATGTGCACCGGCTTGATCTGGTTCGGGGCCTTGCCGTGCATGACGCGCATATCGCGCCACAGCTGGTTGGTCTCGTCCTGCAGCACGCGCGCGGTGGCCGGGGCGAACGTGCCGTCCTCGGTCATGTAGTCCACGTCGTAGTTGCCCGCGCGCAGCTCCTCATCGGTGATGCGCGACAATTCGGCCAGGTCGATGGCTGCATGGTCGGCATGGTAGAACTCGAACAGGTACTCGTAGCGCGCCGGATGATGATCGACGTCGGGGTACACGCTGAAATCAACGAGGTCGAGCCCTGCGCGCGCAGCCACCTTGTCGGCCACCTTGCGCAGCACAAGCTCCGTGGTCTTCTCGCCATGCATGTTCACCGTCTGGTCGAGGCGGAACAGGAACTCCATCGTGGGCATGGTTCCCTTGTGGCCGACACAGCGGATGGCGTCGCGCATCTTGTAGCGGTAGAAGCCCGAACGGCTCGTGATGATGACCTCGTAGTCGTGGCCTTCTTGCAGATCCTCAACGCCGAGCGTGTGGTCGTAGTCGGGGTCGTCGACGGGCACGAACTCGAAGTACACGCTGCGCGGCAACAGCACGCTCGAAGGGTTATCCAGCTCGAACGGCACGGAGAACGCGCCTTCCGAAGCGCTGTAGCCGGTGTAGAGGATATGCACGTCGTCGCCGATGAAGCGGCGCAGACGTTGCGTGTAGGGCGCGAAACCGCCGCCGGCTACACTGCGAATGACCAGCAGGTTCGGCCACATGGCCGGCGTGATGGGCTCGTCGAAGCCGCGCTCGAAGATGGCGCGCAGCTCGGCAGCGCGCTCGGGGTTGGGCTCGATGCGCGCCTCCAAACCGGCACGCACGTCGGCCGGCATCTGGATGGACGCATCGATGGTTCCCTGCTCGATGTCGCGCACGAGCAGCTCCCAGTTGTCCTCGACGTAGCGCATGAGGTCGAGCACGCCGGTGATGAACACCGACGATATGTCGCGGATGTCGCGCTCCTCGATGGCGAAGCGCGCATGCAGATAGCGCGTATCGGTGCCGGGTTTGGTGAACACGGCCTCGTCGGGGCTGGTAGTGGTCGCCGCAAGATACGGGCGGGCGTCGGCGATGGCCTTGCACGACAGCGACCCGAACGAAATGCCGCTCTTCAGCGTGTTGTAGTGGCTTTCGATAAGCGTGAGCATACGGCCACCGGCCAGGTCCTCGCCCGCGCCTACGTAGCTGCGGTAATACGTGTACGCACCCGAATAGCCCATGAGGATCTCCGCCATGCGCTTGGTGTAGGGGATGCCCTTGGGATTGCCCATAGTGCCCGAGGTTTCATTGAAGTGCACGATTTCCTCGGTGGTCACCACACCGCGCGTGCCGTGCTCCATCACCTCGTAGATATAGCCGGCGTAATCGTCGTAGGTGGTGAAGGGAACGGTGCGCTTGAAGTCCTCGACCGTCTTGATGTCGGCAAAGCCGTGATCGCGGCCAAACGGCGTGTCCTTGTTCGCCTCTATCATCTCGAAGAGCAGTTCTTCCTGCACCTCGCGCGCATGCAACACGTCGGCCTCAAGCTGCTGCTCAAGCGCCTTTCCCGCCGCATATTGGCGTTCGTGCACCATGGCGCGCAGGATTGCCACATCGGGCACCTGCGCAGGCGCGCTCGCCGATGCGGGCGGCTCGTGATGCGCATCATTGCTGGTCAGTTCCGGAATCTTTTCGTCATGCGCCATAGCAGCCCCCTACTGTTCGACGGTCAGGATTTCCGTGAAACCCGTGGCGTCGAGCACGTCGGCGATGTACTCGTTGGGATGGCGCAGCACCAGCCCGCTTCCCGCCTTCGCCAGCTCCTTGTGCGCGAACAAGAACACGCGCAGACCGGCGCTCGAAACATACTGGGTGTCGGCCAGGTCGATGGCCAGGCTGGCGACGCCTTCCAGGTTCTCGCGCAGGTAACTTTCCAGATCAGGGGACGTGTTCGTGTCCAAGCGCCCAGACAGGGCCACCTCGAGCGCGTCGCCGTTTTTCGTTGCCTTGATCTCCATATGCGGTCCTTTCTCGAACGCTTCCCGTATTTAAACGAATCGCTTCGTCATACGCAAGATGTTGCGCCCGTCGGCGCGGGTGTAGCGCAAGTCGTCCATGTACTTGCGCATGAGCAGGATGCCCAGCCCGCCTTTGCGCTGCTCATCGGTGGGGTCGACCTTCTTCGCGTTGTGCGAAAGCGGGTCGTAGGCAATGCCCTGGTCGCTGAACACGAGGTGCAAGCAGCCCGCGCGCTCGTCGACGGCGGCCTCGATGTCCACCGGCAGGCGCGGCTGGCCGTCGGGGAACCCGTAGTGGCAGATGTTGACGAAGACCTCCTCGCAGACGAGCATCATCTGCGCCATCATCTTCGGCGTGCGGCCCTCGCCCTCGCAGATAGGCTCCAGGAAGGCGAACAGGCTATCGAGCTCGGCATCGTCGGCCGGCAGCGTAAAACGTTGCACGGGAAGGTTCCAGCGGAAGGCGAGCATGGTGATGTCGTCAGCCTGCGGCGCTTCGCCTGCGAAGGCGTCAACGCTTGCCACCAGGGAGTTTACAGCGGTTTGGGCCGAAGATACGGCCGCCGCGCTCGCAGCCGCCGCAGCGTCCGGCGCTTGCACGTCCGAGCCCGCAGGGGCGCCTTCCCCACCCGA
The DNA here is from genome assembly GCA_030540215.1 of Coriobacteriia bacterium. Lineage (GTDB taxonomy): Bacteria > Actinomycetota > Coriobacteriia > Coriobacteriales > Eggerthellaceae > Senegalimassilia. The sequence continues at coordinate 1,172 of JAUNWR010000014.1, read as the reverse complement.
CGCATCGATTCGCGCCAGCGTTTCCAGCAGGCGTTCCTCGCCGTACAGCTCTTCAGCCGCGTTTGCCGCTTCCGACACGCCGTCGGTGTACAAAAGCAGGCCATCGCCCGGGCTGCACGCAAAGCGGCTTTCGCGGTACTTCACCACGTCCATGGCGCCGAGCACCAGCCCCGGGCGACACGCAAGATAGCCGAGCTTGCCGTTTTGCTTGAACACCGGCGGGTTGTGGCCGGCGTTGACGAAGCGCACCTCGCCGGTTGCCGTGTCCACCACGCATGCGAACGCGGTGACGAACAGCATGGCGTCGTTGCGCTCGCACAGCTGACGGTTGGCCAGGGTGAACGCCGTGCCGAGATCGTCGGTTTCCAGCAAGTACTGGCGTAGCAGGCTTTGCGCGCGCATCATGAACAGCGCCGCGGGAACGCCCTTGCCCGACACGTCGCCGATGACGAAGGCCACGCCGCGCTCGCCCACCTCGAACACGTCGTAGAAGTCGCCGCCCACCTCACGCGCCGGGCGCATGAAGCCGGCGATATCGAGTGCGAAGCGTTCCGTGAGCGAATCGAAGTCGTGCGGCACGGCGCTCATCTGGATCTGCCTGGCCACGTCGAGCTCGGTGGCCGTGCGCTGGCGCTCGGCCGTGACGTTGTACAGGCGCTCGATGAAACCGACCATGTCGCGGCGCATCTTGTTGGTGGACTCGTACAGCTCGGCGATCTCGTAGCGGGGCTTCGTGCCGTGCTCATCGACCGCGATGCGCATGTCGTGCCTGCCCTGCTCGACATCGGATTCCATGCGCTCGATAAAGGTCTGCTGGTCGAGGGCGAGCACTTCGATGGGGCGCGTGAAGCGGCGCTCCAGGATGTGCAGGAATGCGAACATGGGCAGGAAGATGGGCACTATGAGGATGGCGGCCTCGTGGAACATGGTGTGCACAACGGTCTGGAAGCTCTCCTCGTCGCCGGAGGCGAAGGCGATAACCAAGACCGAAACGAGGAGCATCAGCAACGCCGACGCGATAACGAACCAGATGACGAAGCGCTGTGTGAGGTTAGCCTTCTTGATGTTGCGGTACGGGACGTGGATCCAACGCGGCGGGTTGGGCATAAGCGGGCTGCGCTCGAGCGCGTAAAGCAGGGGCAGGCCGATGTAGAGCAGCATCCACACGTTAT
>JAUNWR010000100.1:1300-5135 GCA_030540215.1 Coriobacteriia bacterium | reverse complement strand
CTTACTCGTCCAGAGCAGCCGCGATCTCCTCGGTGATGTCCATGGTGTGGTACACGTTCTGCAGGTCCTCGAGCTCTTCCAGCTTGTCCACCAGACGCATGACCTTCTTGGCGTCGTTGGCGGTGACGGTTGCGGGCGTGGTGGCCTCCATGGTCATCTCGGCGCCCTTGACCTGCACGCCCTGCTCTTCCAGGGCCTTCTTCACGGCCATAAGGTCGGACGGCTGGGTGTAGACGATCCACTCCTCGTCGGCGTCCTCGTAGTCGTCGCCACCGGCTTCGATGACGGCCATCTCGAACTCTTCCTCGTCGGCAGCGGCGCCGTTCGGGCCCATGGGATGCTTCTTGTCGCCGGTCTCGATCTCCTTGGAGACCATGATCTGGCCCTTGCGCTCAAACATGTAGGAAACGGAACCGGAGGTGCCCAGGTTGCCACCCGCATGGGTGAATGCGGCGCGCACGTCGGCAGCGGTGCGGTTACGGTTGTCGGTCAGAGCCTCGCAGAGGATGGCCACGCCGCAGGGGCCATAGCCCTCGTACACGACGGTCTCATAGTTCGCGGCGTCCTTGCCGGAACCGAAGGCCTTGTCGATTGCGGTCTTGATCTTGTCCTTGGGCAGGGAGTAGCCCTTGGCCTTGTCGATTGCGGCGGCCAGCGACGCGTTATTGTCGGGGTTCGGGTCGCCACCCTCCTTGGCAGCAACGGTGATGTTGCGCGACAGCTTGGAGAACAACGCGGAGCGCTTAGCGTCCTGCGCAGCCTTGCGATGTTTCGTGGTTGCCCACTTAGAATGCCCTGACATAGCACGTCCCTTCGAATTACAGCAAATACCAGCTGATAATTCTAGCACCCTTGTCAACTATCCCGCTTCACCCGCCCAACCCTTCATACGGACTGCAAACAGCGAAAGCGGGAAGAACAGGCGAAACGACCCCGTCCGGCAGGCTCATCGCCTAGGAGCGATCCTGCAGAACCGCGACAAAATCGATATCTTGTCGGTTTTATCCCAACAGCCTGTTGGATAAACTACCATGGGAACCGAACGAAATGCCTTTGCGACGCGCTCCGCGTACCAAGCACAAGGCCCGCCGCACCGCCTTGCACTACTTGAGGAACAACGATGGGAAACATCTCCGCAGTCGACGTCGGGATCGATGTCGGCTCGACAACAACGAAGATCTGCGCGCTCGACGCGCAGTCGCATGACCTGCTGCATACGTCGTACGAACGCCACGGCGCACGCCAGGCCGAAAGCGTCCGCGCGGCGCTCCAAACGCTGCAGCGGCTCTTTCCGCAGGCGACCCTGTGCATCGCGCTCACCGGCTCCGGCGCGGCGCCCATCGCCGACAAGCTCGGCGTCCCGTTCGTGCAGGAAGTCGTCGCCAACGCCTGCGCCGTCCAAGCGCTCTACCCGCGCACGCGTTGCGCCATCGAGCTCGGCGGTCAGGACGCCAAGATGATCTTCTTCCGCGTCAACGAAACCACCGGCGCGCTCGACGTCGCCGACATGCGCATGAACGGCAGCTGCGCAGGCGGCACGGGCGCCTTCATCGACGAAATCGCCTCGGTGCTCAACCTGCCCGTCGAGCGGTTCAACGAAGCCGCCGGCCGCGGGCGCACCGTCCACGACATCTCCGGCCGCTGCGGCGTATACGCGAAAACCGACATCCAGCCCCTGCTCAACCAGGGAGCATCGCGCGATGACCTAGCCTTATCTGCCTTCCATGCCATCGCCAAGCAAACGCTCGGCGGCCTGGCGCAAGGCATCGATGTAAACCCGCCCGTCATCTTCGAAGGCGGCCCGCTCACGTTCAACCCCGTGCTCGTCGATGTTTTCAAGGAGCGCCTCAACCTCGCCGACGACGAAGCCATCGTGCCCGAGCACCCCGAGACCATGGTCGCCCGGGGCGCGGCGCTATCGCTTTCCGGCATGTTCGCCGACACGCCCGCAACCATCGACCCCGCCGCGGCCGCGCAATCGCTCGTCGGCTTCACCAGCGCCGAGGATGACCGCGCCCCCGGCAAGCCCTTCTTCGAAACCGCCGCCGAGCACGAGGCTTTCGCGCAGCGCAACCGGCTTCCCGAGGAGCCGCACGGCCCCGAAAGCGCCGCCGCGAAGGCGCACACGCGCAACGGGCGCCTTCGCGTATGGCTCGGCATCGACTCGGGCAGCACCACCACCAAGCTGGCCCTCGTCGCCGACGACGGCCAGCTCGTCGACAGCTTCTACGCCAACAACGCAGGCGACCCGCTCGAGGTGGCGCGCCGCGCGCTCATCGGCCTGCGCGATCGATACGCCTCCGCCGGCGTCGCGCTCGACATCGCCGGCGTCGGCACCACCGGCTACGGCGAGCTGCTGTTCCACCGCGCCCTGCACGCCGACTACCACACCGTCGAAACGGTTGCTCACGCCCACGCCGCCACCCGCTACGTGCCCGACGCCAGCTTCATCCTCGATATCGGCGGCCAGGATATGAAGGCCATCTGGCTTTCTGACGGCATCATCGGCAACATCGTGGTGAACGAGGCCTGCTCGAGCGGCTGCGGCTCGTTCCTCGAGAACTTCGCGCAAACGCTCGGCATCCCCACGCCCGAAATCGCCGACGCGGCGTTTACCAGCGAACAACCCGCCGTGCTCGGCAGCCGCTGCACCGTGTTCATGAACTCGAGCATCGTCAGCGAGCAGAAAAACGGCCGCACACCTGCGGATATCATGGCGGGCCTGTGCCGTTCGATCATCGCGAACGTGTTCACGAAGGTGGTGCGCGTTCCCAACCTCGACAGCCTCGGCGAGCACATCGTGGTGCAGGGCGGCACGTTCCGCAACGACGCGGTGCTCCGCGCCCTCGAGCAGCACATCGGCCGCCCCGTCACGCGTGCGCCCTACCCCGGGCTCATGGGCGCCATCGGCGTCGCGCTGCTCACGCGCGACCACATGAAGAAACAGGCTGACGAACAGGCGAAATGCTCGGAAGGCGAAACCGGATCCCGCACACCCGCCCCCGCCGGCGCGCCAAACCCTGCACCCGCATCCAGCACGTTCATCGGGCTCGACGCGCTCGACGCGCTCTCCTACCAGCAGCGCTCGAACGTCGCCTGCCCGTTCTGCGCAAACCACTGCAGCCGCACCGTCATCACCTTCGCGGACGGCGCGACGTTCGTCACCGGCAACCGTTGCCCGCGTGGCGAGATCGTCGGCAACCCGAAGGACCCCGCCACGCGTTCGGCGCTCAAAACCGCCGACGAGAAGGCGAAAGCAGGCGAAAACCTCTTCGAAGCGCGCCAGAAGCTCCTCTTCCAAGACTGGCCCATCGAGCAGATCGCGCCCGACCGCGGCATCACCATCGGCATCCCGCGCGTTCTGGCGTTCTGGGATACCATGCCGTTCTGGAACGCGCTGCTGCGTTCGCTCGGTTTCACCATCCGCCTCTCCCGTCCGTCCACGCGCGCTATGTTCGAGGAGGGATTGCCCCAGGTCACTTCCGATACCATCTGCTTCCCCGCGAAGCTGGTGCACGGCCACGTCCACGAGCTCGCGCGCGCCGGCGTCGACCGCATCTTCATGCCCATCATCACCACCGTGCCCAGCGAGAACGCTGCATCGACCAGCATATCCATGTGCGCCGTGGTGAAGGGCTATCCCATGGTGGTGAAAAGCTCCGACGACCCCGCCGAGCGCTGGGGAATCCCCTTCGACAGCCCGCTGTTCCACTGGTACTCTACCGAGGACCGCGATCGCCAGCTTATTGATTATCTGGAAGGCACGTTCAGCATCCCCGCCGATCAGACGATGCGCGCCATCAAACAGGCCGACAAAGCCCAACGCGCGTTCAAA
>JAUNWR010000100.1:0-1290 GCA_030540215.1 Coriobacteriia bacterium | reverse complement strand
GAGTCCGCTCGCAGCGCTGGAAACTACGCCATCGTGCTTGCCAGCCGCCCCTACCACAACGACCCGCTCGTCAACCACGACCTACCCAAAATGCTCTCCGACATGGGGCATTTCGTGCTCCCGCCCGACGCCGTCCCCGGAATCGCGGACGTCGACCTATCGGCAAGCCGCATCGACATCGTGAACAACTTCCATCAGCGCATGCTCGCCAGCGCCGTCATCGCCGCCGATTCCCCCGCGCTCGAATACGTGCAGCTCGTCAGCTTCGGCTGCGGCCATGATGCCTACCTTTCCGACGAGATCTGCCGCCTTATGAAGGAGCGCTCCGGCAAGCAGCCGCTTATCCTCAAGCTCGACGAATCCGACGTCGCCGGGCCGCTGCGCATCCGCGTGCGCTCGTTCATCGAAACCGTCGACGAACGCCGCGCGCGTCAGGCCGCCATCGAGCGCGCCGGAGAAAACGCGACCGGAACCTTCACGGGCAGCGCGTCCGCCTGCCCTTCGACGCCCGCCGATGCCCATCCGCTGCCCGACCCCTACCCCGTCAAGTACGCCAAGGCCGACCGACGCATCAAGACCATCCTCGTGCCGAACACCTCACACGCGTTCTCCCTGCTCATGTCCGCGGCGTTCGCTCGTCAGGGCGCACAGGCCGTCTCGCTTGCCATCGGCCGGGAACAAGCCATCGAGCTGGGGAAACGATATGTCCATAACGACATCTGCTTCCCCGCGCAAATGACCATCGGCGAAGCCCTCGCCGCGCTCGACAGCGGAAAATGGGACCCGCATACCGTCGCCATCGGCACCGGAAAATACATCGGCGATTGCCGATTGACGCATTACGCGGCGCTGCTGCGCAAGGCGCTCGACGACGCCGGCTACGGCTACGTCCCCATCATCACCAACGATGACAAGGACGCCCACAACATGCACCCGGGCTTCAAGATGTCGCTTGGCAGCGCCATCCGCATCGCGTTCGGCCTGCCCATGATCGACGCGCTCGAAGATCTGCTGCGCAAGATGCGGCCCTACGAGCTCGAGCCCGGCGCCGCAAACAAAGCGTTCGACCAGGCCATAGAATGCGTCATGACGGGCATGCGCAAGCACGGCGTCCGCGGCGCCGTCAACGGCTTCAAGCAGGCCATCGCCATCATGGGGACCGTTCGCTACGATCGTGCGAACCGGCGTCCCCAAGTGCTTATCGTGGGCGAGTACCTGCTGAACTTCCACCCCGGCGCCAACCACGACATCGAGGCCTATCTCGAGTCGAACGGCCTGGAGATCATCGAG
>JAUNWR010000099.1:0-5229 GCA_030540215.1 Coriobacteriia bacterium | reverse complement strand
CGGCCATGCAGGCCTGAAGTTCACCAACCTGGTGCTCGAGCCGAAGTACCTGCTCGGCAAGGAGGGACAGGGCATGGAGATCGCCATCCACTCCCTGTCCGTCTCCCGCGTGCACATCGCCATGTCCAACCTTGGCATGGCCCAGCGCATGCTCGAGATTTCCCTCAAGCGCGCTAACGACCGCATCACCTTCGGCAAGCCGATCGCTTCCCGTCAGATGATCAAGGCCAAGATCGCCGACATGCAGAAGATGATCCATGTTCTGCGTTGCGCCATCTACGATTTCGCTCGCGACTTCAACAAGAACCCGCACAACGAGTACGTCACCGAGAAGGCCGCTATCTGCAAGCTGTTCTCCATCGACACCGTCAAGCTGGTGTCCGACGAGATGCTCGAGATTTTCGGCGGCGACGGCTACTTCGAGGATTGCCCCTACGGCCCCACCGAGCGTCTGTATCGCGACTGCCGCGCCATGTGGCTTGAGGAAGGCGCTCCCTGCGTGCAGCGCATCACGATCGCCCGCGAGTGCCAGAACCACGGCGGCAAGATCGAGTACACCTTCGACTAAGCATTACTCTCCTGGAACCGGAAACTCCTTTGGGCCGGTTCCAGGGTTCAAGCCTAAGCGCTTGCCTTCAGCTTGTGCGGAAAGCCGTCCTTCGGGGCGGTTTTTCGCGTTGACACAAGAAACAATCCTGCACCCACCGATATTCGCCGTGCATAAACATAGCAATGCATTAAAGTTAGCTGTAAGCTCTCACGCGAACGCTACAAGCCGGAGGGACCAATGAACCTGTCACAGCTGTACTATTTTCGCAAGTTAGCCGAGGTTAAGCACTACACCCATGCTGCCGAGGAGCTGTTCATCTCGCAGCCGACGCTCTCGAATTCGATCTCGCAGCTGGAAAAGGAGCTTGGCATCCCCCTGTTCAAACGCGAGGGGCGAACCATCAGGCTTACGCGCTACGGAGCCGAATTCTACGAATACGCGACAGAGGCGCTCAACGCCCTTGAGAAGGGCATTGCCCTAGCAAAGGAGCATGCGGGCTCTCCGACGGGAAGCATCGATATCGGGGCCATCTACACCATTCAGAGCGACTATCTCCCCGCGCTTATCAAGGGCTACCGCGAGACATATGGCAGAAGCGCTCAAGTCAACGTCTTCCAAGGTTTAACGCTTCCCTTGATCGAAGACCTGGAGAACGATCGTTACGAGCTTGCCTTCACCGCCTATGTGCCCGACAAGCCCAACCTCACCTTCGTCCCCGTGCTCACACAGCAGCTCGTAGCCGTGGTGCATCGAAGCGATAAGCTTGCATGGAGCAAGAACCTCAAGCTTGAAGACCTGCGCGGACGCGAGGTGATCACCTACCCGGCGAACACGCCTATAGGCGCCGAGGTTGCCCGACTCATGAAAACCCACGGTATCACGCCGTATCACACAAGCGCCAACGATGAGATCACCTTGGGTTCGATGGTGGACAGCACCACGGGGACCGTGGGGCTGGCGCTCAACACGATCGGCCTCTCCCCTTTTCGCGAGCTTATAACCAAGAAGCTCACCCAAGTCGATGACGACTTCCACACGGTATGCTTGACGTTTAAGACGGCTTCCTATAAGACGCGGGCGGTCGAGAACTTCATCGAGTTCACCCGAAGCTTCGAATGGGATTCCAAACACTGAAAAAGGCCGCCCAAACGGGCGGCCTTTTCTGTAAGCTGCGGGTTTTACCGAAGCCTGTACCGATTTCAGCGAAAGCCGATTACTCGGTCCACTGCTCCTGCAGGCCCTTCATCTTGCTGAAGCAGAAGATGCCGAGCAGCAGGACGACGACGAGCAGAACGATGGCGACGGTGAACAGCATCGGGTAGTTCTTGCCGAACAGAGCCCAGAACGGAGCACCGATAGCACCCACGATGTTGACGAACATGGACACGCGGGAGTAGATCTCGGGGTACTCGCGCTGGCCGAACAGCTGACGGACCAGGATAGGCACGAGCACGACGCAGCTGGCGAAGAAGAAGCCGTAGACGGCGGCGCCAGCGTACAGGACCATGGTGGAGCCGGTGCCGAACCACACGAGCAGAACGCCGATGATGCCGGTTGCGCAAGCGGCCAGGAAGCTGACCTTGGAGTTCTTGTCAGCGCACACGCCCAGGGCAAGCTTGCAGACAGCCTGGGAAGCCATCATGACGGTTGCCATGGTGACGCCCACGGCCAGCATGGTGCCGGTGCCGTCGTCGAGGGACTTGGTGTACTTCGGGAACTGCTGAGCGACGATGGTCAGCAGGTTGATGATGCCAGCCAGCAGGAACACAGCGTAGAAGGCGACGGACTTCATAGCCTTACCGGCATCCAGGCCGGCAGGCTTGCCGGAAGCGGTCTGCGGAGCGCCATAGGGCAGGCACCCGCACTCCTCGGGAGTGGAGCGGATGCACAGCAGGGTGAACGGCAGGGAGGTGACCAGAGCAGCAATACCCCAGATCATGTAGATGGTCCAGATGTCCATGCCGGAAGCGTTCAGGGCGTTGAACACCTGCAGCCAGATGGCACCGCCGATGCCGGTAAAGGCCATGCAGGCGCCGATGATGGTGCCGGAGTTCTTGTTGAACCACTTGTTGCACAGCGTCGGGACGGCCAGCCACAGCAGACCGACTTCGCCAAGGCCCATCATAAGACCGGCAACGTAGAAGATCCAAAGGGTCTTCACGATGGAAATCAGGATGAAGCCGAGGCCGACGAGCAGCGCGGATGCGGAAAGCACGATGCGGATGTCGGTCTTAGCCAGCAGCTTGCCGATGAACGGTGCCGAGAAAGCCTCGGCAAGATACAGAACGGTGATGTAGAGCGCCCACGTAGCCGTGTCGACGCCCAACTGCTCAGGCACGACTGCCTGGAATGCGCTCCAGGTCGAGAAGACCAGAGCCGAGCATCCGAACGTGATCATGATGCCCGAGATAACGATGAGAATGTGACGCACGCTCATCTTATCCGTGTACTTTGCGGTTTCGCCCACTTTCTTCCTCCTTAGTTGAAAAGCAAGACGATCGCTCCCGCTTTGAGGGGGCCAGAATTCCCTCAAAGCGGAAAGCGTCTTGGATTAACTCCATAAAGCGTTGCCGATCCAAGAACAAATTCGCTAAGTATAATCCGCCGAATCTGCATATAAGGTTACGGTCAGTATTTCAGATTTGTCCATCGGTCTATAGATACTGTCTATCGTTTGATGTTTCATGCGAGTGTTTTGCATAGGTTTTTCGCTCATTTCTATAGATTACGGGTTGCAATTCATAGAAACAGGAATCAGTAGACATGAGCACCGATGAGCAGCATCGGATAACCGCTATCGAGCCGAATGAACCAGCGAACGGTTGGGCGCTTGCACAAATAAGGAGCAGGCCAACGCCCGCTCCTTGCTATTGAACATATATATGTAGCAAACCGCTAACCTTCGATATCTGAAGCGTATTTGGCCATGATAAGCGGAGCGGCGATGTAGACCATGATCTGATCGGTGCCCTCGGCGATCTGGAAACCGCGGCAGTCTTGCCAAATCGAGCTGATGCGCTCATGGGTAGTGTATCCTCGCCCGCCGAGGATCTGCATCGCATCGCTGGCAACCTCGGTGGCGGCGCGGGGCACATAGCGCTTCATAAGGGCAACGGTCAGGCGTTCGTGACACCCATGATCGAATTCCCATGCGGCCTTGTAAACCAAATGCCGCATGTTGACGAGCTTCACCTCCATATCGGTGAGCATCTCCTGCACCTGCTGGAACTCGGACACGCTCTTCCCGAAGGCCTTGCGCTCCCCCGCCCACTTGACCGCATCGTCCATGGCCGCCTGCGCCAGCCCCAAAGCGGTTGCGCAAGCGAAGACGCGTCCATACTCGAAGAAGGCAAGAAGCTGGGAGAAGCCCCGAGCCGGACCGGAAAGCCGCCAGCTCTCATCAAGCCGCACGTTATCGAATTGGATATGCGCGAACGGAAGCATCTCCTGGCCGATCTTGTCCTCGGGCACTGCCGTGATGCCGGGAGCGGAACAAGGGATCATCCACATGGACAGCGCGGGGTGCCCGCCGACTTGAGGCGCGTCCTCGTCAATGGCTGCGACAAGCAACGCCGGTGCGTATTCACCGTTGTTGACGAACAGCTTCTCACCGTTCATAGCCAGCACGCCGTCAACGGTGCGCACATGCGTGCTCATGCTCATGGTGTCGGAACCGGCAGAGGGCTCGGACACCGCGAACGCGAACGCCAAACGCCCCGTATGTTGATATTCCATGCGAATGGAATCGGTTTGCGCCGGGCTGGCGAACGCCTCGAGGATCTGCAACTGCAGGAAGTCGTTTTGGAACGGCAGCGTGGTGCCGGATATGCGGGAGAGCTCCTCAAGCACGAGCACTTGCGCCAACATATCGTATTGCACATGATCGCGGCGGTGGATGACGCCGAACCCGTTGAAATCGAGGTTCACGAAATCGCGCACCACCTCATCAGGCAAGCCCATATCCGAGCGCCATTGCGCGACCGTATCTTGATTGAAATATTTAACGCCGAATTTGCGCACATGATCGATGAGCACGCGATCGGCCTCGCTAAGACGGAAATCCATGCAAACCCCCTTACAAAAGATCCGTCATCTGCATCTTGCTAAGACAATGATACCGAGCCGCAAACCGCAAACCCACCCTGAAACTGTAAAGCTACACCACAGTATTTCGATTCTGACCCAATTTCGAGTCCGAAAAGCCAATGGAGGAAAACGCGATCCATTCATACTTGACCAACGATGAGGCAGCATACGCGCTTGTCAATGCTATTTGCCGAATCGTTCATAGATGGTGTCTATCAGTTCGCATCATAGCAAAGAAGCAAGCTATGAACCGTTTACACATGCCCTGTGATTTGGGTATTTTAATTCGTTTCAAATAGTCAATTTCAACGAATTGAGCAAAACCAATCCCCTGAACCTACATACCATCTCCCCAGATTGTTCAGTATGTATAGATGCAGGTTATGAATCGACGTGGTTTTGGGATGCCGATTGCATTAGACGCAACCCGGGGCACGACGCAAAATGAAGACACAAGCTGAGCTGCGGCGAGGAAGCGAAAGCCGACAAACTGCAGTTCAACAAGGTAAGCGCTTAGGTAACCTTAAGGAGGGTTCACATGAGCAAATTGTCCAAGGAGCAGTTCGAGGCCTACCTCGAGCAGATCAAGAACC
>JAUNWR010000013.1:25391-33178 GCA_030540215.1 Coriobacteriia bacterium | reverse complement strand
AGCGCGTAGATGCCCATGGACGTGAGCATCTCCTTGGTGCGGAACTCCTGCTGCAGGTCTTTCGCAAGCAGGGTTTTATACTGGGCGAACGTGCTGGGCACGCTCAGGGCCACCTGACCGGCGCGCGCCCGATCGGCGCCCGTGCTTGGCTTACGCGCCATTTACGACACCCCCATTCCCACCGTTGAGCGGTACAGCTCGGAGAACTCGTCGAAATCGAGCTGGTCCTTCGCCCCGAACGTCACCACGCGCCCGCGCGCCAGCACCAGCGCATGCGTGCACATGTCGAAGCCCTTGCGCAGATCATGGCTCACCATGACGAAGGTTCGGCCTTCGCGCTGCTTCTCGATCAGCTGATCGAAGATATCCACGGCATGCGGATCCAGGCCGGAATACGGCTCGTCCAAAAACACCACGTCGGGGTCGTGGATAAGGGCGCGGGCGATGGACAGGCGCTGCGTCATGCCGCGCGAGAACGTGCGCACCACGTCAAGGCGGCGATGCTTCAGCTCGACTGCCTCGAGCAGCTCCATCACACGCGCCTGCGGATCCGCCAAGCCATAGAGCTTCGCATACAGAAGCAGGTTCTGCTCGGCGGTAAGGTCGGGATAGAGCATGGCGTTATGCGAGATAAGGCCGATGCGCCCGCGGGCAGCTTCGGGGTCTTCCCGCAGGTCGATGCCCATAAGGCTTGCCGAGCCGTCGGTCGGGCGCGTCAACGTAGACAGCATGCGCAGCAGCGTGGTCTTGCCGGCGCCGTTGGGGCCGAATATGGAAAGGAACGCCCCCTGCGGAACCTCGATGGACACCTTGTCCACCGCCTTGCGCGTGCCGAACACCTTCGACAGCTTCCTTGTCCTGATGGCAGCCGTTTCCTCCATCGGCCCCCCTTCCCCTGCATCTTGGATGCGTGCGAGCACTTTGCACGCCAGTCTAACGCAAAACGCGATCGCCGCGCGAGCGGCGCGCCGGCTTCGGGCGCCTATGCCGCGCTCTCCGCCGATTCGCCCGATGCTTCATCGGCGGCTGCACGCTGCTCGTCGGTGAGCTTGCGGCTGGCGCGCCTGCGGCCCGCCGTCGCCACGCACACGCCGACCATGAGCAGCCCGAAGCCCGCCCACACCAGCGAGATGAGCGGATTGACCCGCACATCCATGGAGAACGCGCCGTCGTTGTTCACGCCGCGGTACACCACGAACAGATCCTCGGTTGGCAGCGAGATGACGCTCGCGACCAGCTTCTGCTGCTGAGTCTTCTGCGCCAGCTGCACGCTCGGGCTGACCTGGCCGATGAAGGCGCCGTCCTTGTAGGCATCGTAGTTCACGGTGTACATGATGACGTCGCCGTTGTTCACCTCGGTCACGGAGTTGGACACGTACTCAAGCGTATAGTCCTTGATCTGGAAGGTCTCCGAAGCGGTGTCGGTGGCCTCATCGTAGCCGATGTAGGCGACCTTCTCCGTCACGTACATCGACGAGCCGATCAGGCCGATCAGGATCACGGCCATGGCCGCGTGCGACAGGAAGCCGCCGAAGCTTGCAGGGCGATTGCGCAGGCACCCGCCGAAGGCCGCCACGGCGCCGCAGCTATGCGACTCCTTGTACGAGCGCGCGATGCGACCCAACATGAACAGCGAGTTGAACAGCAGCACGCTTGCCACGAAGAAGCCCACAAGCGCAAGGCCGTTGTAATACCAAGCAGGGCCATCGCTTGCCAGCTCCTCGGCGGCGGTGCCGCCTGCGGCGATGATGGCGTTGTAGCTCGGCACCAGGTACGTGGCCCAGTACACCGCCAGCACCGCGAACAGGACCAGCGCGCAGATGGCGGGGATGCGCGCCTGCTTCAGGAACTTCGAGCGCAGCGTCTTGCCCCAGGCCAACAGCGGGCACACCGCAAGAATGGCCAGGTACACCACACCCAGCGGGCGGGCGATGGCGTTGAACGTGCCCGAGGACACGGTCTGACCGCCGAACGGCAGGAACTCAGGCAGCGCCGAGGACACGGTCAGGTACGCCAGCAACGTGGCGAACACCACCATGATGACGTTGTTGAAGTAGTAGGCGCCTTCCTTGGACAGCAGGTTCTCCACCTCGTCGGAGCCGTCGGCTGCCGGGCCGAAGCTCTTCCAACGAACGACCAGGCCCACGATGCCAGCCAGCAGCGCCACGACGATGAGCGCGCCGAACAGCACAAGCGACACCGGGTCGCCCTCGAAGGCGTGCACGGACTGCACCAGGCCCGAACGGGAGATGAACGTGCCCACGATGACGAACGCGAACGTGATGCAGGCGCACATGACGCTCCAACGCTTGAACGCGCCGCGCTGGCGGTACACGGTGAAGCTATGAATGAGCGCCACGCCCACCAGCCACGACAGCAGGCTGGCGTTTTCCACGGCGTCCCAGCCCCAATAGCCGCCCCAGCCGAGCACCACGTAGGCCCACACGGCGCCAAGGCCGATGCCGACACCCAGGAACAGCCACGAGAACAGGGCATAACGCTGGCTGCGCACCACCCATTCCCTGGACGGGTCGTTCACGATGAGCGCAGCGATGGCGTAGGCGAACGGGATGGTCAAGCCCGCATAGCCCACGAACAAGGTGGGCGGATGGATGGCCATGGCCCAATGCTCCAGAAGCGAGTTCATGCCCAGCATGCTTGCCGCGTTGGTCAGCGAACCGTCGGCGTTGTAGTACTTCTGAGGAGTGACCGTGAACGGCATGTTGCTCTCGCTGAACAGCAGCACGCCCACGAACGCCGCCAGCACCAGCTGCGACACCATAAGCGCCATGGAATCCAGTTTGCGCGGGCTTTTCAGGTCGCGAATGGCCACCACGGAGTTGAATACGCTGATAAGCCATGCCCAGAACAGCAGCGAGCCCTCGCGGCCGGCCCACAGGCCGGACAGCTTGAACAGCCAGCCGAGCGTGCCTTCGGCGTTGCTGTGCTGCTTGAGCACGTACTCGATGGAGTAATCGCCCGCGAAGAAGCAGTACACCAGGATGCCGCAGCATACGGTGAGCGCCGCCGTGGTCAGGATGGAGGCGATATGCCCGTCCCATGTCAGGGTCTCGCCAAGCGAGCTTCCCCCCTTGCGCCCCAAAATCGCGCCCGCAAGCAGGCACAGCACCGATACGGCCACGCCGGCGAACGCCACCAGCAGGCCCATAAGGCCGATAGTCGACATACGTGAAACCTCTTCCTAACCCGCGAGAGCAACATCGGTGGCGGCGAACTTGCCGTCGGCGGAAAGGCTGCCGGTGACCACGAGCGAGCTGCCTTCCGCGATCTCGTCGGACAGCGCGCCGTCGAACGCGACGGGCAGCGTCTTGCCGGAATCAGGGTCGGCCAGCACGAAGCGTTCGCCCGCGCCGGCGGCCTTCAGGGAGCCCGTTTGCACGGTGCCGGAAACCTTCACCGGCTTGTCGACGACCTGGTCGCCGTACTCGAGCAGGCGCGAGACGCTCAACGCGCTCGAGGCGTTCTCGTACTTCGAGGGGCACTTCGTCACCAGTTCGGTGGCATGCAGCACGCCGTCGTTGGCGATCTTGCCTGTGCAGATGGCGGTCACGTCGTTGCCGAACGTGGCCGACACGCCCCCTTCGTAGCGCACCTCGAGCTGATCGCCGGGGTTTCCGTCCTTGTCGTAGATGGCGAACGTGAGCACGTTGTCGTTGGTGGTGTAGGAGTTCTCCACCACATTGCCCGTCACTTGGATCTTCTGGTCTGCATACTTACCCGCAACGGCGTCGGCGACGGTGGCGGACTTGGCAGCACCGGAGCCGCCGACGACGGCCAAGATCACGACCAGCACGATGACGATGATGCCGGTTACCGCCATCATGCGACGCTTCGTCTTCGTATTCACAGGCCCTCCCTTTTCCTTAAGCGTTTATCCCTTGCTTTCTAACGGTAACCATATCGAAAACAACGGGGGTATTCCATCACCCAGATAGTGTAATTTGCTCGTTAAACCGCACTATTTACCCGGGGAAGAGGCCATTTCGACCGTTTGCCGACACGATAACCGACAAGGAAGGGGAAACGACGCAATCAAGGTAGCCGCTTTGCCGGCACCCGTTCACACCGCGGCCATACGCCTCCAAAACGCGAAAAACCCGGGGTGAGCGCACCTGATCGGCGTGCCCGCCCCGGGCCGTTACCTCGAGCCACGCAAACATTCCGCCAAAGTGCCCATCCGCGCAGCGTCCGCTTCCTGTCGCCATGCAAGGTACGCGGGCAGCTCCATGCCCTCCCCTTCCGCGAACGGCACCGCCTCCACATCCGAGAACTGCTCGGGATAGCGACCATCGCAGACCACAAGCACCACCCCTCCGTCTTCATGGAGAAAGCCATGATGCCGCGCCGCCGACATCTCCAGCGACGCCATGCGCGGACGCACGCCATGCCGGGAAAGAAGCTCAAGCACCGTCGCCTTAAGGAAGCTGGAATCATACGGCTCGGCAAGCAGGGCGCCTTCCAGGTCGGCAAGGGCAAGCGATTTGCGTGAGGCGAACGCGTGCCCGCGCGACACCAGCAAACGCAACTCGACCGTACCCACGCGCTCCGACACAAGCCCCTCGGCCCCCGGACGTCCCGCCACCACCGCCGCGTCCACCACACCGGATTCCAGCTCCGACAAGCACGAACCGCTGGAAAGAAACGACACGTCAAGCGCAACGTGCGGGCAGCAGCGCCGGAAACCGCGGAAATCGCGCTCAGTCATCACACTGCCACGCAAAGGGGAGCTGGCCACCGCAACGCGCAACCGGGAAGCCCCCGCCGCGCCCGACAGGCCGCCGTCGCCGCAGATGCGCCGGATATCGTCCACCCCCTCGAGAACCTTGGAGGCACGATGGAGCACCTGCGCCCCACGGGCAGTGGGGCGCAGGCGGCGCCCCGTCGGCTCGAACAACACGATGTTGAGCTTGTGCTCCATGTCGTGGACGGATTTCGAAACGGTTTGCGGGGAAACGTACAGCTCCTGCGCAGCGGCGCTGTAGGAACCCGCACGAGCCGATCTGACGAAACGATCAAGCTGCTCAATGCTCGGACTCATTGCAACCCCCTCGCACAACATACGGAATATCGTGGGTAATACCACTAAAACAGCAGGTCATACGCGTATGGAGGCATATGCTACCAAAACAGCCGCAAAAAGGTTCCGGCTATCGCCGATCGCATTCCGTGCCCTGCCGCAGATAAAAAAGCCCCGGCATCGTAACCGCACGGTTACGATGCCGGGGCAAAATGCCTGACGGCGGCGCGCTACTGCTTGGCGAAAAACGCGAGCGCCACGGCGCCCGGTCCTACGTGCGTGCCGATGGTGCCGCCCACGGTGGAGTAGCCCACGCTTTCCACGTGGCCTTCCCACAACTCGCGGCTATCCTCGATGTACTTGCGCACCAGATCATCGCCCAAGCCGGTATAGCCCAAGAAGAACGGCATGTCGAAGTCGATGCCGCCGGCCTCCTTCACCTGCTGGATGAGCAGGTTGTTGCCCTTCTTCGAACCACGCGCCTTGCCGAGCACCGCGACGGCGCCGTCCTGGATGGCGACCACGGGCTTGATGGACAGCACGCCGCCGGCGAAGGCCGCCGTCTTGGAGATGCGGCCGCCCTTTTGCAGGTACTCCAACGTATCAAGCAGCGCGACCAAGCGGATGCGGCCCTTCGCATCGTCGAGCTCGGAGGCGATCTGGGCCGCCGACATGCCCTGCTTCGCCAAACGCACCGCATATGCCGCCAGGGCCTTCTGCCCAATGGTCACGTTCGTGGAATCCACCACGCGCACGCGGCCTCCCCACGCCTGCGCTGCGGCAAGCGCGCTTTCATGCGTGCCCGACAGCTTCGCGGACAGCGTGATGACCACCGCCTCATCGGAGCCGCCAGCATCGGGCGCGCCGAGCACGCCTTCGATAACCTGCGAGAACGCGAACGGCGTCACCTGGCTAGTGCGCGGAAGCTCATCGGACTCCACCAGCTTCTCGTAAAACCGGTCATGCGACAGGTTCACGCCGTCCAAGTACTCCTCATCGCCGAACGCGATGGAAAGCGGCACGACGGCGCTTATGCCCTCAAGCTCGCCTTGTACCAGGTCAGAAGCTGAATCAGTGATGATATGAACGCAAGGCGCGCCGGCGCCGACGGATGGTTGCTGCAAAATGCTCCAATCGTTTCATGGATTGCGTGATTGCGCGCGAACCTGTTTCGCTCACGCGCAACACCCCATCTTGCAGCAATATGTCCATTAACGCAACCGTCATCTCATAATCGGCATCCTTGCAGCCGCCGATCAAGCCATGCGCCCAACGCCCCTACAGGCACAGCTCCGCGAAATCGGCGTCCTCGATGCGCACGTCGGCGTTGTAGAACGCCCCCAACGCGGCGGTTCCCAAGGCGATATCCGCGACGCCCGCCGTCTCGTAGCTGGAATGCATGGCCAGCTGAGGCAGACCCACATCGACGGCATGCATGCTCACCTGCATATTCGACAAATTCCCAAGCGTCGACCCGCCCGGCATGTCGCTTCTATTCGCGAAACGCTGCAGGGGCACGCCCGCATCCTGGCATATCGCGCAGAACACCGCACGGCTGAACGCGTCGGTGCAATACTTCTGATTCGCCGCCTCCTTCACCGCGAGGCCGCGATTGAGCATGACGCGGTTGCCCTCGTCGTAGAGCTCGGGGCGGTTCGGATGGACGGCATGGGCGTTGTCGCAGCTGACCAGCATGCTCTTCGCCAGCGCGCACCGCAGCTGCCCAGGCGTGAACCCAAGCCCCGCATTCACGCGCTCAAGGCAGTCGCGCAAAAACGTGGACATGGCACCCTGCTTGGTGTTCGAGCCCACTTCCTCGTTATCGAAGCAGCAGAACACCGAGACGGCATCGTCGTTGCCCGCGGCCAGGAATGCGGCAAGCGAAACGTAGGCGCACCCCAGGTCATCCAGGCGCGGAGCGCTTATGAACTCGTTGCCCCAGCCCCACACGGAAGGCTGCTGACGGTTCACCAGGAACAGGTCACGCGCCAGCACCTGCTCGGGCGCGACGCCCGCCTCCTGGGCGATGAGCTTGTCGAAGGACCCAGGCTGAAGCGCCCCAGCCGACATGACCGGGCACAGATCGATGGCGCGGTTCGGGGAGAAGCGGGAATTCGCCTCGCGATCAAGGTGGATAGGCACGCGAGGAATGATGAGCAGGTCCGCATCAGGCGCGATCAGGCGGCTTTCCACGCGGTTACCCGAACGCACCAGCACGCGGCCCGCCACGGACAAGGGCCTGTCGAACCAGGTATGGTCCATCACGCCGCCATATGCTTCCACGTTCAAGCGCAAATAACCCGACGGCCCGGAAAGCTCGGGAGCCGCCTTTACCTTATATGTGGGGGAATCGGAATGCGACGCCGTGAGCTGGAAGCGATACGCGTCAAGCTGCGCGCCGACCTTGAACGCGACGATGCTCGAGTTGTTGCGCACAGTATAGTAGCGCCCGCCGCGCCGAACCTCCCACGGCTTGCTTTCGGGCAGATAGGCGAAACCGGCCTCATCCAAACGCCGCCGCACGGCCGCCGCCGTATGGAACATGCTCGGGCACTCCTGCACGAACGCCGCCATATCATGCGCCGCACGCACATCGGCCGGGGCAATGCTCGCCTCCGCCGATCCCACCTGCGTCGAAGCCGGGTCCTTATCCATCATCTCATCCGCCATGGTCAGCTCCTTTCGTTCCCGTCCAGTCTAGCAACCAACGCACGCGGTAACAGATTGCACTACAATACGAACCCGAAGA
>JAUNWR010000013.1:0-25381 GCA_030540215.1 Coriobacteriia bacterium | reverse complement strand
CGAAGAACACGCATTGGAAAGGAAGTGCCATGATCGCGGCATTATGCGTCGGAGCAGGCGGTTTTTGCGGAGCCATCGCACGCTATCTGCTTGGACTGCTCCCCTATCAGGGGCAATTCCCGCTTATCACCTTCATCATCAACTTCACGGGAGCCGTGGTCATCGGCGCCGTGGTGGAAGCGGCCAGCGTCCGCCCCGGCATGCTGCCCGCAAACGCCGTGCTGTTCCTGAAAACCGGCCTGTGCGGCGGCTTCACCACGTTCAGCACCTTCTCGCTTGAAACGCTCGGGCTGCTCGAACGCGGCGAATACGCCATAGGCGGCGCCTATGCGCTCGGCAGCTTGGCGGCCTGCGTGCTGGGCGTCGTTGCCGGTAAGATGCTGGTGCGCTGGGCGCTGGGACCGCAAGCAGCTTAGCGAAACGCCCCGAAAAACGCGAAAAGCCGCTCGCAACGACAAGCGTTGCGAGCGGCCGATCAGCTAAAACAACGGGCGGAAGCTACTTCACCGTGAGCACCGGCACATCGGTTGCGCGCAGCACGCCGAAGCTGACGCTGCCCAGCATGCCGCGGATGGCGCCCAGACCGCGACGGCCCATGACGATGAGGTCGCAATCATGCTCCTCGGCGTAACGAGACAGCGCATCGGCAGGGGAAGCGCCGGCGACGGCCTCCACCTGGGCACGGTCGCCCAGATCGGCCAGAGCATCGCCCAGATCCTCGGCAACGCGCTTCTGCGCCTCGTCGAGCACGCGCTTGACCACGCCCTGATACTCCTCGTAATCCAGCATGCCGTAAGGCACGCCGTCAAGCGCGCCGTCGGTTCCCATGCGGTCCACGCCCATGTAGCTGGACGGAACGGCATGCACCACGGACAGTTTGGCGTTGGCATCGCCGGCAACCAGGTCCTTGGCGTAGTTCAGAGCGTTCTTCGCGTGATCGGACCCATCGTAGGGGACCATGACATGACGGAACATCATAACGGGCTCCTTTCCTCAAAAGCGCCCAGCGGCACCCCGCCGCGCGGGCTTGAAACCGGCGGCAGACCGCCGGATGCGCAAGGCTTGCCCCTTGGCGCCTTGCTTTCGGACCCAACCGTTACGCTGCCGTCGTTCAAGCAGGTAACGCACCGTGTTGAACCTACTCATGATTATACTCCATGCAGCGCGCAACGGGCCGCTGACCCGCGATCAGAACCCCGCCGCAAGGCAAGGCGAACCGCCGAACGGGGCGGAACGCACGCGCGTACATGAAAAGGGCGCGGCCCGAAACCGGACCGCGCCCCGAGAAACCAGCCTTTCCGAAGGCCGCCGTCTAGGCAACCACCTTCGACTTCTCCACCTGCTCCACGAACCAATACGTAAAGCGCGAGAGCACCGGCCGCAGGATGCCCATGATCACGAACGGCACGATGAAGGCAAGCGTTATGCCGATTTGCACCCAGAAATCGTTCTGGTACACGCCCATGCTCGCCGCACGCATGGCGTTGATGACGTGCGTCGCCGGCAAAAACGGGCTGACCGCCTGGAAGAAGCCGGGCAGCAGCTGCAAGGGGAAGCTGCCCCCGCCGCCGGTCACGTAGATAATGAGCAGCAGCACGGCAAGCGCCTTGCCGAGGTTGGCGAACAGCGACACCAGCGTGTAGATGATGAAGCTGAACACGAAGCCCGCCGTCCAGAAGCACACAAGGTACAGCAGCGGGTTGGCAACCTGGACCCCCACGAACAGCATGTTGCCCAGGCACACCACCGTCGACTGCATGAAGGCCAGTACGAACGGCGCACCGTAGCGGCCGAAGAACAACTGCCAGGACTTGGGCTCGACCAGCCCTGCCTCGCGCTTGGCGCGTTCGGAGGGAACCGGGTTCAGCAGGACCATGATCAGCAACGACCCCACCCACAGCGCCAGCGTGGTGTACAGCGGCGCCATGGCCGAGCCGAAGTCCTCAACCGGGAACACGGCGATGCGCTCCACCCCCACAGGGGCGGACACCGCCTTGGCAAGCGCCTCGGGGTCCGATCCGATGATCTGCTTCAGCTGCTCCACGTTTCCGCTGGCCAACGCCTCGTTGACGCGTTGGGACAACGCTGTCATCTTGTCGGCCGACCCATGCAGCTCATCGGACATGGCGCGAATGGCGCTCTGCGCGCCCGCAAGATCGGACGCCACCGAGGACGCGGCGCCGTTCAGGCCGTCGCCCACGCCGGAAAGCTGCGAAGCGCGCGCCGAAAGCGACTGAGCCGCCTGCGCCACCGAGCTCGCCAAGCTCTCAAGACCCGGCTTCAGGTTGTTCTCGTAGTCGTTCTTCAGCTTGTCGGCGTTCGCCTTCGCCTCGTCGAGCTTCGCCTGGATATCGGCGCGGGACGCGGATTCCGGATCATTGCCCGTGGCTATCTTGTCCGCCGCCGAGGTCAGACTGTCACGCAGCTTCCCAAGCGAGGATATGGACGTGTTCAGCTGCGACACCACGGCATCCACCGCGGGGCGATACTGCTCGTCGAGCTGCGGCTTTATGGATTCAAGCACCTCGATGAGCTGCTGATAGCGCTCTATCTGGGAATCCACATCCGCCGCCTGGTCGCGAAGGCTTTGCGCGGCGTTGGCCTTATCGGCATCCACCTGCGCATATACCTTATCGATGGCCGCGGGCACCTGGTTGAAGCCGTCGGAGCTTTGGGCCAAGGCATCGGACAAGGACGAAACCGACGTCGTCAGCGCATCGCCGATGGTCTCGGCGCCGCTTTTCGCCCCCGAGGCCTGCTGCTGCGCGTCCTTTACCGCGTTTTGCGCGTTGCCCAGAAGCTGAGTGGAACTTCCTACGAGCGCCTGCGCCGTCCCCGCCAGGTTCGCGTACGACTCGAGCACGTCGGCGGCGGTGCGCATCTGGTCGGCGGACGAGGATATGGTGCCCGAAAGCTTGGCCACCCGCCCCGCCGCATCGGCATCGTCGGCCACCGTCCCCAGCGAATCGATCAGCCCCAGGGCCACATCGGAGATGGTCTCGGCAAACGTGGTGTTCACCTGGGCGGCAACCTTGCTGGACGCCTGATCGGTCACGCGCGGCGCCACGGCGTTCTTCTTCTCGTTCTCGTAGTAGATAAGCTCGGCATGCTCGGCGTCGTCGGAGTAGAAGCTCATCATGTCGGAGCTGAAGCTTTGCGGGATGACCACGGCCGCGTAGTACTTGCCCGAGCGCGCGCCGTCAATGGCGTCCTCCTCGTCGGTGAACACCCAGTCAAGCTGGTCGTTGGCGCGCAACGCCGATTCCACGCTGTCGCCCACGTTGATCTTCGTGGGCAGCAGGTCGCTTTGGTACCCCTCGTCGGAATTGGCGACGGCCACCTTCAGGTTGCCCGTGTTGTCGAACACGTTCCAGCACGCGATGACGTTGTACCACGTGAAAATGGACGGCAAGAACACCAGGCCCAAGACGATGACCACGGTTATCACGTTGCCGAACAGGTGCTTGATATCGTAGGAGAACAGCTTGAACACGTTACGCATGGCCGCCCCCCTTCTTCGAATCGCCCTTCTTCTTATGCTTCTTATGCTTCTTCCCGTGCTTGCCGCGCTCGGCCTTGCGCTGCGCAAGCGCCTCAAGATCCTCGGCGCTCAGCTCAAGAGCGGGAACCTCCGCCTCGAGCAGCTCCTCATCGCCCTCGCCCTTTTCGCCGTGAACCTCCTCGTCGGTCAAAAACGGGCCGTCGAAGTACGCCGGTTTGCCCTTTGCCGCCAAGTCCATCAGCGATGCGCCTTTACCCGGAGCGTCCTTCGGCTTGCGGGCAGCGCCCTGCCCGGCGTACTCGGCGCCGCACGCCGAGGCGGGCCGGTCCGCCAGGTCGTCGGCAGCCACGCCCACAGGCGGCAGCGGAACGGACACGCCCGCCGCGCGGGCGGAACGATCGACGGGCACCGAAACGCGCGCCGTCGACATGGCGGCAGGCACCAATTCCTTGACCACCTTCTTGCCCCGATCGGCCAGATGCCCGCGCAGCTCGTCGTCGCTCATGCTGTCAATGGACGCCTGGCGCTGGATGTTGTCGCGCACCATCTCCAATCCCAGCAAGAAGCCGATAAGGACGACAAGCCAGATAAGCCATGCCGTCAGAATGACCACCTTCTCGGTAGTGGTCACGGCGAACACCACCGAGACCGCCACCGGCACGGCGATGCCTAAAATGAGCGCGCCGCGCTTCAAGCGAGGATAATGTCTCAGGAATGTGTCGGCCTGCTGGCGCACCGCATTGTGAAACTCGTCATGGTCGGACAATGCCCGGATAAGCTGCCCGATACGGTAACGTCGCTCGGGCACCAAGGCCTCCTCGACGTTGAGCAGGTCGCTTTGCTGAATCTCTTTCGCCACCAGGCGGTTGAGGTTGGTCAGATGCGGTCGCACGAACAAGCCCACGAGCGCCATGGACAGCGCGATGAGCAGCAACACCCCGCAATAACCCAGCCACTGCGTGCCGTAGAAGCCGCCGATAGCCTCGCGCAAGGCGTTGATGCCGTAGGTGAACGGGAACATGGGGTACACCGTGCGGAAGAACGCGTCGGTCATCTCAACCGGGTACAAACCCGTACCGCCCGGAATCTGGACGAACACCATGATGATGCACAAGCCGATGCCGATATGTTGGAACGACGATGACAGCGTATACGTGATGCACAGATATGAAAGCGACAGCAGGATAGCCGTTGCGAAAAACGCCGGCACCGATGCTGCCTGCACGCCGATGAGCAGACAGCCCGCCACGCACACCACGGCCTGCAGGGTCACCAGCAAAGCGAAGAACAGCCAGCGGCCGATATAGCCCTGCATCACCGTCAGGCCCGGCACGCCTTCCTTATCGACCTCCAGCTTCAAGATGACGCACAGCATCAACGTGCCGATCCACAGGCTCAGGCTGATGAACAGCGGGGCCATGGCCGAACCGTAGGCGTTGAGCGGGTACAGCTTCTCGGTGGTCACCTGCGTGGGCGCCTGCATGAACTCGGCGATCTTCCCGGGGTCGATGCGCCCGTTGTCCATCAGCTCGGACACCGCGGAGGACGTTCCCAGCAGACCCACGTCGTTGCGCGCCTGGCGCATGGTCCCCTCGAGGCTGGACAGCAGCGCGTCGGTCTGCGCCATGGCGTCGCTTGCCACGTGCAGCGTCCCCGACAGCTGGTCAATCACGCCCGAGGTCTCGTCGATAAGATAACCCTGGTTGGAGATGGCGCCCTTCAAGCTCGCGGCGGCGATGCCAACCTGGGAGATACCGTTGCTCACCTGCGGCAAGGCGCTCCCGAACAGCTGCTGCTGGTATGCCCCCGAAGCGGTGATGGCGTTTTGCGCGGCAGCATTGACGGTATTAGCAGCGGCCGCGACGCTGGCGGCCGTGGCGTCCACGTCGCCGCTGAGCGTCTTCAGGTCGTTCAAATCGCGCTGCAGCTCGGCGTTGCGGGCGGTCAGGGAATCGATGGCGAATCGCAGCTGCTCCTTGTTCGGATCGGAGTCGGGCATCTGGTCGTGCACGATCTGCAGCTGCTCGATGACGGCGGTGTTCATGTCCAACACGCCTTGGGCACGATCGGCCGCGGCATCAACGGTGCCCTGCGCACCCGATATGGCGTTGGAAGCATCAGTGACTGCCCCGGCCGCCTGCGAGGCCACCTGGGACAGCATCAGGTTCGTGTTCGACATGCCGGGCATGGCCACCGACGTGAACGTGCCCAGGCTGTTTTGCAGCGTCAGGGAAAGGTCGCTCACCTGTTGCAGCTGGTCCTGCACGGTTTGGGCATCGGCACGAGCCTGCTCTAGCTGGCCCTTCGCCGACTGCGCCTTCTGGCGGGCCTCCTCGGTGGATGCCGCCAACCCGCTCACGGTCGCGCGCGCATTGGAAACGGAATCGACGGCGCGCGAAAGCTGCGCGGCCGAGTCGTTCTGCGCGGTGCTCAGATTTTGCTCAGCCTCGGCAACCTTGCCGTTGAGCGCGTCCGCCACCACCGAGCTGACCGTGGAAACGAACTGGCTGTTGATGGTCTCGTCGAGGGTGGAAGAGCCCGCATCGGTCACCTTCGGCGACACGGGGTTCATCTTCTCGTTAACGTAATACTGCAGATTAGGCTGCTGGAAATCGCCCGTCACAATGGTGAACAAGTTGGCAGTGAAGTCCTCGGGGATGACGAACGCCGCATACACCTCGCCCGATTCCACCTTGTGCATCGCATCGTCGTAATCGGTGAACTCCCATTTCAACTGGGTGTTCTCGTGCAGCGTGTCCACGATTTGATTGCCCAGGTTCATCTGACCCATCAAGTCGTTCTCGGACCCGGCGTCCTGATTCACCACGCATACGCGCATGTTTCCCGTGTTGTCGTAGGGGTTCCAAAAACCGATGACGTTGAACCACGTGTACGTGGAGGGCAGCACGACCAGCACCACGACCACCACCAGGGCGGCCGGCGCCTTCAAAATACGCAGCAGGTCGCGGCCGAGCACGTGCAGAACGTTTTTCATAGCAGGCGGTACCTCTTCCATAGCCGGCGCTACCAAGCGCGGTTTCATAACCTTGCGGCGCCATCGCGAAAACAAGCGCGGGCGGCCAGCCCCACGGCAGACCGCCCACGCCCAAGCGTCAAGACGACAGGCGCCCTATTGCGTACCCGTCATTGTAAAATACCCCACCTGCGGCGCTACTCCATACAACGCCAAACCACAGAATCCGTTTCATTACTGTAAGAATCTCCCTTATCGGGCGAATCAAAAGGGGCTGCGCACCGCATCGGCCTATGCGCGGCTCGGCAGCTCCACGGACGCCTGATCAAGCACATGGCCGGCCATCGCGCGACGCAGCTCGTTAAGATAAAAGCCTTCCGGCAGCCCCAGCTCGCAATCGAGCGCGTACACGTTCAACGTGTAGCTGTGCGTGGCATCAGGCGGCTGCGGACCGCAATAGCGGGAGTGCACCTGCGGGTTATCGCTGCCGTGCGCCATAGGTGACCAATTGCTGTTGCGGCCCTGCACCATGGGAACCGCCTCCGTGCGGCTGGCGTCCTCGGGAATGAGCGTGGTGGTCGCCGGCAGGTTGCACGCGGTCCAATGAATCCAGCAGAAGCCGCCCACGGGGATGGCGTCGAAATCGATGAACGCCAGGGCAAGCGTCTGCGCTTCCTGCGGCACATCGCTTATCTCGATAGGGAACGAACGCACGGGAAAGCCCTCCAACCGGTCCGGCTCGGACGCATACTTCCCGAACCTATCCGCCAACAGGCCGCCAGCCAACTCCACATGCACCTTCATGACACGCTCCTTCCCCATCAACGTTTTCAACACCATGAACGCCTTTGCAAGCAATCCGCCTCGCTCCGCCGCCCTAAGCAAGACGCAACTTGCTCGAGCAGGCGCGACAAGCCCTTCTCGACCGCAAGCTCCGACAGCCAACCGGCGCAGGAGCCCTTTCGCGCAAGCGATTCTTTCCCCGCAGTGTAGCATGCGCCGCGCAACCGCCGCCGCGCTCGCCGCGGGCTCGTTGGAAAATCTGCGCTTTTCGCGGGAGGCGTGCCACCGTCCGCCCCATTCGCTATGATGAACCTTACCTTTATATACGATTGGAGGGATGCCTCACCATGTGCGGTATCTGCGGATTCACGCAGGCTGATGATGCAAGCCTGCCCACCCTGAAAGCCATGTGCGACGTCATGGCCCATCGCGGGCCCGACGGCGAAGGCCAGTATATCGACGCCGAAAGCGGCATCGCCTTGGGCCATCGCCGCCTTTCGCTCATCGACCTTGCCAACGGCAACCAGCCCATGGTGCGCTCCACGGGCGACCACGCCGCCGCCATCACCTCGCCGGCGCTGCACCTTGATGGCACCCCTTGCGGCACGCCCGAGCAGGCTGCCGCCAAGGGCCGCTTCGCCATCGTCTTCAACGGCGAGATCTACAACTACCGCGATCTGCGCGCCGAGCTTGAGGCGCAGGGCTGGCAGTTCCAAACCAACTCCGACACCGAAGTCCTGCTCACAGGCTATCTGGCATGGGGCGAAGGCGTGCTCGACCGCCTGCGCGGCATGTTCGCGTTCGCCATCTGGGACCGCGACTCGCGCGAGCTGTTCTGCGCCCGCGACTTCTTCGGCATCAAGCCGTTCTACTACACGCAGCAGAACGGCCGCTTCATCTTCGCTTCCGAGATCAAGTGCATCCTCGAGCATCCGGATTACACGCGCGAGCTCAACCATGAGGCGCTCGAGCAGTACCTGTGCTTCCAGTTCAGCGCCCTTCCCGAGACGTTCTTCAAGGGCATCTTCAAGCTGGCTCCCGCGCACTGCATGACCGTGCATGCCGACGGGTCCATCACCGAGCGCCGCTACTGGCGTCCCAAGTACAACTTCGATGCGCAGCGCAGTCGTCAGGATACCGTCGAGGCCATCGACGAAGCCGTGCGCGACAGCGTGCGTTACCATAACGTGGCCGACGTCGAGGTCGGCAGCTTCCTGTCCTCGGGCATCGACTCCAGCTACATGGCAGCCTGCCTGGCCAAGGAAAACCCCGACATCAAAACGTTCACCGTGGGCTTCGATTGCTACAAGAACGCCGCCGCAAACAACGCCGAGGGCGCCGGCGGCATGATGCGCGACGAGATCTCGTGGGCTCACGAGCTTGCCGACGAGCTGCACATCGCCAACACCAACAAGTACATCGGCGAGGACGAGTACTGGGAGAGCCTGCCCCGCGTGCAGTGGCACATGGACGAGCCCTCCGCCGACCCCTCCGCCGTGGCGCTGTACTTCGTGGACCAGATCGCGGCAACGCAGGTAAAGGCGGTGCTTTCCGGCGAAGGAGCCGACGAGTTCTTCGGCGGTTACCGCATCTACCAAACGCCGTTCTCCAACGCCAAGCTGTCCTGGGCCCCGAAGGGCCTGCTGCGCGGCGCCTCCAGCGTCATGCGAAAGCTGGGCATCCGCGGCGCGAACTACCTTGAGCGCGCCAGCGAAACCCCCGAGGATTGGTACTACACCAACGCCAACGGCGTAGCCTTCACCGTCGAGGAGCGCGCCCAGCTGCTGCGCGGCGGCTGCAACGCCCCCACCCCTCAGCAGCTCACCGCCCCGGTATACGCCGAGGTCAAGGACCTGGATGAAACCACGCGCATGCAGTACGTGGACCTGTACTTCTGGCTGGTCGGCGACATCCTGCTGAAAACGGACAAGATGTCCATGGCCCACTCGTTGGAGTCCCGCGTACCGTTTTTGGACCGCCGCGTGTTCGACGTGTCGGCAACCATCCCCACGCCGCTCAAGGCCAACGAGACGCAAACCAAGCTCACGCTGCGCGAGGCGTCCGAGCGCGCCATCCCGAAGGACTGGGCGCAGAAGGAGAAGCTCGGCTTCCCCGTCCCCGTGGTGAACTGGCTGCGCCAGGACCGCTACTACAATCAGGTGAAAGAATGGTTCACCGGCGACATCGCGCGCGAGTTCTTCAACACCGATGAGCTGGTGCGACTGCTTGACGAGCACAAAGCCGGCGCCGACCGCAGCCGAAAGATCTGGATCGTCTACATGTTCCTCATGTGGTACAAGATCTACTTCGTGGACAAGACGGTGCCGGAAAAGCCGAAGGCCCGCTAATCGACGCAACGACTAAAGTTGAAGCCCCTTGCAACCTGGCAGGTTGCAAGGGGCTTCTTTTATCGATAGGACGATGCTAGGACATCGCTCTCGCACGCTCACGTCGCCGGCACACCAGACAAGCACCCTTTTGCGGCGGGACAAAGCTCGAAGAGCCCTCCGTCACGCCAAGCGCGACGCGCGAACGCTCGTCAGATGACCGTGCTCATCCTCGAATACGCACAAGCGCTTATCGCGGCTTTCGTACAGATGGGTGAATTTCGCAAGATGGCGTTTTCTTCCCGCCTTGCGCCCAGAGCGCTTGGCTTCCTGTTTGCCCGCCATCAGTACTGCACCTTCCAAAACACCAGACCGGCGGCTGGAGCGTTCTCCCCCGCCGCAGTTCGGTCACGGGCTTCAAGCACCTCGCGCACCCATTCGGGCTTGCGCAGGCCGCGACCCACCATGACCAGCGTGCCCACGATGGTTCGCACCATGGAATGCAAAAACGCATTGCCCGCCACCTTAATGGTCAGCATCTCCTCGCCCATGATGGTCTCGCGCGAAAGCGAGATCTCATGCACGTTGCGGCACGTGGGCTTGCCCACGGCGCTGGCCGCCATGCAGAAGCTTTTAAAGTCGTGCTCACCTTCCAGATAACGCGCAGCCTGCTGCATCGCCGATATATCCAGATCGGCATGCACGAACCAGCTGAAATCGCGCATGAACAGCGGCGGCGTGTCATCCAAGCAGATATGGTAGTGATATTCGCGCCATTGCGCATCGAATCGAGCGCTGAAACCCGGCTCGCGTTCCTCCACCTTGCGCACCGTGATGTCCTCATGCGTCAACGCGTTCAGGCTTCGACGCAGGCTGTACAGGCTGCGACCTTCAAGCTCCTTGGCGGAAACGTTGAAGCTGATCACCTGGCCAAGCGCATGCACGCCCGCATCCGTGCGGCCCGAGCACACCACTTCCACCGGTCGGCGCATCACCAGGGACAGCGCCTGCTCAAGCTCTCCCTGCACGGTAAGCTTACCAGGTTGACGGGCGAATCCGCAGAAAGGTCCGCCATTATAGGACACGGTCAGCGACAAGGTGCGCTCAGCATCCTCGCGCTTGAAGTCAGCAGCATCGCTCGCCCGTGCGGCATCGGCATACGCCGTTGCGCCTTCGATTTGCGTCGGCGTCACCACACCTTGCGCTCGCACGACGGCGCCTTCCGTCTGTGCCGCCGCGCCCTTCGACAGCATCGCCACATCTTCCGACTGCGTAGCCACGTCTTTCTCTCGCACCGCTGCGCCTTCTACCTGCGCTCCGGCGCCCTCGACCTGCATCGCCGCAGCTTCCGCCTGCGCCGCGTGCTCGTTATGTTCAATCGTTTTATCCATGCGGTCCATGATACGCGACATCGCACTGCAAAAGAAACGGGACCCGGATTCACATCCGGGTCCCATGGGATATCCAATACCGAGCGGCGCACCCGCTACGCAGTCAGCACGTTATAACCGAACAAATCCGTCAACTCACTGCGCATGATGGGGCTTTCCGCATCCACCGTGACCGGAAGCTCTGCCCGGAACTTATGCCCATCGTTTTGCCTCACGAACAGCACCACGCCATCACGCCCCGGATACGATTTCAAGATACGGCTCAAGCGCATGGACTTCGACTGATCGAAGTCCGACATCGGCACGCTCAGGTGCAGCTGACGAGGCTTCGCGTCTTCTTCGCTCAGCTCGAGCGTTTCCGTCTCGAACACCATGATCTGATTACCGCGATCGGAATGCTCGAACTTGCCCTTAATCTTGACGATGGCATCCTCTTGGATGGCCTCGGCGTTCTCCTCATACTTGAAGCAGATGCACTCCACGTGGCCCGTGGTATCCTCCAGGTCGAACGTGGCCATCTTCGTGCCGCGCTTCGTCAGCTTCGTCACAACATTGGACACCATGCCCACGAACACCGCGGACTTGATCTCCTTCGTGCGCTCGGCCAAATCACCCAACTGCCACTTCGTGATGCGTGAGATATAGTTCTCGTACGGCGTGAGCGGATGGTCCGAGACGTAGATCTTCATGATCTCCTTCTCGTACGTCAGCAGCTGGCGCTTCGGCCACTCCACCCCGTCAGGAGCGGGCACATCTTCCTGGAAACCCGAATCCGCATCGTCCGCGAACAGATCGAACATGCTCACCTGGCCGCGATCGCGGTCCTTCTGGCGCTTCGCAGCGCCTTCCAGAAGCGGCGTCTCCTCGATGAAGTACATGAGCTGCTTACGCGTGTACCCCGTCGAATCGAACGCACCGCCCTTGATGAGGGCTTCGAGCGTCTTTCGGTTGTAGCACTTCGCATCGACACGGTTCACGAAGTCGTGCAAGCTGGTGAACGGGCCGTTCTTCTCGCGCTCCTCGATGATCTCGTCGGCAACGTTGCGACCAACGCCGCGCACACCGACCAGGCCGAAGCGGATGCCGTTCTCAACCGGCGTGAACTCGGCGTTCGACGAATTGATGTCCGGCGGCAGCACGGGCGTGCCGTTGTGATTGCAGCTAGAGATATAGCGGATCAAGCGGTCGGTGTTGCCCATGTAACTGGACAGCACTGCAGCCATATACTCGTTCGGGTAATGCGCCTTCAGGTAAGCAGTGCGCATAACCAGGATCGAGTACGCAGCCGAATGCGACTTATTGAACGCGTACTTTGCGAACTTCTCCGCGTCGTCCCAGATCTTCTTTGCGATCTCAAGCGAGTATCCGTTCTCGACCGCGCCGTTGTTCCAATCCTCCTGCAGCATGCGCATGATGTCGAGCTTCTTCTTGCCCATTGCCTTGCGCAGCTTATCTGCCTTGCCGGCAGAAAAGCCGCTCATGACCATGGACACCTGCATGATCTGCTCTTGGTACACCATGGTGCCGTAAGTTTCCTCAAGCACCGGACGCAGACGCTCGTCGTAGTAGTGCACGGGCGTCTTGCCGCTTGCAACCTTGACATAGTCGTCGACCATGCCGGACTCCAACGGGCCCGGACGATTCAAAGCGATAGAAGCGACGATGTCGCTGAACCTCTTCGGTGGCAGGCGCGCGAACAGGCTGACGTACAAGCCGCCCTCAACCTGGAACAAGCCGTCCATATTGCCCGAACGCATGAGGGCGAACGCCGCCTCATCGTCGGTGGGGATCTCCTCGGGGATGATTTTGCGGCCCGTAGTCATCTCCACGTTGCGACACGCGCGCGAAAGCACGCCCAACGTGCGCAAGCCAAGGAAGTCCATCTTCAACAGGCCCAGGTCCGGCGTGTAATGACCGTCGTATTGCGTGATGATGCCGCCGCCCTTGGTATCGCGTTTGACCGGCACATGGTCGGCCATAGGATCACGGCAGATGATGGTTGCGCACGCATGCACGCCCTCACCGCGCACGTGACCCTCGATGGACTGCGCCGCGTCTACGACCGCCTTGACATCCTCTTCGGTGTCGTAGGCCTTCTTCAAATCGGGGTTCGTGTCCAGCGCCTTCTGGATAGTGATACCCAGCTCGTCGCCGATCATCTTGCAGATCTTGTCGCCCACGCTGTAGGGATAATCGAGCACGCGTGCTGCATCACGCACGGCGTTTTTCGCCTGCAGCTTGCCGAACGTGATTACGCCAGTAACGTGATCGGCACCATACACTTCGCGGATATGCTCGATGACCTCTTGACGACGTTCATCCTCGAAGTCGCAGTCGATATCGGGCATCTCCACGCGTTCCGGGGAGAGGAATCGCTCGAACAGCAGGCCGTTGGAGAGCGGCTCCAAGTCGGTGATGCCCATGGCGTATGCGACGATCGAACCGGCAGCAGAACCACGGCCCGGTCCAACGCCGATGCCCTGGCTTCGCGCCCAGTCCAGATATTCCTGCACGATCAGGAAGTACGCAGGAAAGCCCTGCTGGATGATGACGCTCATCTCATATTCGGCACGATCAAGCGGCTCTTTGGGAATGGGGTCGCCGTAGCGCTTCTTCATGCCTTCGAGCACCTGATGGCGGAACCAGCTCTCGTCCGTTTCGCCCTCGGGAAGCGGGAACTTCGGCAGAATGGAATCGCGCTCAAGGATGACGTTACACTTCTCGGCAACCTCCACCGTGGTATCGCATGCCTCGGGGAAATCGCGAAGCGCCTCGCGCATCTCCTCTTCGGTTTTCATATAGAACTGGTCGTTCTCGAACTTCATACGATTCGTATCGTTGACAGCCGAGCCCGTGCCGATGCACAGCATGATGTCCTGCGCCTTCGCGTCTTCCTGCAACAGATAGTGGAAGTCGTTCGTTGCGATGGTCTTCAGACCCGCACGATGCGCAACCTCGGTAAGCTGATGATTCAGCTCCGTTTGCGTAAGACCGCCATCCGTGCGGATGCCCTGGTTTTGCAGCTCGATATAGAAATCGCCCGGCTCAAAGCAGCTGGCGAACTTGTTGGCCCACTCAACCGCCTCATCGAACTGCCGGTTATCCAGCAGTTTCGGGATGATGCCCGCGATGCACGCAGACGAGCCGATGATGCCCTTGCCATACTTCTGCAGCATGCTGAAGGTGGTGCGCGGCTTGTAGTAGAAGTTGTCCACATGCGATTCGCTGACCAGGTTCAACAGGTTGTGGTAACCCTCGTTGGTTTTAGCGAGGAGGAGCAAATGGTAAAGCCTGGGCTTCACATCCTTGCGAAGCTCCTCATCGGTGGTGAAATACACCTCGCAGCCGTAAATCGGCTTGACCTTCTTGCCGGTTTCCTTCTCAACGGCTGCACAAGCATCGCACAGCTCGGGAACGCCCGACATAACGCCATGATCGCTGATGGCGACAGCAGGCATGTCAAGCTCGGCCGCGCGGCGCACCATATCCTTGATATGCGTCAAGCCGTCAAGCAACGAGTATTCGGTATGGTTGTGCAAATGAACGAACGCCATGGATGCGCCTCGAATCTTCTCGCAAGTGATGTGCTGCGCTTCGGTCAGGCTGGGCGCCGATTGACAGAAGCAGGGTTTTCCGGTTCCTCATCATAGCAGCCTTTAGCGCACGTGTGTTCGGACAAACGATGGATTTCGCACGGGGTTTCCTGCAACCATACGCAAAACGGCCCCTGCCTTTCGGCAGGGGCCGTCTCATTTGAACAGCCGATGGATACGACCGTCGCGTTGCCAGCAGTCGCACCAGCGGCCGCGGGTTCAGATGTTCAAGCCAACACCCAGGCTATGCAGCAACAGGCGTTGCGCTATCGGCAAGGATGATCACCTTGCCGTCGGTAACCTGCACGTAGCCGCCCTTGACTTCGTAGCGCTGCACGGAGCCGCCCTCTGCAGGCGTCAGGCGGATCTCGCCATCAGCCAGCACGGACACCAGCGGAGCATGACCGGCCAGAAAGCCCATCTCGCCCTCGACGCCCGGGACGACGACCATTTCAACCTCGCAAGCTGCAAGCTTCTCGGCAGGCGTGACGATGTCGCACTTGAAGCTAGCCATACTACGCTTCTTCCTTCTTCATTTCCTCGTAAGCAGCGTAGACGTCGTCGATGCCGCCCTTCAGGCGGAAGCACTGCTCGGGGATCTCGTCGCACTCGCCGTCGAGAATGGCGGCGAAGGAGCAAACGGTGTCCTCCATCTTGACGTACTTGCCCGGCAGACCGGTGAACTGCGTTGCCACGTGGAAGCACTGGCCGAAGAACTGCTGAGCCTTACGCGCACGGGAAACCGTGAGCTTCTGCTCCTCGGACAGCTCGTCCATACCAAGGATGGCGATGATGTCCTGCAGGTCCTTGTAGTTCTGCAGCAGCTCCTGGATGCCGGTGGCCACGCGGTAGTGCTCCTCGCCCACGATTGCGGGATCCAGAGCGCGGGAGGTGGACTCCAGCGGGTCGACGGCCGGGTAGATGCCCAGCTCGGCGATGGAACGGGACAGAACCGTCTTCGCATCCAGGTGCGTGAACGTCGTAGCCGGAGCGGGGTCGGTCAAGTCGTCGGCGGGCACGTAAACTGCCTGCACGGACGTGATGGAACCCGTGGACGTGGACGTGATGCGCTCCTGCAGGTCGCCCATCTCGGTTGCCAGCGTGGGCTGGTAACCAACGGCGGACGGCATACGGCCGAGCAGTGCGGACACCTCGGAACCGGCCTGCGTGAAGCGGAAGATGTTGTCCACGAACAGCAGAACGTCCTGGCCCTGATCACGGAAGTACTCGGCCTCGGTCAGACCAGCCAGGCCGACGCGCAGACGAGCTCCCGGAGGCTCGTTCATCTGGCCGTAGACCAAGCAGGTCTTATTGATAACGCCGGAATCGCTCATCTCCAGGTACAGGTCGGTACCCTCGCGGGTACGCTCGCCAACGCCGGTGAACACGGACGTGCCGCCGTGCTCCTGAGCCAGGTTGTTGATGAGCTCCTGGATGATAACGGTCTTGCCAACGCCAGCGCCGCCGAACAGGCCGGTCTTACCGCCCTTGACGAACGGCTCGATCAGGTCGATGGCCTTGATGCCCGTCTCGAAGATCTCGGTCTTCGTGACCAGCTCGTCATACTCGGGAGCAGGACGATGGATGGGCATGTAGCCGGTGACCTCGGGCATGGGCTTCTCGTCAACGGGCTCGCCCATGACGTTCCAGATGCGGCCCAGGGTCTCCTGGCCGACGGGCATCATGATGGGATGGCCCGTGTCCAAGACGTCCAGACCACGGATCAGACCGTCGGTCGAGCTCATGGCGACGGAGCGGACGATATTGCCCGGCAGGTGGGTTTCGACCTCGAGGACGACGTGCAGGTCGCCCGCCTCGGTCTTAGCGTCAACCGTCAGCGCGTTGTAAATCGCCGGCAGCTGATCAGGGGGGAACTCGACGTCGACAACAGGACCGACGATTCGCACGATGCGACCCGTGGCGCCTTTGCTGGCCTCGACCTCCTCCTTAGTAAACAAATGTTCAGCCATTTAATCCTCCAAAGCGGCAGCGCCACCGACGATTTCCGAAATCTCGGTCGTGATAGCGCCCTGGCGTACGCGGTTATACAATCTGGTCAACGTGTTAACCATCTCGGTGGCATTGTCCGTTGCCGACATCATGGCGTTGCGGCGTGCGCCCTGCTCAGCAGCTGCCGAGTCGATCAGCGCATGATACAGCGTAGTGCGAACATACGCCGGCAGCAGCTGGTCAAGAACAGCCTCAGGGCTCGGCTCGAAGATCACGTCGCCCTCAAGCTTCTCGCCCGCGGACTCATCGGCGCTCTCAGCCTTTGCGGCTTCGATGGTCGACGTGTCGACGGGGAGCAGCAACTCCTCGCGAAGCTGCTGCTCTGCCGAATTCTTCGCGTGGTTGTAAACCACGATGACCTCGTCGATCGATCCGTTGGCGTAAGCATCCACCGCATAAGCGGCGATCTCGTCCGCTTCCTCGACCGTGGGGTCGGCGGACTGGCCAGCGAAGGCAAGGACCGGCTCGACACGGCGATACGTGTAATAGCCGATGGCCTTCTTGCCGCAGGCAACCACGCTGACCTCAGCGCCGGCCGCCTGCTTGCTCTTCATCAAACGATCGACTTGGCGCAGCACGTTGCTGTTGAAGCCGCCGGCCAGACCGCGGTCCGACACGACGACGACGATCAGCACGTTCTTGACCTCGTCATGCTTGCGCAACAGCGCATTCTCGGAGCCACCTACACGCTTGGCAACGTTGGCCAACATTTCGACCATGGACTCGGCGTACGGCGTAGCCGCCGCCACGCGTTCACCGGCAAGGCGGATCTTTGCAGCAGCAACCATTTCCATGGTACGCGTGATCTGCTTCGTCGAAGAGACGGAGCCGATACGCCTTTCAATGTCGTGAAGGTTGGGCATCTCTACCTACCTTACGCCGTGGGAGCGAACTGAAGCTTGAAAGCCTCGATCGCAGCGTTGGTCAGGTTCTCGACGTCACCAGTCCACTTACCGGCCTTCGCCAGCTCGTCGAACACCTCCGGCTTGGAAGCATGCAGGAACTCCAGCAGCTCGGTGCGGAAGCGCACGATGTCCTCGGTCGGGACATCGTCCAGATAGCCCTTGCCGCCAGCGTAGATGGCAACGGCCTGGTCGTAGACGTCCATCATGCAGAAGCGGTTCTGCTTCAGCAGCTCGGTCATGGCAGCGCCGCGGGTCAGCTGATCTTGCGTGGCCTTGTCCAGGTCGGAACCGAACTGGGTGAAGGCCTTCAGCTCGCGGAACGCGGCCAGGTCGAGCTTCAGCGTGCCGGCAACCTGCTTCATCTGCTTGATCTGCGCGGAGCCGCCGACTCGGGACACGGAGATGCCCACGTCGACTGCAGGGCGCTGACCCTGGAAGAACAGGTCGGTCTGCAGGTAGATCTGACCGTCGGTAATGGAAATGACGTTCGTCGGGATGTAGGCGGAGACGTCGCCGGCCTGGGTCTCGATGATCGGCAGTGCCGTCATAGAGCCGAGACCGTTCTGCTCGTTCATCTTCACAGCACGCTCCAGCAGGCGCGAATGCAGGTAGAAGATGTCGCCCGGATAAGCCTCGCGTCCCGGCGGGCGACGCAGGGTCAGAGACATCTGACGATAAGCGACGGCCTGTTTGGTCAGGTCATCGTAGACGATGAGCACGTGACGACCCGGGTTCTCCGGACCGGCGGGCTTGCCGTCCTCGCCGTTATAGACGAAGTACTCGCCCATTGCAGCACCGGCCATCGGGGCGATGTACTGCAGCGGAGCGGAATCGGAAGCGGAAGCGTTGACGATGATGGTGTAATCCATCGCGCCATGCTTCTCCAGGGTCTCCTGCACGTTGGCCACCGTGGAGGCCTTCTGGCCCACGGCGACGTAGAT
This sequence comes from Coriobacteriia bacterium, assembly GCA_030540215.1. Taxonomy (GTDB): domain Bacteria; phylum Actinomycetota; class Coriobacteriia; order Coriobacteriales; family Eggerthellaceae; genus Senegalimassilia. Next base: position 6,955 of record JAUNWR010000013.1, on the reverse strand, counting down.
GCAGACCATGTCCTTGCCCTTCTGATTCAGAATGGCATCGACGGCGATGGCGGTCTTACCGGTCTGACGGTCGCCGATGATCAACTCGCGCTGACCACGGCCGATCGGGATCATGGAGTCGACGGCCAGGATACCGGTCTGCATCGGCTCGTGAACGGGCTTACGGTGAATAACGCCCGGAGCCTTGAACTCGACCGGGCGGGTACCCTCGGCCTTGATCTCGCCCTTGCCGTCAAGCGGCATGCCCAGCGGGTTCACGACACGGCCGAGCAGGGCCTTGCCGGACGGAACCTCAACCAGACGACCGGTGGTCTTGACCGCGTCGTTTTCCTTGATTGCTGCGACATCGCCCAGCAAAACGGCGCCCACTTCATCCTCTTCGAGGTTCTGTGCCATACCGTAGACAACCTGGCCGGTAGAGCTGGTGAACTCCAAAAGTTCGCCTGCCATCGCATTTTTCAGGCCATCGACGCGAGCGATACCGTCGCCCACCTGGATAACAGAACCCGTCTCGCGGGATTCCACACTGGTGTTCAGCGCATCGAGCTGCTTGCGCAGCGCCGCGTCAATAGACTGTGCGGTGATTTCAGTCACTAGCATTCACCTCCATCTGTGGAATGTTTCAGCACGTTGCGAGCGGCCTCAAGCTGCGACGTCATGCTGGCGTCGATTCGCTTGCCGTTGGCGCTCATCAAAATGCCGCCGATCAGGGACTTGTCGATGCTTTCACGCAATACGACCTTGGTGCCCAAGTCGGCTTCGGCTTTCTTCGTAATAACCTCGCGCAGGTGATCGTCGAGCGGCACGACGGTGGTTACGTCGACCACGGTGACGTTCAGCTTGCGTTCGACCTGCTCTCCGTAGCTCTCCCATACGCGCGAGAGCAACGCGAAGTCCCCGCGCTCGGCCATGACGGCCAAGACATCGATAAGGACCGGATGTGCCTGCGCGAACACGTTGCGCGCAAGGCTGTTCCTCTGCTCGGGCGTATAAGAGCTGTCTTGCAAAGAGCTAGAGAGATCCATGTTCGAACGCATAATGCGGATAATGCGCTCGGCTTGGTCACGAACCTCCAGCACCGCATCCTGGCCACCAGCCGCTAAAGCGGCATCCAGCAGAACGGATGCATAGGTTGCAACCTTTTCCTTTTGAACATGGCGGTTAGTTGGCATTGAAACTGCCCGCCTCGTTCACGTAGCGCTCGATGATCTTGCGGTGCTCGTCATCGTTGAGATCCTCGCCGATCAGGCGGGAAGCCACGGCGACGGACAGATCGGCCACCGAACCCTGGAGCTCGGCGATAGCGGCCTTCTTGTCAGCCTCGATGGCAGCATGGGCCTTCTCGATCATACCGGCAGCCTCGGCCTGGGCCTTGGCGGTGATATCGGCCTTGACAGCCTCGCCCGTCTTCTTGGCGTCGGCGATGATCTGCGCGGACTGCGCCTTGGTTTCCTCCAGCTGGCGCTTGTACTCGGCGAGCACGCGCTCGCTTTCAACGCGAGCATTCTCGGACTGCTCAAGGGCGTCCTTGATGGTGGTCTCACGCTTGACAAGCATGCCCTCGAACAGCGGCCAACCGAATTTCGCCAGGATGATCCACAAGATGATGAACGCAACGAGCATGGGGATGAACTCATCCATCTGCGGCAGGATAGCCGCAACGCCGCTGCCTTCATCGGCAAATGCCTGAGCAGGAAGCATAGCGCTTGCCGCGCCGAATGCGACGGCGGCGCTGCCGCAACCACGGAGCACTTTGTTCTTAACGTTCAACTCGCTTGCCTCCTTTCCTTAGCCTATAGGTCTTGCTTGAGTCGAAAACCTGTTAGCCAATGAAGAAGAGGACCAGGCCCAGCAGTGCCAGTGCCTCGGACATAGCAGCGCCGATGAAGAAGTAGCCCATCAGGGTGCCCTTCATCTCAGGCTGGCGTGCAGCGGACACGCACAGGCCATACGTTGCAACGCCGATGCCGATGCCGGGGCCGATGGCGGCGAGGCCATAGCCGACGACCTTCAGCGCAGCGAGCGTGATTTCCATAATTACCTCCTTCGTTGAACCCGGAGCCTTCTCCGTGCTCATGCCAATATGCCCAAGCTGATCTACTCATGTCAGCTGTGGTGCCAAACAGAACGGGTGGCGGCTTGACCGCCGGTCCGCGCATCAGTGGGGATGAACCGCCATGCCGATGTAGGAAGCGGACAGGATGGTGAACACGTACGCCTGAAGGAACGCCACCAGGCACTCCATGGCATACATGAGGACCAGCAAAACGAACCATGCGACAGCAGGCAGCGCGGTAACGAAGTCCATGCTGAAAACAGCCTGCTGCAGGAACACGGTGGTTGCCAAAGAGAACACTGCCAGAACCATATGGCCTGCCAGCATGTTGCCGTAAAGACGAACGGCCAGCGTCAGAACGCGGATGACCATGGAGAAGAACTCCAGGAACCAGATGATCGGGACCATGGGGCCGGGAACACCGGAGGGCACGAGGCTCTTGATGTAGCCGAACACGCCCAGCGTCTTCAGACCGTAGAAGTTGAAGTACACGAACGAGATGGCTGCGAGCGCCCACGTGATGGAGATGGTGCCCGTGGTGGCCTTCGCACCCGGGATCAGACCCACGACGTTAGCGATGAGGATGAAGAAGAACAGCGTGCACAAAAACGGGATGTGCTTCTTGAAACCCTCACCGATAACGTCCTGGCCGATGCTCGTGTTCACGAAGTCATAGCCATACTCGACGGTGTTCAGGAACTTGTTCTTCGGGACCAGCTGAAGCTTGCGGCCTCCGATCAGAACGACCATCAGCACCAACGCCAAAATGAAAAACATGTACAGCGTGTACTGGCTGATGTCCCAACCGCCGATAGAGAATACGGTGTGGGAATCGAAAGTTTCGGAGAGGTGCCGTGCCTCTTCGACGAACTTGTTGAGCGCCTCGCCCATCTCAGATCATCCCAGCCTTTCCAATTAACGAATCCAACATTACCGTGCAACGTTTTTACGCCACACGTACGCTGCGGTACAAACGATAAGCGAAACGATTTCGGCCATGCCGAAGGGAAACACGGACGGACGCGCGATGAGCGCACATACGATCAACGCGACAGCAACGACCACAAGAGACACGAACGTGCCGCCTAGACCGTAAAGCGCCGCATTGGCGATCGATACCGAAGGATGCTTCCGAGCCAAACGCAGAGCCGCGAACAACGGCAGAAAGCCGACAAAGCCGGTTATGGCACCGATAAGGATGGCAGCAACCATTACCTGCGTTTCACCCAAACCTTTCGTTGATCAAGATTCCCGCATAAAAAACCAGAGCTAATGATAACGTAGAACCACTCAGGCCCCCTCTAAACTCCGCAATCGCCACAAAACGTTGGCAAACGGCGTGATTTTATTCGATTTTGCGGGCTATTTACCCAGTTCTACTTTTTCTCTTATTAACAAAACCGCGATAGTGTTCAGTTTTTATGCATTTGCATTATTTTGCATAGCGTCATCGTAAACGCGCAGCTTGATGCCCGCTTCGCGAAGCATGGACATCGCCAATTCATCTGGATAGGGGTTCGAGTAGATGATTTCCTCGATATCGGCATTGATGAGCATCTTCGCACACACCACGCATGGCTGGGTGGTTATGTAAATCGAAGCGCCCGTGATATTGATGCCGTAACGCGCAGCCTGGATGATCGCATTCTGCTCCGCATGCAATCCCCGGCAAATCTCGTGACGCTGGCCGCTTGGCACCCCCAGCTGCTGACGCAAGCAGCCCGTTTCCGCACAATGGGCCAACCCCGTGGGAACGCCGTTGTAACCTGTGGCCAAGATCCTGCGATCTTTGACGATGATCGCGCCCACGGCGCGGCGAAGGCACGTGGTGCGCGTGGCAACCTCGTTGGCAAGCGTCATGAAATACTCGTCCCAGCTCGGACGGCGATCAGTGCTCCCGGGCATCGGCCCCTCCCCTTCCATGCACGAACGGCCGAGCAAGGACACCTTGCCCGGCCGTCGGTTCATACCTTTTGCTTACTGCTAGTACTCCAAGCCCGGATACAGCGGATGCTTCTCCAGCATGGCGTCGATCTTCTTCTTGATATCAGCCAGCTTCGCCTCATCAGCGGCGTTGAACACAGTCGCGGCGATGCACTGGCCCACCTCGTAGAAGTCTTCCTTAGTGAAGCCTCGGCTGGTAGCAGCGGCGCTGCCCACGCGGATACCGCTGGCAACGAACGGGCTGCGCTGCTCGTTGGGGATGGTGTTCTTGTTCACCGTCAGACCGACGCTCTCCAGGAGCTTCTCGGCATCCTTGCCGGTGACATCGGCGGGGGTCAGATCGACCAGGCACAGATGGTTGTCCGTTCCGCCGGACACCAGACGCAGGCCGCCATCGGTCATGCCCTGGCCCATTGCAGCGGCGTTCTCAACCACATGATCGATGTACTCCTTGAAGGACGGCTGCAGCGCCTCGCCGAAGGCAACGGCCTTGCCGGCGATAACATGCATGAGCGGACCGCCCTGGCTGCCCGGGAACACGGCGGAGTTGATCTTCTTGAACAAGTCCTCGTTGTTGGTGAGGATGAAGCCGCCGCGCGGACCGCGAAGGGTCTTATGGCTGGTGGACGTGACGATATCGGCATAAGGCACCGGAGAAGGATGTGCGCCGGTAGCAACCAAGCCGGCGATATGGGCCATATCGATCATGAGGTAAGCACCGACCTCGTGCGCGATCTCGGCCATGCGCTCGAAATCGATGATGCGCGGATAGGCAGAGGCGCCGCCGACGATCAGCTTAGGCTGATGCTCTTTCGCCAGCTTCTCCATCTCGTCGTAATCGATGGTCTCGGTTTCCGGATCAACGCCATAGGAAACAACGTTGTACAGCTTGCCGGAGAAGTTCGCCGGGCTGCCATGAGTCAAGTGACCGCCATTATCCAGGCTCATGCCCATAACCGTATCGCCCGGCTTCACCGTGGCGAAATATGCGGCGAGATTGGCATTTGCGCCGGAATGAGGCTGAACGTTCGCGAACTTCGCACCGTACAGCTTGCAAGCGCGATCGCGCGCAAGGTTTTCGACGATATCGACCTTCTCGCAACCGCCGTAATAACGCTTGCCCGGCAAGCCTTCGGCATACTTGTTCGTAAGAACGCTGCCCATAGCTTCCATCACGGCTTGAGACGTGAAGTTCTCGGATGCGATCAGCTCGACGGACGAACGCTGACGAGACAGCTCTTGTCCAAGCGCACTTGCCACTTCCGGATCGGTTTGCTTCACATGATCGATAGCCATGAGGACACCCTTCCCTATTGATGAATCGTTACAAACCGTACTCTAGCACATACCGCACGGCCCCACAGGGTATGCACATCCTCGCAATCATCCGGTAACGATACGGCCCTAAACGGAAACGGCCGACGAATCGTCGACCGTTTTCAATAAGCAAAACCGTTGATTGCCGCTACTATCCTTCGAGCGCCATGATCTTCTCGACACGACCCGCATGACGTCCTCCGCCGAACTCGGTGGAAAGGAACGCCTTCAAGATCTCCTTGTTAGCCGACAGATCGACGAAGCGGCCGGAAAGCGTGATGACGTTTGCATCGTTATGCTCACGGCACAGAGCGGCGAAGGCGGGAGACACGATATTTGCCGCACGAATCCCATCAACCTTATTTGCGGCGATAGCCATGCCGATGCCAGTGCCGCACACCAACACCCCGCGTTCAGCTTCGCCGTTGACAACATCATTGGCAACGACCTTGGCGAAATCCGGGTAATCGACGCGATCATCGCAATCCGGCCCGCGATCGATAACGTTATGACCAAGTTCCTTCAAGTACGCAGCCAGCAACTGCTTCTGATCAAAACCTGCATGGTCGCTTGCAATGCTGATATTCATGTATCTACGCCTTCCACTGATAGATGCCTGCAAAGCCGATAGTACACCCGCATATGTTGTCGCATCTGCTCAAAAACATTACCCACGCAATCCTTATGATTGAACTGCGATGTCGTCAAATGAGATTCCGCCTTCGCGAACGACCCTCAAGCCTCCACCAGTGCAGTCGATAACCGTAGACGCCACGCCGCTATGCAACGATTCAATGGGATCCCGCAAGGCACACCCCACCCTTGCGAGCAATTCCGCATCGAGCGACTCAAATCGAGACACCGCGGCTCTACCGCTGATGTTAGCAGACGTCGTGGCAAGCGGGCTCCCAACACGGCGAATCAAAGCAAGCGTTGTTTTGTTGGCAGGCATACGCAGCCCAATGGTGCCCGACTCCGATTGATAAGATGCCGGCACTATATCCGAGGCTTCAACGATAACGGTAAGGGCACCCGGCCAAAACCGCTGAGCAAGCCAACATGCTGCAGAGGGAAGATTTTTACCATACCGCTGCAGATCGTCAATCGACCCAACAAGCCAAGCGATAGGCTTTCCAGCGTCTCTTTGCTTAACATCAAAGAGAACATCCGGTCCAGAAGCTGCATGAACAGCAACACCCACACCATAAACTGTGTCGGTCGGGAATATGCAAGGTCGACCGTCGGCCAAGACCAAAGCAGCGTCCTCCAAAGTGTCCGAGACCGCAGTCATGCAAACCCCCAATCAAAGTACAGCGCCCAAAATATGCTATCGAAAATCGTTCACCAAAAAGTTTAGCACCGAAAGCAACAATCGCAGAACCGACCACACAAGCCAACAGAAGCATTGACATAATATGATCGAGAGAGCATATACCCTACGCCCCTCCAACACACGCGGTACATATACAGCCGGCACCATGACGACGGGCGTCCAAGGCGCAATCCTTTCGATACCGCAGAGTACCAAGAAAGTGCAGGCCGAGCCACCGCCGTCTGATTGTTAGACCCCCGTTAACGCGGAGAGGCCCGCAGGGGGAAACCTCCCCCTGCGGGCCTCTCCCGGCGCGTGCGGCGCGC
>JAUNWR010000098.1:0-5348 GCA_030540215.1 Coriobacteriia bacterium | reverse complement strand
GGGCGAGGCCGTTGGCAAGTACATCGTGAAGGGCATGACCGAGCAATGCCGCCAGCGCGGCGTGTCGGCTGTGTGCAACACGAAGGTCGAGGAAATCGTCATGGATGACGGCAAGGTGGCGGGAGTCCGCGCCACCGATCCCAACGGCTTGCCCATCGAGTATCGTTGTCGCGCGCTCATCGTAGCAACGGGCGGCTTCGGCGCCAACAGCGAGATGCTCGCGCAGTACCGCCCCGAGCTTCGCGAAGCTGTGACCACCAACCAGCCGGGTACGCAGGGCGATGGCATCCTGTTCTCCCAGGCCATGGGCGCCGACACCGTGGATATCGATCAGATCCAGGTGCACCCCACCGTCGAGCAGACCACCGCGACGCTGCTGTCCGAGAACATCCGCGGCGACGGCGCCATTTTGGTGAACACCGACGGCGTGCGCTTCACCAACGAGCTTCTCACGCGCGACCGCGTGTCGGAAGCGGAATGGGCGCAGCCCGGGCGCGGCGCGTTCGCCGTGTTCGACCAGTCGGTGCACGACAACAACCTGTCGGTTGAGGAGAAGTTCGTCTCGCGCGGACTTATCCATGTGGCCAACACCTTCGAGGAGCTGGCGCAGAAGATGGGCGTGCCGGTCGATGCGTTCGTGAACACGGTGACGTCGTACAACGACAACATCGCTAACGGCGTGGACGACCCCATGGGGCGCACGAAGAGCCTGAACCCCCTGGAGAAGGCGCCGTACTACGCGCTTCCCGTCGCGCCAGGCGTGCACCACTGCATGGGCGGCCTTCGCGTGAACGCCGCGGCCGAGGTGCTCGATACCGACGGCAATGTGATTCCGGGCCTGTTCGCAGCTGGCGAGGTTACCGGCGGCATCCACGGCGGCAATCGCCTGGGAGGCAACGCCGTGTGCGACATCAACGTCAACGGCCGTCAGGCACAGGAAACGGCGTGCGCATACGTCTTCGCATAAAGAGGGCATTTAGCGTTTAAGTAAAAGCCGGAAGCGCGATCGCGCTTCCGGCTTTTGCGCGTACGTGGACTGGCGGCGGTGTGGGGTTTGCACGAGGCTTTGCTTCGGGGATGGGAAACGTTTGGGACCGCCCGCATCGCATATAAGACAGTGCGACTGCGCCAATCCGGTCGGTATGCTTGCTATAATTATGCGCTTGAAAGAGGGAGGGGCGCATGAACGACGAGATTTCCATGGCCGCGCGGCGCGTGCATACGACAAGCTGGCAGGAGTTCAGGTCCACGTATGGGCCGAGGTTCGCCGCCTGCTTCTTGGGCTTGATAGCCATTCGCGTATGGACACAATGCTGCCTGTATGATCGATATACGGCAACCGATTCAGGCACCGTGACCATCATCGGCAACATGATGCGCGTCGCCTTCATCTTCATCCTCATGCTCATGTTCTCACGCATCCCGTTAAGCGGACGCGCCCGAAGGGCCCTTGACGTGCTATCGATGACGGCAATGACGTTGGCGCCTGCGCTTTTGCTTGTGCAAATAGAGTATCCGACGTTGCCGCTCGGCATTCCCGCATCCATGCTTGTGGGATTGGGCATCGTGTGGGGCGGCGGCATGTGGATCACGTTCTTCGACCGCTTGGACGAGGGCGAGGCGCTCATCTACTCGTTCGCATGCCTGGGAATCAGCGCGATCTTGGGTTTCGTTCTGGGATTCTTGCCGCTGCCTGCCGTATTCGCCATCGGCCTGTTCATGCCGACGCTATCGTTCGTGCTGTTCAAGCAGGCTATGGACACGCTTGATGCGCGACAAGACGTCATCCCCGAACCGAAGCGCGACTGCGTGTACGATCACGAGAACAAAACGCTTCCTCTGCGCATCCTTATCGCCGTTGCGCTGCTTGATTTCGCGCTTGGCGTGGCACGCGGCTTCCCAGAGGGCACCTCCATCGTTTTGGCGCCTTCGTTCCAGCTTGCTCACCAGATTGCCGTGGCAGCGCTGTGCGCTGGCATCATCTGGTGGGTGCTCGTGCGCGGCCGCGGCTTGAGCTTTGGAGCGATGTGGTGGCTCGAGGTCGCTCTCATGGTTATCGGCGTTTTGCTTATCGTGTCTCTTGACCAGGCGCAATTCGGGGCGATGCTCATAACCGTGTCGAATACGTTCATGGTCGGACTGCTGTGGTACGGCATTTATGATTATTGCCGCCATAGCTCCATTCCATCGTATCTGGTACTCGCCGCCGTTTGGGCGGCCCATTTGCTTCCGCGTGAAGCTGGCCGCTACCTGGTTTTCCTGCTTGGACCCCAACTTGGGCAATCCATGCTCGTCATTGCCGCACTGGTATGCCTGCTTGCGCTGAGCATGGCCGTGATGCTGCGGGGGAGCCAGCCGAAAGTGCGGAGATTCTTCGCCACCTTCGGCACACCCGATGCGCGCAAGGGCGCTTTGGAGCGCACTGTGGTGGCGGAAGCCGCGCCTGCGCGATGCGATGCCGGGGAAACGCAGGTGACGTCGGTTGCTGCTGCGTCTGAGGAAATGCCGAACGAGCAAGATGCCCGTGATGTAGAGGGCGCAACGTTCGAAGATGGCTTACGGGCTCGCTGCTCGGCGCTGCAGGCACGTTTCGATTTAACCGATCGGGAAACCGACATGGTCTGGTATTTGGCGCAAGGACGTAGCAAGGCGTTCATCAGCCAAGAACTTCACCTATCGGAAAATACCGTGAAAAGCTATACGCGCAATGTGTACTCGAAGCTTTGCATCCACTCCAAACAGGAATTGCTCGACGCGCTGAGCGAGTCCCACTAGAAGCGTTCGACAAGCAAGTTGATCGCTGCGTAGCCGCTGCTGCACCACACGAGGAGTCGCATTGCAGCCCAACCGAATTGGACTGCCGACAGCCGGTCCGAGGACGCGGGCGGTGACCCGATCAATCTTGCGTGCCGTCAAGCTTCTTGATGACGACGGACAGCAGCGCGGCCGCAAGGGCGATGGCGGCAAGCGTGAGCATGACGGGCGTGAGCCCGAAGGCGTCGCCGGCCATACCCAGGAACGGTTCCGCCACGCCTCCAAGGCAGATTGCCACGCCGTACGTTAAGCCCGACGCCATGCCCAAATGCTGCGGTACATAGCCCATACCCACGGCAACCGCGGAAGGGTAGAACAGGTCGACACCGATGGCCAGCACCGCGGTCAGCGCCAATGCCAGCCCGACCGAGGAGCCGTTCAGCGCGAACACGGCACCGGCAAGAGCGGTAACGGCTAAGCACGCAATAGTAAGCCTGTGCGCACCCACCGCTTCGGAAGTGCGGCCGGAAAGCGCGGTGCCCACCATGCCGGCAACGGAGAATAGCGAGATGGCCAGCGAACTTGCCGCCTCGGTTTGTCCGAGCACGTTCATAAGGAACAGAGGGATGAAGGCCATGAAGCCATAGCTGAGGACGGATCGAAGCGACAACGTGACCATGATCAGCCCGAACAGCCCCCAACGTTCGGAACGCTCGATGACCGTCGCATCGGACGCGGTAACGGCGTTCAGCACCTTGAAGCGGCCGTTATGCAAGAAGAGCGCCGCCGCGCACAACGCCGTTGGCGCAAGGAACACGGCAAGCCCGTGCATACCGAATACCGATAGCGAAACAGCGGCCATAATCGGCCCGATGAAGAAGCCCACGTTGCCGCCAACGGCGAAAATGCTCATGCCGTTGCCTTTGCGTGCGCCAGCGGCCAGATTGGAGATACGGCCGCCTTCGGCGTGGAACATAGCCACGCCGAACCCGCACACCAGAGCGCTTAAAACGATAAGAGGATACGAGCCGGCCCAGCCGATACCCGCCATGCCCGCACCGGCCATCAACACCCCAAGCCCCATGAACCATGGGCATGCGCGGCGATCGCTTATCCAGCCGAATAGCGGCTGCACCACAGCCGACACGATATTGGCGGCGAACACCAGCATAACGGCTTGCGTATACGAGTACCCGTCCACCACCAGAAAGGGCAGCACCGCCGATAGCGCACCTTGGTTGATGTCCGAGCACGCATGCCCAAGCATTGCCAGATAATTTGAAAGCCGATCGCCATTGTGCGATGGACGTGCGGTCATGGTAGCCATGCGAGCCGCCTGCCTCCTTTCTTCTTGATTAAAACGAACTCACCGGTAAAGCTTGTTCATATTGGTCTTGCAACGAACGCATGTTCGATGGTACCATAAAAGAAAAGGGATGGCGGCAGATATTATCTGCAACCATCCCAAAAGGTTCGAGTGTTTGACGCAGTGCGCTTTACGCAGCCTTGGCAGCCTGGCGAGTTTCCTTGCGCTTCTCCAGGGAGTCCACGCACACGGCGGCGGACTGATCGCCGGTGATGTTGACGACGGTGCGCATCATGTCGAGCACGCGGTCGACGCCTGCGACCAGCGCGATGCCCTCGACGGGCAGGCCGACGGACTGCAGCACCATGGCCAGCATGATCATGCCGGAACCAGGGACGCCGGCGGTGCCGATGGAGGACAGCACGGCGGTCATGACGATCACGCACTGCTGGCCGAGGGTCAGGTCGATGCCGAACACCTGGGCGATGAAGATGGCGCAAACGCCCTGGTAGATTGCGGTGCCGTCCATGTTGATGGTGGCACCCAGCGGCAGCACGAAGCTGGAGATCTCGCGGCGCACGCCCAGCTTCTCGGAGCACTCCATGTTAATGGGCAGCGTGCCCACCGAGGAGGCCGAGGCGAAGGCGAACGTCATGGCGCGGAACTGGCCCTTGAAGAACGTCAGCGGGCCCATCTTCGCGATGGCCTTCACCATGCCGGAGTACACCAGCACCATGTGCAGGATCATGGCCAGGTAGGCAACCAGGATAAGCTTGAGCAGGGGCAGCAGAATGTCGGGGCCGTTGGTGGCAACCACGGGGGTGATCAGGCCGAACACGCCGAACGGAGCGATGGAGATGATCATGTGCATGATCTTGATGCACACTTCGGACATGCCGTTGACGAAGTCGGCGACGGGCTGCGCCTTCTTGCCGGCGGCCAGGATGCCGAAGCCGAAGAACAGCGCGATCACGATGATCTGCAGCATGCTGGCGTCGGACATGGGCTGCACGAAGTTGCTGGGGAAGATGTTGACGATGGTCTCAATGAAGGAAGGAGCGGCCTTTGCCTCATACGAAAGCTCGTCGGTGGTTAGGGTGTAGTCGCCGCCGACGTTGAGCACGTTGGCGATGACCAGGCCGATGATGATGGCGCATGCGGTGGTGCACAGATAGTATGCAATGGTCTTGCCGCCGATGGCGCCGACCTTCTTGATATCGGACAGGCTGATAACGCCGGCGATCATCGAGAAGATGACCAGCGGCACGACGATCATCTTGATAAGGTT
>JAUNWR010000097.1:0-5431 GCA_030540215.1 Coriobacteriia bacterium | reverse complement strand
CCGCCGCCAAGTCCACCTACATGTACGACCGCATCAAGGGCGCGGCCGAGATGCTCGCCGGCACCGCCACCGAGCTTGAGGGCCTGACCGTCGAGGACGACACCCACTTCACCATCGTCCTCACCGACCCCATGGCCTCCTTCGTGAGCAACCTGGGCATCTCCTACGCCCAGATTTTCCCGAAGGCCGCCTGCGAGGCCGCCGGCGACAAGTGGGGCTGGGGCACCGACTGCGTCGGCACCGGCAAGTACAAGGTCGCTTCCAACGACGACACCACCGAGATCGTCCTCGAGAAGTTCGCCGACTACCACGACGGCGAGCCCGCCCTCGACGAGATCGACGTCATCTACTACGACGACAACAACACTAAGCTGATGGCCTTCAAGAACGGCGACATCGACTGGTGCGACCTGTCCGCCGACCTTCTTGCCCAGTACCAGGCCGACGCCGACGTCAAGGACCTCATCACCATGTATGAGACCCTCGGCGTGCACTTCGTGAACCTGAACCTCGAGTCCGACAACCTCAAGGACGTCCGCGTCCGCGAGGCGCTCTCCCTGGCCATCGACCGTCAGGCGCTCATTGACAACACCCTGTCCGGCGCCGGCATCGCCGCGGGCTGCTGGCTCGCCCCGCAGACCCCGGGTCACGACGACTCCGCCGTGCTCGAGTACGATCCCGAGAAGGCCAAGCAGCTCCTTCAGGAGGCCGGCGTCTCCAACCTCACCCTCGACTGCAAGGTCCGCAAGGGCCAGTACGAGAAGTACATGACGGTCGTCCAGTCTTACTGGAAGGAGATCGGCGTCACGATGAACCTCTCCGTCGAGGACAACGGCGTCTGGTCCTCCGACTGGGCCGACGGCAACCTCGAGGTCACTGCGCTCGGCTGGTACCCGCTCTTCGCCGACGCCGACAACCACATGTACACCTACTTCTACAGCGAGAATGCCGCGAAGAAGTCCTCGTTCTACAACAGCGCGGAGGTCGACGACCTTCTTTCCCGCGCCCGCGTCTCGCAGGATCCCGATGAGCGCGCCGAGCTCTACAAGCAGGCCGACCACATCATCACCCACGAGGACTACGCCACTATCCCGCTGTTCTGGCCTAAGGGCACCTTCGTCGCCAAGTCCTACGTCAAGAACGCCAAGGTCGGCAACCTGATCTACCACTTCTTCGACCTCGACATCGACACTTCGGACCCGAACTACACGGTTGGCTAAGTTTTGATTAGTTTTTCATCGTAATATAAGGGACGTCCCGACCGCCAAGGTGCGGCCGGGACGCTCCCAGTTTAAGTAAGGCGGCGCGCAGGGACCCCACAAGGCCCCTGCGCCGTCGCGAGGAGAAAGGACCAGGGATGAGAGATTATCTCATCAAGAGGATCTTGCTGGCGCTGGGCGTCATCTTCGCCATCAGCGCCATCACGTTCTTCGTGCTCAACATCGTGCCGGGCGACCCCGTGCGCGTCATGGTGGGCGATATGGCCGACGAGGCCACGATCCAGCGCGTTCGCGAGCAGATGGGCCTCAACAAGCCCGTCCTCGAGCAGTACGCCAACTGGCTCACCAACATGCTGCACGGCGATTTCGGCACGTCCTACACCCAGCGCAAGGCGGTTGTCACGCTCATGGGCCAGGCCTTCGGCACCACGGTCAAGGTCGCGGCCTTCGCCTACATCTTCGCGCTGGCCCTGGGCCTTGTCGTCGGCGTGGTCGCGGCCGTCAACCACGGGCGCGCCGCCGACCGCATCCTCATGGCGCTGTCCATCTTCGGCATCAGCGCGCCGTCGTTCTGGATGGCCGTCATCCTGCAGATCGTTTTTGCGCTCACGCTCAAGTGGTTCCCGCTGTCGGGCATCAAGACCTGGCAGGCGTTCGTCTTGCCGACGGTTGCGCTCGGCGTGCGCTACGCCGCTTCGATCGCCCGCGTGACCCGCACCTCCATGCTCGAGGTGCTCTCGCAGGACTTCATGCGCACGGCCGAGGCCAAGGGCATCAGCAAGTGGGTCATCATCTTGAAGCACGGCCTGCGCAACGCCCTCATCCCCATCATCACCATCGCGGGCACCCAGCTCGGCGACATCTTCACCGGCTCCATCCTCATCGAGTCGATCTTCGCCATGCCGGGCATGGGCAAGCTCCTGCTCGACGCCATCAACGCCCGCGACCTGCCGCTCATCCAGGGCGGCGTCATGTACATCGCGCTCATCTGCGTCGTCGTCTACCTTGTGGTCGACATCCTCTACGGCGTCGCCGACCCGCGCATCCGACTCGGAGAGGAGGCGGCTGAGTAATGGCACTTCTTTCCAGCGACAAGAACGATTCCAAGGTCAAGGAGACCGAGCGCGTCGCCGCCGAGGCCGCGCAGGCCATCGACGCCGGCAAGCCCGGCGCAAAGAAGCGCGCCCAGAGCTATTGGGCCGTTTCGTGGAACATCTTCAAGAAGAACAAGCTCGGCATGTTCTGCCTGGTGATCGTGGGCATCCTGTGCCTCGTCGCCATCCTCGCGCCGCTCCTGGCGCCCTTTGACCCTGACGCCCAGGAGATCACGAACATGCTCAAGGCCCCCGGCGGCGCCCACCTCTTCGGCACCGACGAGTACGGCCGCGACGTCTTGTCCCGCGTCATCTACGGCTGCCGCATCAGCCTGTCGGTCGGCGTCGTCTCGCAGGCCATCGCCCTTGTGATCGGCTTCACCGCGGGCGTCTGCGCCGGCTACTTCGGCGGCAAGGTCGACGCCGTGATCTCCTTCGTGATCCAGGTCTTCTCGAGCTTCCCGTTCCTTCTGTTCGCCATCGTCGTGATGTTCGCCATGGGCCCCGGCCTCGTGAACCTCTACGTGGCGCTCGGCCTTCTGGGCTGGACTTCCACCGCCCGCCTCATCCGCGGCGACGTCATGCGCCTCAAGGGCTCCGAGTACATCCAGAGCTGCATCCTTTCGGGCGGCAAGCCCTTGCGCATCATCATGAAGCACCTGCTGCCCAACTGCGTCTCGACCCTCATCGTCGTGTCGACCCTGGGCATCCCGAGCGCCATCCTGTCCGAGGCCTCGCTTTCGTTCTTGGGCCTCGGCGTCCAGCCGCCGATGAGCTCCTGGGGCCAGATGATCTCCGCCTCCCAGCCCTACATCCAGACGAGCACGTACTACTCGGTGATCCCGGGTATCGCCATCATCATCACGGTCATGGCATTCAACCTGCTCGGCGACGCGCTGCGCGACGCCCTCGACCCCAAGATGCGCTCCTAAGGAGGGAGAACCATGACCGAAGAAACCAACGTCTCCCTCAACGCCGAGCTGCGCGAGAAGCTCGCCGACGAGCTTGAGCAGAAGCTCGCCGAGTCAATGAAGGCCGAGGTCCTTCTTGACGTCGACGACCTGAGCGTGACCCTCTTTACCGAGGACGGCGCGCTGCCCGCCATCCGCAACCTCAGCTTCGTCATGCGCAAGGGCGAGACCCTCGCCGTCGTGGGCGAGTCGGGCTGCGGCAAGTCGATGACGGCCCTCTCCATCATGGGCCTGCTCCCGAGCCCCCCCGCGAAGATCGTGGGCGGCTCCATCAACCTCGAGGGCACCGACCTGGCCAAGCTCTCGCGCGACGACATGCGCGCCTACCGCGGATCGAAGATCGGCATGATCTTTCAGGAGCCCATGACCTCGCTCAACCCCGTCATGAAGGCGGGCCTGCAGATCCGCGAGGGCATCCTCGTCCACAACCCCAAGATGAGCAAGAAGGAGGCCGACGAGCGCGCCCTGCGGATGATCAAGCTCGTGGGCATCCCCGCTCCCGAGAAGGTCTTCAACAGCTACCCGCACGAGCTGTCCGGCGGCATGCGCCAGCGCGTGATGATCGCCATGGCCCTCGCGTGCCAGCCGGCGCTTTTGATCTGCGACGAGCCCACCACGGCCCTCGACGTGACCATCCAGGCCCAGATCCTTCAGCTCATCGACCGTATGCGCCGGGAGCTCGGCACCGCCGTCATGCTCATCACCCACGACATGGGCGTCGTCTCCGAGATGGCCGACTGGGTCGCCGTCATGTACGCCGGCCACCTCGTCGAGTACACCACCGCCGGCGAGCTCTTCACCAACCCCAAGCACCCGTACTCCATCGGCCTCATCAACTCCATCCCGTCGATGGACGACGCCGTCGAGAAGCTCTACGCCATCCCGGGCAACGTGCCCATGCTCGATGAGCTGCCGACCGGCTGCCCGTTCCACCCGCGCTGCCCGTACGCCAAGGACGTCTGTCGCAGGGAGTGCCCGCACGTGGCCCCGCTCGACGGCGACGAGAACCACACCGTGGCCTGCTGGAAGTTCGACGCCCAGAAGTGGGGGGAGTAGACCATGACCAAGGACGCACAGAACAACGACGTGGTGCTCAAGGTCGAGCACCTCACCAAGCACTATCCGATTAAGAAGGGCCTCTTCGGCAAGTCGGGCGCCTGCGTGCACGCGCTCGAGGACGCCTCCTTTGAGGTGCACCGCGGCGAGACCTTCGCCATCGTCGGCGAGTCCGGCTGCGGCAAGTCGACCACGGGCAAGTGCATCCTGCGCCTGACCGAGCCCACCTCCGGCGAGGTCTGGCTCGACGGCGAGGACTTCACCAAGCTCAAGGGAGACGACCTCACCCGCGCCCGTCAGCAGATGAAGCTCATCTTCCAGGACCCGTACTCCTCGCTCAACCCCCGCATGACCGTGGCCGACATCATCGCCGAGCCCATCGACATCGCGGGCACCTACAAGACGCGCGAGGAGCGCGACGCCCGCGTCGAGGAGATCATGCAGGCCGTCGGCCTCGACCTCGCGTTCAAGTACCGCTACCCGCACGAGTTCTCCGGCGGCCAGCGCCAGCGCATCGGCATCGCCCGCGCCATCGTGCTCGAGCCGCAGATCGTCGTGTGCGACGAGCCTGTGAGCGCGCTGGACGTATCGGTCCAGGCCAAGGTCATCAACCTGCTCGAGGAGCTGCAGGAGAAGCTCGGGCTCTCCTACATCTTCATCAGCCACGACCTCAGCGTGGTCAAGCACATCTCCGACACCGTCATGGTCATGTACCTCGGCCACACGATGGAGCTCGCGAGCAAGGAGGACCTGTTCGCCGAGCCGCTGCACCCCTACACCAAGGCCCTTCTTGACGTTATCCCGCGCATCCGCCACGAGCGCATCCAGGACAAGAAGGTCCTCGAGGGCGACGTCCCCTCGCCGACCAACCCGCCCGCCGGCTGCGTCTTCCACACCCGCTGCACGCACTGCATGAAGGTGTGCTGCGAGCGCGAGCCCGAGATGCGCGAGGTCAAGCCGGGCCACAAGTGCGCCTGCCACTTGTTTGACGAGGGGCTCACCGACGAGGAGAAGGCGCCCGTCGCGATCTAGGCCGACCCGCCTGCCGCCGCGGGCGGTCCCCGGGGTCGGGGTGGGCTGCGGGCGGGGC
>JAUNWR010000096.1:0-5596 GCA_030540215.1 Coriobacteriia bacterium | reverse complement strand
GGCAACCCGGGCAACCCCGACGGCTCGCCGTCGGCACCCAGCTCCGCCAATGCTTCCGGAGCTGCGGCGCTTGGGCAAACGGGCGACAACGCCGGACGGACCGGTGTCGCGGCAACCTGCGCGGCGGCGGTGGCGGCTCTTGCGGCGGCCGTCGCGATGCGTCGGCGTCGCAACTAAAGTCAACGGTTGGTTACGAATCTCCGTCGCCGCCGTTCCCGCTTCGGCGTGTGCTAGCATGAAGGCAAGGATTCCCGCCATGCTGCACGCGCCGTTGCGCTGCTCGGAGCCGCTAGCCGTGTGGGATGGTATCGATCGCGAAGGGGAGGGCCGCCTATGCTGGAGACCGTCGATTTCTCTGAGGAACCGCTTCCGAAGGAAGAATACAAGGCGCGCCGCGATGCGCTCACTGAGCGTTTGGTGGTGCTGCAGCAAGAGGCGCGCGCGGCCGGCGTGGGGCTTGTGGTGCTGTTCGAGGGTTGGAACGGCGCGGGCAAGGGCAGCCGCATCTCCGACCTCATGTACAACCTGGACGCCCGCGCCACCAGCGTGTACGTCACGGAGAACTTCAACGCCGTCGATGCGGCGTCGTTCCCGGGCGCCGAGCACGGCGTGGGCGGCTTCTATCCCATGATGCAGCAGTTCTGGAAGGCGCTCGGCGGCCGCGGCACCATCACGTTCTACGACCGTGGCTGGTACACCTCGGCCGTGCAGCGCATGCTCTACACCCAGTTCGGCGAGGTGAAGATCAAAAACGGCAAGGTGCTCCATCCTCGCGCCACCGTGGCGCGCGCCGTGCACGAGGCCGCCGAGGAGCGCCACATCGACGCGCTGCGCGGCGCCCTTGCCAGCTCCGCCGACTTCGAGAAGCAGCTCACCGACGACGGCTACGTGGTGGTGAAGTTCTTCGTCCATGTGACGAAGGAGGCGCAACGAAAGCGCCTGACGCGCCTGCGCCGCGACCCCGCCACCGCCTGGCGCGTGTCCGACGGCAAGATGGCCACCATCGGCGAATACGAGGAGGCGTACCGCCTATACGACAACCTGCTCGAGGGCAGCGACTTCTCCTACGCACCATGGCACCTGATCAATGGCGAGGACAAGCGCCGCGCCAACCTCAAGATCACCGAGACGCTGGTCGACGCGCTCGACAAGGCGCTTCATGCGAAGAAGGACCCCGCCGCCCTTGCGGCGGCCGCGAAGGCGCAGGCCAACAGCGCCGGTGCGGCCGAAGAGGTTCCGCTGGAGGGCCGTTCCCCCGAGCAGCAGCTTGCCGTGGCGCAAGCCGCCGCGGAACAGGCGGCCGCGCAGGCCGCGCACGCCCCGCGAGCGAGCCGCTTCCGCATCGTGGACAGGGTTCCCAGTCTTGACGAGGTCGATCATGGCCTGGTGCTCGACCACGACGAGTACAAGGACCGCCTGAAAAAGCAGCAGAAGCGTCTGAACAAGCTGGAAATGGAGATGTACCAGGCGCGCGTCCCGCTCGTGCTCATGTTCGAGGGTTGGGATGCGGCGGGCAAGGGCGGCGCCATCAAGCGCGTGGCCCAGGCCCTCGACGCGCGCGCCTATACCATCTTCCCTAGCCCGGCGCCTACCAAGCCCGAGCTCGCCCATCCTCACCTGTGGCGCTACTGGACGCGCCTTCCCAAGGCGGGGCACGTGGGCATCTACGACCGCAGCTGGTACGGGCGCGTGCTGGTGGAGCGCGTGGAGGGCTTCGCCACCGATGCCCAGTGGGCGCGCGCCTACGACGAGATCAACGAGTTCGAGCAGGAGCTGGTGCGCTGGGGCGCCGTGCTGCTGAAGTTCTGGGTGGATGTCAGCCAGGAAGAGCAGCTGGCGCGCTTCCGCGCCCGTCAGGAGGACCCCGCAAAGCAGTGGAAGATCACCGACGAGGACTGGCGCAACCGCGATAAGTATCCGCAGTACAAAAGCGCGGTGGAGGACATGTTCCGCCTGACGTCCACGCCGTTCGCGCCGTGGATCGTGCTGGAATCCGATGACAAGCGCTTTGCCCGTGTCAAGGCGCTCGAGGTCATCAACGACGCGCTCGAGGTGCGGTTGCACGGCGAGTGAAGGCGCGGTAGTATTGCTCGATAACCACATTGGGTTCAGGGCGCCGGCCGGTTTAGGAGTCGGCAGGCGCATATATAGACGAAAAGGGGTTGCATTATGGTGCCAAGTTGGACGATTCCGGTCATAGTCGCGGTCATAGTCATCGTGATCATCGGCTTCATCTTGAAGGGCTTTCTCGACGAGATGAAGAAGAAATAGGCCTAACGCGGAATGCCTAGCGGCAGTCCGAGGCGGGGGAGCGCGTCGTGCATCGTGCACGGTGCGCTCCCTTGCGTTTTAGCGTGCGATGCCTGCGCCGCCTGCCGCGCATCGCGTGCGGCTTTTGCGGACTGTGGGGGTTGCGAGCGCGCAAAGGGCATGCTTTGAGGGGGAGGCGTCTTGGGTACCTGGCGGGCGGCTGTTCGCGGCTGTGCTGTGCAGGTGCTGGGCGGTTTTTCGAACATCCTGCGTTGATTTGGGGCATTTCGCGGGCGGCGTGTCCCCCGACCTGGGGATGTTTCGTACTATGTAACAGGTAGATGAGGTTTCCGAGCTACTGCGGAGGCGTCCTTGCGAGCTTTGCGCGCTTCGACGCTTGGGAAGGCGAGAATTGTCCGAATACCAGCATAACCGCGCGCAATCGCGCGGCGCGCATGCAGCCCCGCAGGGGTACGGTCCCGTGCGGCCCGTTTCCGTTTCCCAAAGCAGACGCAAGCCCAAACGCTCGGGCGGCGTGTGGCGCGTGGTGTTCATCATCTCCCTCATCGTGTTCGTATGCGCCGCAGGCGCGCTGGCCTTCATCGGCTACGGCTATTGGCACGGCCAGCAGAACAACAAGCAGCTCGAGCAGATCGGCTTCAACGCCCCCGATGCTGCTGCGCTTCAACGAATGGACCTTGCAAGCTTCACCGTCGATTGGGACGCTTTGCGGGCTATCAACCCCGACGTGGTGGGGTGGATCTACGTTCCCGGCACCACCGTCAACTTCCCCATAGTGCACGGCACCGATGACGAGCACTACCTCAAAACCGACTTTTACGGGCAAACCAGCTGGGTGTCGTTCGGCAGCATCTTCCTGTCAGCGGCAAACGCCGCCGACTTTTCTGATGCGAACAACATCGTGTACGGCCATCATATGAACGACGGCTCCATGTTCTCGCCCTTCGCCGATTTCGGCGACGCGGACACGTTTAACGGCCATCGCACCGTGTACGTGTTCACGCCCACGGCGAACTACCAGCTCACCACCTTCTCCATCGTGCATTGCGCGGCAGACGATCCTCTGGCTCAAACGGCGTTCGCCAGCGAGCAGGAGCGCCAAGCTTACGTGCAGGATAAGGTCGACCACTCCGAGGTTTCGGTGACGGGTCTTCCTTCTGCCGCCGACATGAAGCACACGTTCGCGTTCTCCACCTGCGACAACCTGGCCAGCAACGGCCGGTGGGTGCTGTTCGCGTACGAATCCGGTTCAACAGCAGCGGCCAGCAGCGCCGTTGCCGACGATAGTAGCATCAACCCCGAGGACGTGGCCGCCGTCAGCGAAGCGGCAAAGGAGACAGCAGCATGAGCACCTCGATTCTGCCGGGAGAGCGCCCCGACCGCTTGGAGGAGGAGTGCGCCGTGTTCGGCGTGTTCGCCCCCGGCGAGGACGTTGCACGCATGACGTGCTTCGGCCTGCAGGCGTTGCAGCACCGTGGGCAGGAGTCGGCCGGCATCGCCGTGGGCGATGGCGAGACCATCATGGTGTCGAAGGACCTGGGCCTGGTCACCCAGGTGTTCGATGAGTCGCGCCTGGCCGCGCTCGAAGGTTATGTGGCCGTGGGCCACGCGCGCTATTCCACCAGCGGCGCTGCGGCGTCGTGGGAGGCCGCGCAGCCGCACATCTCGGCCATCGACGAGATTCTCATCGCCTTGGCGCACAACGGCACCCTGGTGAACACCAACAGCCTGCGCGCCCGCCTGATCGACGAGGGCATCCAGCTGCGTGCGGGCACCGACTCCGAGGTGGCCGCCAAGGCCATCGGCAGCGTCACGCAGAAGACGCACCACCTGCGCGAGGGCATCCGCTACGCCATGCAGTACATGGAGGGCGCCTACGCCATGGTGTTGGCCAGCCCCGATACGCTGTACGCGTTCCGCGACCCCAACGGCATCCGCCCGCTGTGCATCGGCAAGCTTCCCGATAACCGCGGCTGGGTGGTTTCCAGCGAAACCTGCGGCCTGGACATCGTGGGCGCCGAATACGTGCGCGACGTCGAGCCCGGCGAGATCGTGCGCTTCAACAAGGAGGGCGTTACCTCCGAGCAGGGCGTCGAGCCGCGCAAGCGCGCCAGCTGCATCTTCGAGTACGTGTACTTCGCCCGCCCCGACTCCATCATGGACGGCCAGTCGGTCTATCAGGCACGCCGTAACATGGGCCGCATCCTGGCCCGCGAGGCGCCGGCCGATGCCGACCTGGTGCTCGGCGTGCCCGACAGCGGCATCCCGTCGGCCATGGGCTTCGCCTTCGAAAGCGGCATCCCGTATTCGGACGGCATCGTGAAGAACCGCTACGTGGGCCGCACGTTCATCCAGCCCACGCAGGCTATGCGCCAGCTGGGCATTCGCCTGAAGCTCAATCCGCTGCCTTCCGTCATCCGCGGCAAGCGCCTGGTGGTCATCGACGACTCCATCGTGCGCGGCAACACGTCGAAGAAGCTCATCGAGATGCTGCGCGACGCCGGCGCCACCGAGGTGCACATGCGCATCGTCAGCCCCGAGGTCATGTGGCCGTGCTTCTACGGTATCGACACCGACACGCGCGACCAGCTGATCGCCGCGAACATGACCAACGACGAGATGTGCGAGTGGATGGGCGCCGACTCGCTGGCGTTCATCAGCCTGCAGGGCCTGCGCGACAGCCTGCCCGACGTGCGCACGCCGGGCTACTGTGAGGCATGCTTCTCGGGCGAGTACCCCGTGGACATCCCCGCCTACACCGCGCGCAACAGCTTCATGACCAAGGCCGACTTCGCCGCCGCCTACGAAAAGGAAGCGCAAGAAGCCGAGAACACCCAGGTCAGCGTGTAACAAGCGACGCGTGAACAGGGGACGGAGGTGCGTTCACGCGCGCATCCGAACTCGCTGGACAGATGGGGGACATGCGTGAACGGGGGACGGAGGTGTGTTCGTCGTTCGCCGTTGCGGTTCGCGGTTCGCGCGAAACTGGACAGATATGGGTGCGTCCCCAAGTGTCCGGAATTTGGAAGGTTAACGGTGCGGGAGCGCCGGCCGCGGGGTCGGCCGAGTTCCCGCCTATCAGATAAGGAGCATCCAGTGACGAAGCAGGAAGTTACGTACCAGGCAGCAGGCGTGGACACCGCCGAGGGCGCGCGCGCCGTCGACGCCATCAAGGAGACGGTGCACTCCACGTATCGCCCGGAGGTCGTCGGCGACATCGGCGGCTTCGGCGGCCTGTTCAGCATCGCGGCGGCCAAGGACATGGCCGAGCCGCTGCTGGTTTCCGGCACCGATGGCGTGGGCACGAAGCTGAAGGTGGCCCAGC
>JAUNWR010000095.1:0-5658 GCA_030540215.1 Coriobacteriia bacterium | reverse complement strand
CGCCGTGAACGTGGCGCTGCTGCTGGCGGCGGGCAAGTTCACGAAGTAGGGACGTGTGGGGGCTGTTGCGGGCGCGCAAAAGCCCCCCTGCGGCGTTATGCGGGTGGTCTGGTTGATCGCGGGGCGGTTTTGAGCAGGCGGCGCAAACCCGCCCCGCGATCAACGTGCGAGATTTGACCTACTTGCGCAACCCCCGCAGCCCGCACAACTGCAGTGTTTGTTTGGCTGGCACCCAGCTATGCGCGGCGGGTGATTACTGGTTTGCGAATCGTGATCTTGGGAGGAGGCGTATTGTGCGCGAGCTTGGTTCCGTGACGTTTCGGGCGTTTGACACCGTGTGCGCCGTGTCGGCCGACGTCGATGCGACGGCGTTGCGCGAGGTTGAGGCGCTTTGCGCACGATATGAACTGCTGCTGAGCCGCTTCAACCCGGATAGTCGGCTGTTCGCGCTTAACGTCGCGGCGGGCAAGTGGATCGACGTGGGCGACGAGCTTGCCAGTGTTTTGCATGCTGCGCTGGGATATTGCGAGCGCACGGGCGGGCTGTTCGACATCACCATGGGAAGCGTGTGCCGCCTATGGGATTTCAAGCGCGGCGTCGTGCCGGATGATGCCGCTATCGCCGGTGCGCTTGCACATGTCGACTGGCGCAACGTGCAGGTCGAAGGGACGCGGGCGCGCATCACCGACCCGCAGGCAGCGATCGACCTTGGCGGCATGGCAAAGGGATATATCGCAGATAGGGTAATTGACCTGCTGAAACGCCGCGGCGCAACCAGCGGCGTGACCAACCTGGGCGGCAACGTGGCATGCTTGGGCGGCAAGCCCGACGGCAGCGCATGGAGCGTAGGCCTGCGCGCGCCCGTCCCTTCGGGCGGCAGCTTGCAAGCCGCATCGTTCACCAGCGTTTCCGTACGCGGGAAATCGGTAGTGACCAGTGGCGTCTACGAGCGCGCCTTCGTACGTAACGGCCGCGTGCTTCACCATATCCTGGACCCCCGAACAGGCAAACCGGCGGAAACGGATGTGCTGTCCGCAACCGTTATAGCCGGCAAATCGCTCGACGCCGACGGTTACACCACCGCACTCATCATCATGGGTGCTGACAAAGCCCTAACCTTCGCCGAACAAACCCCCGACATAGAAGCCATCCTCCTAACCACCAACGCCAACCTACTAAAAACCACCGGCATAACCACCAAAGGCACAAGGCTGCAGGTTAGGTAGGCGCATACTGCCTATCTCTTGCCGTTCTCGACTTCGGTGATTACTTCTTCGTAGCCTTTTAGCGCTGCGAAGGGCATGAACTGGCTGCCGCGGTCGGGCGAGGGGACCGACACGCGCACGCCGTCGGCGGCTACACGTTGCGCTATGCGGTCGAGCACCTGCGCGCGGTATTCGCGCTCGTCGGCCGACAGGCCCGGCCACACGTCCGGCGTGGGCAAGCCGGCGGCAACGCGCGCCTGATCAGGGCTAAGCACGATGCCCGCCTACTTGGTTGTTGCGTTCCATGGCGTTCGCCTCCTCCTTCAAACTTGTGGCTTTCAGCAGCGCGTTCGCACCGAAGCGCTTCCGCACGTCCACCATGGCCCGCGACAGGGCGGCTTGCTTGCGCTCGTTCGCGGCATCGTCGAACAGCGTGGGCTGTACTTTCTCGGCGGGTATCAGGTCCGCCAGCGCTATGTTCACGCGGCGGATGGAAAGCCCCGGCGTCACGCGGGCGCGGTAGATCTCCAGCACGGCGTCGGTCAGCGCGTCCACAGCGTTGGTGGGTTTTGGCAGCTTCGCCGACCCGCCCGCGCCGGCGGCCGCGGCGCCGAACGGCCCGCACTTCTCCCACGACTGGTGGGGGAAATTGCTGGCCGAATACCCCACGTACACGCTTGCCACCTGGGCGCATAGCCCTTTCTCCACCAGCTCGAGCGCGCTGCCCAGCACCATCTCGCGCAGCAGCGTTTCCACCTCACGGCAGCTGTAATCGCGCATGAGCACCTGCCCATTGGTCAGCGAATGGCCGCGCGGGCGATAGCTGCGCGCCTGCTCGACGGTGCACGCCTCCAGGCCCCACGCATGGTCGATAAGGTACTCGGCGTTTTTGCCGAACTCGCGGCGCAGCACCTTGGGGTTGACGGCGCAAACCCCCGCAAGGTCGTACGCGCCGTGCTTGGCCAGGCGGCGGGCGATGCCCGGGCCGATGCCCCAGATGTCGGTGAGCGGGCGGTGGAACCAGATCTCGCGCTTGAACGATTCGTCGTCAAGCTGGCCGATGCCGTCGCTGGCGTGCTTCGCGCAAATGTCGAGCGCCACTTTGGCTTGGAACATGTTCGGCCCGATGCCGGCCGTGGCGGTGACGCCGGAAACCTCGAAGGCGCGCCGCATCAGGCGTTTTGCGAACGTGCGCGCGTCGGTGCGGTAGAGGCGCAGGTAGGGCGCAGCGTCGATGAAGCATTCGTCGATGGAGTACACCTGCAGGTCCTGCGGGCTGACAAGCTCAAGGTAGCTGCCCACGATTTCGCCGCTGACCTGCATGTATCGTTTCATGCGGGGGACGGCGGTCAGGTACTCGATGCCCGGCGGGATGTCGCGCACACGGCAGCGGTTGCGCACGCCGGCGGCCTTCATGGCGGGCGTGATGGCAAGGCAGATGGTGTTTGCGGAGCGGTCGGGGTCGGCCACCACCAGGTTGGTGGTGAACGGGTCAAGATCGCGATCGGCGCACTCCACGCTGGCGTAGAACGACTTCAAGTCGATGCATATAACGCAACCCGAGGTTTTGCGCAAATCCGTCACCCGTCAATCCTTTCCGTTTCTCCATCGTTTGTTCGCTAGCAATTTTCGAACGCGCGTTCGATAATACCATAGCGATGGATTTTATGACGAAAGACGGCGAAAGACGAGGCGTGCACAAAATGTACGTCAACGTCGTGCTGCACGTGAACGATGAGGGGCGCATCGACCCGCTGGCGGTCATATGGCCTGATGGGCGCACGTTCCGCATCGACGAGGTGCTCTATCGCGGGGAGCCGGGGCAAATGCAGAAGGGGGCGAAAACGTCACGCTTCCGCATCCGTTTCGGGCGGAAGGAAACCAATCTGTACCTGGAGCGCCGCCAGGGTTCGCCAGCGCTCGGCACCCCCGATGTCGACCGCTGGTGGGTCAACGCCATCGACAACACCCCATCTAAGACTAGCTGCTAGGGGCTCTACTCAAGCAGCCAGTCGATCACGTTGCGCTTCTTCACGCCGTCGTAATCGGCGGTTCCGAAGATCGTGTCAAGGGTGAGCAGGATCTTGGGGTAGTTGTCGCGCACCGCCGCGAACGGCGCCAGCTCCCGTTTCAGCGTGGACTCCTCAAGCGTTGTCGCCGAAACCTGGAAGTATTGCGTGTCATCGGGCTTGATGGCAACGAAGTCGATCTCGCCGTTTTCGATATCGCCGACGTACACGTCATACCCTCGACGGAGCAGCTCCAAATACACGACGTTTTCCAGGATGTGCCCGATATCGCTGTCGCTCGTTTTCACCAACGCATTGCGCAACCCCAGGTCAACCGCATAGTATTTGCAATTCGTGGAAAGAAGCTGCCTTCCTTTGACGTTGTAACGAGGCGCCGCGTACAGCGTCAGGCTGTCGGTGAGCCCCTTGATGTACTTCGACACGGTTTTCTGGTCGACCTTATTGCCTGAAGACGTCAACGTATCGGCGATTTTCTTGTGCGACACCTTGCTACCTATGTTGTGCAGCAAAAACTTCGTGATATTGAGAAGCGTCGATACATCGGAAACACGCAGCCTGTCCACCACGTCGCGCACGATGATGGTGTCGTAAAGGCTGCGCACATATTCTTTCGCCTTTTGCTCGTCGATCTGCGTTTCGGCGATAAACGGAAACGAGCCCGAGGTGATGTACTCGTTGAACAGCGTATCGCGGCTCTTTTCGGCATTGCCCTCCGCCGAGCAAAACTCCTTGAACGACAGCGGCAGCATCTTAAGCTCGATATAACGGCCGGAAAGAAGCGTGGCAAGTTCGCCTGACATGAAATAGGCGTTTGACCCCGTGATATAGACGTCGACGTTGTCCTTTATGAACAGTCCGTCGACTGCTTTCTCGTAGTGATCGACGTGTTGGATTTCGTCAAGGAACACGTAGGTCGTTTTGCCGGACGCCAGCCTTGCGTTTACGTAATCGTAGAGCGCTCGGTAAGACGTCAGGTCCTCGAATTCAAGCTCCTCGAAGTTGATGGCGATGATCTGGTCCGCCGTAACGCCGTGCTGCATAAGGTGATTGCGATAAATCTCGAAAAGCTTCGACTTGCCGCAACGGCGCACGCCCGACACGACCTTGATGACATGCTTGTCTTTCCAGGAAAGCAACCACTCAAGATACCGATCCCTAGCAATTAGCTGCATGCCTCATCGCCCCCTTGTTGCCGGTTCGTGCCATATTCCGTATTTGGTGATAGTTGATATATGGATTATAGTCCGCAAAATACGACATTTCCCATGAAAATGGATTTCATTCCATTTTCATCGGCGATTCCGACATTTTGTGGAATGGATTCCATTTTCGCAGCTTGACGCTGCAAAATCGAGAGCGCCGCAATAGGGAATGCGGCGCAAAAGCGCGCAAAAGAAAACGAGCCGAAGGGGAGTGCCCTTCGGCTCGTAAGCGCTTAGATGAACTTGCCCTTGCCGTGGTCGGCCATGTGCTGGATCAGCTGCGCGACCCAACCGCGGAAGTCGCCCTTGCGGGGGACCAGCTTGCCGTCCACCAGCTCCTCGTAGGAGACCTTGATGCGGTCGTAGCGGGTGACCGTGACGGGCTCTTCGTGGGTGAAGCAGCCTTCGACCTGCTTGCTTGCAGCCAGGCCCAGCTTGATGACGGGGTTGAACATGACGTGCTGCTTGTCCTTCTCGTCAACGTAGGCGAACAGGTTGTGCGTCACGCCGATCTGGTTGGCGTGCAGGCAGGCCGCCTCATCGAGCGACGCCATGGTGTCCAGCAGATCCTGCGCCACCTGGGCATCCTCGGCCGTTGCCTTCTCGCAGGGAGTGGACAGCACCGCTTCGTCGTGGACCAGTTCCTTGATAGCCATAAGACTTCCTTCGCTTCGACGCCGGCGCAAAACGCGTGCGGAATGCACAAGCCGACGTA
This sequence comes from Coriobacteriia bacterium, assembly GCA_030540215.1. GTDB lineage: Bacteria > Actinomycetota > Coriobacteriia > Coriobacteriales > Eggerthellaceae > Senegalimassilia. The sequence goes on along the minus strand of JAUNWR010000095.1, from coordinate 506 downwards.
TTGCTCTACAATCGCTTTCGACATTTTAACGCATACGCTGGTGTACATCAGGGAGGGTTTAGGTTATGGCGAAAACGGACGCGCAGCTTGCCGATGGGCAGGCGGGAAACGCCGCACGACGCCGCATTTTCTGGGTCGGCATCGCCTGCGCGCTTGCGGGCGCCGGGCTGTGGGGCGTGTCGGGCGCGTGCGCGCAGCACCTGTTCTCGCATTACGGCATCACGCCCATGTTCGCCACGGCCGTGCGCTCGCTGGTGGCCACGCTATTCTTCTTCGGCGTGCTGGTGCTGCGCCGCCGCTACATGCTCGAGCTGATTTGGAAAAGCGAACCTCGTGTGAAGCTGTTCTTCCTGGTGTTCGGCGCCGCGCTGTTCGTCGATCAGTTCGCGTACGCCATGACCATCGCGTTCACCAATGCCGGCACCGCCACCGTGCTGCAGATGCTCAGCACCATGTTCGTCATGCTGTTCACGTGCGTGATGGGGCGGCATTTGCCGAAGGGGAAC
>JAUNWR010000094.1:0-5739 GCA_030540215.1 Coriobacteriia bacterium | reverse complement strand
AGCGCCGGCCTGTCACGTCGGAGGTCGCGAGTTCAAGTCTCGTACATCCCGCCATCGATTGTTCAAGCCCAGCCATTCGGCTGGGCTTTTTTGATTTGCGGACCCAACGGTATATGGACTTTCCGACATACTTTCGATGCTTCGATTGAAACTCCTTGGCTCGTGCTATGGTTTAGGAGCTAAACATTAAGTAGCTAAACAATTCAGTATCGAAAGGAGATTTGCGTGGACGATACCGCAGCTGGATTGCGTCGCCGCTTGTTCGATGCCGCAGCGCGCATGCGCAAGCAGCGTAAGGAGCCGCCGGCGCCAGAAGGCATCACGCCGGCGGAGATGTACGCGATCATGGCGGTTTCCCGCCTTGAGGGCGAGGGGAGGAAGGTCCGGTCCGGCGATATCGCCAAGTGCGGACAGGCAACTCCGAGCGCCGTGTCCCAGACCTTGAAATCGCTTGAGGAGAAGGGCCTTATCACGCGTCAGCGCGACAAGGGCGATAGCCGTGCGGTCACGGTGCATCTTACCGAGGATGGCCGCGCCTTCAGCGCACGTGGCCGCGAGCTGCATGAGCAGATGATCGACGGGGTGCTCACCTATCTCGGACCTGAAGATGCCGAGCATCTCGTGCGCATCGTTGAGCGCCTGGCGGATTTCCCCGCTTGCGAGTCGGCGCGGGCGCAGCAGAGCGGCTGCGCGCAAGCTGGCTGCCCGGTAGCGAGTGCTGGTGCAAGCCCCGCTTACGCTGCAAACGCCGATCATGCGGGTACGGTCGCATCCGAGGTGGCGGGCGCGGCTGCGGGTGCAGGCGCTGTCCTTCCCCCAGGCGCTCCTTCGCAAACCGCTTCCGCGGAAGGGGGCGTGCCGTGCGCATAATCAAGAACCTTGCCCAGCACAAGCTGGTGGTGCTGCTGATCGTGGTGCTGCTGTGCGTGCAGGCGGCATGCGATCTGGCGCTGCCCAACTACACCTCCGACATCGTCGATACGGGCATCCAGCAGCAGGGCGTGCAGGACGTCGCGGCCGAACAGCTCACCGAGCGCACCCATGACCTGGTGGCCATGATGCTTCCCGAATCCGATGAGCAGATGTTCGCCGATGCGTACACCCAAAACGAAGATGGCACATATGCGCTGACGGAATCCGGCAAGCGCGATCGTGCGACGCTTGATGACGCCATGGCACTGCCCATGACGGTGACCTGCTATGCCGATCAAATCGCCGAGCTGGACCTTGACCAGGTGAAAGCCGCATACGACCAGGGCATGATCGGGAAGGCCGACATCCAGACCATGCTCGACCGCGCGCGCGAGTCCATGGGCGATATGGCCGACACGCTTATCGCGCAACAGGGTTTGGCCGCGGCCCGCGCCGAGTACGAGCAGTTGGGCTACGACCTTGACGCCATGCAGATGGACTACCTGGTGGCAACCGGTGCGAAGATGCTCGGCCTTGCCGCGCTCGGCATGGTTATCGCCGTCATGGTGGGCTTCTTGGCGTCGCGCACCGCGGCCAAGGTGGGCCGCAGCCTGCGTGAGCGCCTGTTCAACCAGGTGGTCGGCTTCTCCGATGCCGAGATCCAATCGTTCAGCGCGGCTTCGCTGATCACGCGCGGCACCAACGACGTGCAGCTCGTGCAGATGGTCACCGTCATGCTGCTGCGCATGGTGCTCTATGCGCCCATCCTGGCCATTGGCGGCATCATCATGATCGCGCGCACCGACCTGTCCATGGGTTGGATCATCATTGCGGCGGTCGTAGCCATCGCGGTGGTCATGGGCGTGCTCATGAAGGTTGCCATGCCGAAGTTCAAGATCATGCAGAAGCTCATCGACCGGGTGAATCTGGTTTCGCGCGAGCTGCTCACGGGCTTGCCGGTTATCCGTGCGTTCGGCCGCGAGCAGCACGAGGAGGCGCGCTTCGATGACGCCAACACGCGCCTGATGAAGACGCAGCTGTTCACCAACCGCGTGATGACCTTCATGATGCCGCTCATGATGCTCATCATGAACCTGGTGTCGGTGGGCATCATCTGGTTCGGCGGGCACGCCATCGATGCGGGCAACCTGCAGACCGGCGACCTCATCGCGTTCATCACCTACTCCATGGTTATCATCATGGGCTTCCTCATGATCGGCATGCTGTCCATCATGCTGCCGCGCGCCGATGTTGCCGCTCAGCGTATCGACGAGGTGCTCGAATGCAAACCCTCCATCGCCGACCCCGAGCCCGAGGCCGCCAAGGATGCGTTGCTTGGCGCTAACGGGCTGCCGGGCGCGCGCATCGCGTTCGAGAACGTGAGCTTCAGGTACTCCGACGGCGCCGAGTGCGTGCTCGAGGACGTCAGCTTCACGTGCGAGCCGGGCAAGACCACGGCCATCATCGGCTCCACGGGCAGCGGCAAGTCCACGGTGCTCAAGCTGGCGGAGCGCTTCCATGACGTCACGTCGGGCCGCATCACCGTCGATGGCGTGGATGTGCGCGATGTCAGCCAGCATGCCCTGCGCGCGCAGCTGGGCTATGTGCCCCAGGCGGCGTTTCTATTCAGCGGCACCATCGCCTCGAACGTGGGCTATGGCGTCGACGATGCCGACGAGGACCGCATTCGCGCAGCCGCCGATGTGGCGCAGGCGAGCGACTTCATCGCCGAGCGTCCCGAGGGGCTGGCAACGCCCATCTCCCAGGGCGGCACGAACGTCTCGGGCGGCCAGCGCCAGCGTCTGGCCATCGCCCGCGCGCTTGCCACCGATGCACGCGCGTACCTGTTCGACGACAGCTTCAGCGCGCTCGACTACAAGACCGACGCCGCGCTTCGCCATGAGCTTTCCTCTCGTTTGGGCGGGAAGACCGTGGTCATCGTGGCCCAGCGCATCTCCACGGTGCTCAACGCCGACCAGATCGTGGTGCTCGACGAGGGTCGCATCGTTGGACGGGGCACGCACGAGCAGCTGATGGAAAGCTGCCAGGAGTATCGCGAGATCGCCATGTCGCAGCTATCGGAAGAGGAGCTGAAGGGAGGTGACGCGAAATGAGCGCGAACAACGAGGATCTGAAGAAGGTCACGCAGCGCCGCCGGCCGCACGGTCCGGGCGCGCGCATGATGCCCGGTGAGAAGGCCAAGGACTTCAAGGGCTCCATCGGCAAGCTCGTGCGTTTCATGGGTCAGTTCAAGGCGGCGCTCGTGCTCGCCATCATCTTCGCTATCGGGTCGGCTGCGTTCAACATCGTGGGCCCGAAGGTGCTCTCGCAGGCCACCACGGAGCTGTTCGAGGGCTTGGTGGCGAAGGTGGGCGGCACCGGCGGCATCGACTTCGACGCCATCGCCGGCATCATCGCGACGACGCTGGTGCTGTACCTGGTCAGTGCGGCGTGCAGCTTCGTGCAGGGCTGGATGATGACGAGCGTCTCGCAGCGCACCTGCTATGGGCTACGCCGCGCCATTGCCGAGAAGATCGACCGCATGCCCGTGGGATATTTCGAGCGCAACTCCACCGGCGACACGCTCTCGCGCATCACCAACGATGTGGACACGCTCGGGCAAAGCCTGAACCAGGGCGTGACGCAGCTCATCACCTCGGCCACCACCATCGTGGGCGTGGTGATTATGATGCTGACCATCAACCCGCTGCTCACGGGCATCACCGTGCTCATCCTGCCGGTGTCCTTGGTGCTCATCTTCACCGTGGTGAAGGCCTCGCAGAAGCACTTCAGGGCGCAGCAGGCTATGCTCGGCGCCATCAACGGCCAGGTGGAGGAGACGTTTTCCGGCCATGCCGTCGTGCGCGCGTTCAATCGCGAGCAGGCAGTGGCCGAGACATTCGGCAAGACCAACGCGAAACTCTACGAAAGCGCTTGGAAATCCCAATTCCTGTCAGGCCTGATGCAGCCCATCATGAACTTCGTGGGGAACCTGGGTTATGTGGGCGTGGCGTTGGCGGGTAGCGTGCTGGCCGTGCAAGGCGTCATCACCGTCGGCGACATCCAGGCGTTCATCCAGTACGTGAAGAACTTCACGCAGCCTATCACGCAGCTCTCCCAGGTGGGCAACGTGCTGCAGCAGATGGCCGCGGCCGCCGAGCGCATCTTCGCCTTCCTGGAGGAGCCCGAGCTTGAGGCGGAGAATCCCACGGCCAAGGCCGCCAACGTGGATTGCGACGTGGAATTCGACCACGTACGCTTCGGTTACGATCCCGAAAAGCCCGTCATCGGCGACTTCTCCGCTAAGGTGAGCCAGGGTCAGACCGTGGCGCTCGTGGGTCCCACGGGCGCGGGCAAGACCACCATGGTCAAGCTGCTCATGCGCTTCTATGATGTCGATGCGGGCGCCATCCGCCTGGGCGGCACCGATATCCGCGAGTTCTCCCGCACCGACGTGCGCAACCAGTTCGGCATGGTGCTGCAGGACACGTGGCTGTTCAACGGCACGGTGCGCGACAATATCGCCTACGGCAAGCTCGATGCCACCGACGCCGAGGTGGAGGCTGCGGCGCGCGCAGCGTACGTGCACCATTTCATCACCACCTTGCCGCACGGCTATGACACGGTGATCAACGAAGACGCCAGCAACATCAGCGCAGGTCAGCGGCAGCTGCTCACCATCGCCCGCGCCATCTTGGCCGACAGGCGCATGCTCATCTTGGACGAGGCCACCTCAAGCGTGGACACGCGAACCGAGGAGCGCATCCAGAAAGCCATGGATAACCTGATGGCGGGCCGCACGTCGTTCGTGATCGCGCATCGGCTGTCCACCATCAAAAACGCCGACCTCATCTGCGTGTTACAGCATGGTGACATCGTCGAGCAGGGCACGCATGACGAGCTTCTTTCCCTTGGCGGCGCGTATGCTGAACTGTATAATTCTCAGTTCGAGGAAGACGGCGTCGAAGACGAGTAGCGTGCAGAGGGGCGCGCGGCTCGGTTCGGCTTGGGACGAAGGCGCGCGCACATGATCGCACAATCAGAGGCAATGCAGACGGCAAGCCGCAACGGGGAGGGCCCGGTGCGGCTTGCCGCGTTCGATTTCGACGGCACTTCGCTTGACGGCAACTCGCCCGTCATGTTGGTGCTGCATCTTGCGAAGCTGCGCATGCTCAACCCCACCGTGCTGCTGCGCATCGGGCTGTGGGCGGCGGCCTACAAGCTGCGTCTGCCGCAGAGCGAGGCGTGGGTGCGCGGGTTGGTGTTCCGCGCCTTTGCCGGCAAGCCCAAGGCCGAAGTGGACGCCTTCCTGCATGATTTCTATGACGATTGCGTGGCCCCGCACGTGCGTAAGCAGGCCAGGCAGGCTATGGATGCGTGGCATGAGCAGGGCGTTTCGGTGGTGTGCGTATCGGCTACCTTCGAGCCTATCATCGAGCGCGCCATGCGGGACCTGCCCTTCGATTATCAGATCTCCACGCGCATGAAGGTGAACTACGACGGCACGTACGCCTGCGAGGTGGACGGCGTGCCGGTTGAAGGCGATCGCAAGATGATCGAGCTGCGTCGTTTCGCCAACGAGAAATGGGGCGAAGGCGGCTGGGAGCTGGTGGCGGCCTATGGCGACCATCATTCCGATCGCGCCCTGCTCGCCGGCGCCAAGCAGGGGTTCGCCGTGTGTCCAGACCGCCCGCTTGGGCGCACCGCCCGCGAACGCGGCTATCAAGTACTCGAGTGGTAAACGCCCGCGGGCGGGCTCGTCTTAGCTTGCTCGGGGTTAAATTGCAATGTTAACCGGACATCATATGATAGCTGAGCGTTTTCCCA
>JAUNWR010000012.1:29357-35650 GCA_030540215.1 Coriobacteriia bacterium | reverse complement strand
GTTGGCGTGCGTGTCGAACGAGTCCACCACGTTGTACAGCGCCGCGTACTTCGGCGTCTGCTCGGGCAGGTCGGTGGCGCTGCCGCCGCACAGGATGAGCACGTCGATGTCCTCGTTGCCGGTCTCAAGGTCGGCCACGGAACGGACGGGCACGCCCTCGGTGGCGATGCTCACGCTTGCGGGGTCGCGGCGCGTGTACACCGCTGCGAGCTCCATGTCGTCGTTCTGGCGAATGGCCAGCTCAACGCCACGTCCAAGGTTTCCGTATCCCAAAATGCCGATGCGAGTCATTTCGCTTCCTTTCCCGATGCGGCGGCACAGGGCCGCGATAATGCCTGAAAAACGCTTCCATGATACGCGTATCGCGCGCCGAACCCGCAAGCGCCGCGCAATTTCCGCATACCAACCGTATAGGGAAACAGCCGCGAAGCCCTCGCGGCACATCGGCAAGCCCGTACGCGGCACGACAGCGAACACCTGCTCGCAGCGCAACGGCGAACGCCCCGTCCACAGCACCGCAGCCGATCCCCGCGCAACACCGCCGCGGCGCGTCCGCCACGCGTATCGATCCAGCGATATCCTACCGGGCCCCTTCCCTTCCTGTTAGAATACGGCCCATGAAACTGCAACAGCTCAGATACGTCATCCAAGTAGCCGAATCCGGGTCGCTTACCGCGGCGGCGGAGAAGCTCTTCATCGCGCAGCCCAGCCTTTCCAAGGCGGTCTCGGAGCTTGAGCGCGAGATGGACATCACCATCTTCACGCGCTCGCGCACCGGCGTCGTGCCCACCGAGGAGGGCATGCGCTTCCTTTCGCGCGCCCGCCAGGTCATCGAGCAAGCCGACCTTCTGGAAGGCGAATACAAGGGCACCGACCGCATCCGCCGCGTGTTCGGCATATCCACCCAGCATTACGCCTTCGTGGTGAACGCGTTCGTCTCGCTCGTGCGCGAATACGACCGCAACCGCTACGAGTTCTCGCTGCGCGAGACGTCCACCGCCGGCATCATCGACGACGTGCGGGTGCAGCGCAGCGAGCTGGGCGTGCTGTACCGCTGCGACTTCAACGAAAGCGTCATCTCGAATGTGGTGAAGTCGGCCGACCTGCACTTCGTGCCGCTGTTCCGTGCGAAACCGCACGTGTTCGTCAGCCGCAACAGCCCGCTGGCGCGCCTTGAGCGCGCAACCCTTGCCGACCTGGCGCCCTACCCGCGCCTGAGCTACGACCAGGGCATCCGCAACTCGCTGTACTACGCCGAGGAGCTGCACATCGCCGAGGCGGTGGACAAGAGCATCGTGGTGACCGACCGCGCGACGCTGTTCAACCTGATCATCGGCCTTAACGGCTACACCATCTCAAGCGGCATCCTCTCCGAGGACCTCAATGGCAGCCAGATCGTGTCCATCCCGCTTGAAAGCCCCGAGCATATGGAGCTGGGATACGTCAAGCGCGCCGACCGCCCCCTGTCCTCGGTGGCCGAGCGCTACCTGCAGCTGCTGCAGGAATACGTGAACGAATACCAGCGAGAAGCCGGCGAATAAGGGCGCCCGCCCTCGCGCGAGCCCTTCGATGCGCGGCGCGGGCACGCTCCCACGTGAACAGCGCGGGCGGCGCACCTCAAGGCATGAAGAGGGTCGCCCGCCGGCACCCGGCACCGCGCGCCGTCCGCGCAGCCCACCCACGCTTCCATTCCTTTTAGCTATGCATATCCCTACCAAACCGATAGTTTTCTATCGCGCAGGCCTGTGGCATCCTTTCCCTCGTAACACAAGCGATGAAAGGACGCCACCCATGGCCATCACCAACCCTCCCTACGCATATGACATCGTCGGCAGCTTCCTGCGCCCCGAGGCCCTCAAGCAGGCGCGCGCCGATTTCGCTGCCGGAACCATCACGCGCGAGCAGCTGACCGCCGCCGAGGACGCCGCCATCGCGGACCTGGTGAAAAAGGAGAAGCAGGCGGGCCTGAAGGCCGTCACCGACGGCGAGTTCCGCCGCGCCATGTGGCACCTCGACTTCCTGGAGGGCCTGCAAAACGTCGAGCACGTCGACGCCGAAACGTGGTCGGTCGAGTTCAAGGGTCCCAAGCCCAAGGGCGCCCAGCTGGTGTTCCGCGACAAGATCGCCTTCGGCGACCACCCGTTCCTGGCCCATTTCGCCAAGCTGCGCGACATCGCCGGCGACTATCCGGTGAAGCTGACCATCCCCGCGCCCTCCATGCTGCACCTCATCCCTTGCGTACGCGGCAAGGCCACGTACCGCCCCATCGAGCGCTACACCGATGAGCAGGTGCTCTTCGACGACATCGTGGAGGTGTACCGCGACGCCGTGCGCGCCTTCTACGACCTGGGCTGCCGCTACCTGCAGTTCGACGACACCAGCTGGGGCGAGTTCTGCGACCCGGCCAAGCGCGAGGCGTACGCCGCCGAGGGCATCGATGTGGACCAGGTGGCGAAAAGCTACGTGGACGCGATCAACCGCATCCTTGAGGCCAAGTCCGCCGACATGACCATCACCACGCACATCTGCCGCGGCAACTTCCGCTCCACGTGGTTCTCCTCCGGCGGCTACGAGCCCGTGGCCGAGGTGCTGTTCGGCGGCGCGAACTACGACGGCTTCTTCCTGGAGTACGACTCCGACCGCTCCGGCGATTTCGCCCCGCTTTCGCACATCCGCGACCAGAAAGTGGTGTTGGGCCTGGTCACATCCAAGTTCCCCGAGCTGGAGAACGAAGACGACGTGATCGCGCGCATCCACGAGGCGGCACAGTACGTCCCGCTCGATCAGCTGCGCCTGTCCACGCAGTGCGGCTTCTCCTCTACCGAGGAGGGCAACGTGCTCACTGAGGATGACCAGTGGGCCAAGATCGCCCTGGTACGCCGCATCGCCGAGCGCGTCTGGGGCGAGTAAGCCACCAACACACAACCGAACCCGATACGTTAGGCCCGGAACAGCGATTCCGGGCCTAACTTGCTTTGACACGGGATAACGCCTGGCGCAACGCTGGTTTCGGAAATGACACCGCTCTGACTTTTCAAACCTGCGCAACAGTCCGCCCGAAGCTGCCCATGATAAAATCGCTGTTGATTCATATCAGCTTCCCCATATAGCAAAGGCTTGGGATGAACAAGCGCACCACCAGCAAAAGCAGCCGAATCGCGCGCGCCCTCATGACGGCGCTCACCGTCGTGCTCATCTTCCTGTTCCTCGACATCATGTCGCTGGTCGCAGACATACAAGGCACCGCGCGCGTGGTGAACTACGCCGGCCTGGTACGCGGCACCACGCAGCGCATCGTCAAGATGGAAGATGCCGGGATCACGCAGGACAAGATGATCGAGTCCGTGGATTCCTACATCAACGGACTGCGCTATGGAAGCGATGGCCTGAATCTGGTGCGTCTTGACGATGAGGCCTACCAGGCGAAGATGGCCGAGCTAGCCGACCGCTTCGCCGACCTTCGCACCGAGATCGCGCGCGTACGCGAAACCGGCTACCAAAACACCGACATCATCGCGAAAAGCGAGGCCTTCTTCGAACTCTGCGACCAGACCACCGGGCTGGCGGAGGAATACTCGCAACAGAAGGCCACCGCGCTCGACCGCCTGGAGAGCATCGTCATAGCCGATATCGTGGGCCTGTTGACGCTGTTTGCAATCGAGCTTGCCCGCGCGCTGCGCACCGCGGCCCTGAACAGGCAGCTGCAGCGCAAGGTGTACCTTGACGAGGCGACGGGCCTTCCCAACAAGAACAAGTGCGAAGAGGTCTTGTCGCAGGTCGAGCCCATCGGCCCCGAAAGCCCCTTGGCAGTGTTCGTGTTCGATCTGAACAACCTTCGCACCATCAACAACAACCTCGAGCATGAGAAGGGCGACGAATACATCCGCTCCTTCGCGCAGCAGCTGGCGAAAGAGCAAAGCCCCCTGTGCTTCACCGGCCGCTATGGCGGCGACGAGTTCTTGGCGGTGTTGCGCAACGCCGATGCCGAACAGGCCGCAGCGCTGCTCGACCAGCTCAAACGCAACGCCGATGAGTATTCCCAGGCTCACCCCGATATGCCCATCAGCTATGCGGCCGGCTACGCCCTGTCCAGCGAATTCGAATCCCCCACCATGCGCGAGCTGTTCCGCCAAGCGGACAAGAACATGTACATAGACAAGAACAACGCGAAGATCGCCGAGGCGGCGGCGCGTCAGCGGCAAAACGAGCGCATCCTCAAGCAGGTTTCCGGCCTTGGCTTCCATTTCTCCAACTGCATATACTGCGATGCCAAGCTCGACCAGTACCGTATCCTGCGTGCGTCTTCGAACATGTTCTTAGCCGACAGCGGCAACTACTCGGGAGCCGTCGAGCAGTTCGCATGCTCCCTTGCCGACGACAAGCAACGCCCCGCGCTACGGCGCGCCTTGCAGCTGGAAACGCTGCGCAAGCGCCTTGGCCCGCAAAACGAGCCCATCGAGCTGGTGCTGCAAGGCCCTTCGTGGCGCGGACGCATCACCGTGCTGTACCTTGACGGCATCGAAGAAGGGGCGCTCCATCACTTCGTGGTCGCCCTCGAGCCGTTCTCCGACGGTTCGGCAAGCGAGAAGCAGCAGCTCTCCCGCTACTACGACCAGCTCAGGCAATCCATCCTCGAGAACAGCGGCGGCTACGTGGACGCGCTGCTCGATTCGGCGCAGGCGGCGTATTCGGTCGACCTGACCAACGACCGCCTAGAGCAGGTGTTCTTCACGCCCGACGGAGGCTTCGCCGAACCGGACATGCAGCTGCCTTGCTCTTATACGGCCTTTTGCCGTAAGTATGCCGGATCGATCACCGAGGCCACACTGGAAAGCTACCGGCTCGCGGATTGCTCGGAGAAGCTGCTCGCACGCTTCAAGGGCGGCGCAAACGAAGTGACCGTCGAGTTCAGCAAAGCCAAGCCCGGCAGCAAGCTGCAGTGGCTGCAAAAGGTCGTGCTCATGTCGCAGGACTCGCAATACCGTGCCGACACCCAAGACGAGATGCCCATCGTTCGCGGCATCGTGCTGCTCAAAGACACCTCGGCGTTCCATGAACGGGAACAAGCAGAAAAACACCGTCTTGAACGAGCGCTTCAAGCCGCCGACTCCGAGAGCAAGGCGAAAACCGAGTTCATGAACCGCATGAGCCACGACTTCCGCACCCCCATCAACGGGATCTTGGGCATGCTCAGCATCATCGACGCAAACAGCCAGGACCCCACGAAGACCCGCCAATGCCTGGACAAGATCCAGCTTTCGGCGAACCACTTGCTCGACCTGGTCAACGACGTGCTCGACATGAACAAGCTGAACTCCGGGCAAGCGGTGCTCGAACAAGACGAGTTCGACCTGATGGAGCTTGCCAACGACGTGGAATCGCTCGTTACCGCCCAGATGATCGAAAGCAGCATCTCCCACGAGCGTTATCGCAAAGACGTCCAGCATACCCGGCTCATCGGCAGCGACCTGCGGTTGCGTCAAATCATGCTCAATTTGTTCAGCAACGCCATCAAGTACAACAAGCCCGGCGGAAGGGTAGACACCTACATCACCGAGCTTTCGTGCAACGGCGATACGGCGCTGTTCGAGTTCAAGATCGTCGACACCGGCATCGGCATGAGCAAAGAGTTCGTCTCCGAGCACCTGTTCACGCCGTTCACGCAAGAGCAGAACGGCGCGCGCACCCGCTACCAGGGCACCGGCTTGGGCATGTCCATCGTGAAAACACTTATCGATGCCATGGGCGGGACCATCAGCGTGCAAAGCACGCCCAACGTCGGGACGGAGATAACCTTTACGCTGCCGTTCAAGATAAACTTCAGCGCACCAGCGCGTTCCGGGAACGAAGCGCACGCCCCGCAAACCCCGGTCTCCCTTTCCGGCAAGCGCGTGCTGCTGGTCGAGGACAACGACCTGAACATGGAGATCGCCGAGTTCTACCTGAACCACGCCGGCGCCGCCGTTGTCAAAGCATGGAACGGCAAGGAAGCGGTCCAAATGTTCGCGAGATCGAAGCCGGGGGCGATCTCGCTGATCTTGATGGACTTGATGATGCCCGTCATGGACGGCTACGAGGCCACCCGCGCCATACGCGCGCTCGACCACCCCGACGCGTCCACCATGCCCATCATCGCCATGACGGCCAACGCCTTCGACGAGGACCGCAAGAAGTCGAAGGCCGCCGGGATGAACGCGCACCTGGCGAAACCGCTTGATATGCAGGCGCTGCTCACCGCAGCCGGGCGTTTCTGCAGATAGGCTGCTAAAATACGCAAGCTTGCATCCGATACG
>JAUNWR010000012.1:24349-29347 GCA_030540215.1 Coriobacteriia bacterium | reverse complement strand
CTGCAAAAAACCCCAAGCTGCAACCCCATCCGCGGGGCCCGCAACACGGGTCCCGCCCCCGACTCGTTTTGATGTGCGACGCCGCCTGAAAAGGCGCACAGACCGTAAAGGCGCCGCCTAGCCCGCAAGCACGCTCCGCCAGTCGATGGGCCGCTCGCCCTCTTCCTGCAAGATGCGATTGACCTGGGAATACGGGCGCGACCCCATGAACGCGGGCAGCGTTGCCGTGGCACGGTTGGCCGAAAGCGGCGAAGGGTGCGTGCTCCTGAGCACATGCTTGTTGGCAAGCGATGCGACCGCGGGACCCGCCTCCACGGCGTTCCATGCCCCGTCCACCAAATCGATGGCGTGCTTGCCCCAGGTCAGGAACACCACAGGTTGCGGCACCTCCAGGCAGCGGCGCACCACGTGGTCGGTGAGCACCCGCCAGCCCAGCTTTGCATGCGATGCCGCCGCATGCTCGCGCACCGTGAGCGTGGTGTTGAGCAGCAGCACGCCCTGCGCGGCCCACGAGGTCAAATCCCCGTTCTCGGGCACGGAGCACCCCAGGTCAGCAGCCATTTCCTTATACATGTTGCGAAGACTGGGGGGCAGCTTGCAGCCGGCTGGCACGGAAAACGACAGCCCCATGGCCTGCCCCGGCCCGTGATACGGGTCCTGACCCAAGATGACCACCCGCACGTCCTCAGGCGCGGTGAACGCGAGCGCGTTGAGGATATCGTCTTGCGGAGGGTATATGGTCTGCGCATCTCGCATGGCCTCCACCTGCGACAACAACTCCTGCGTGGTTTCGCGCACCTGATCGGGCGCGGCGTCAAGCCATGCGTTCACGTTCTCGTTCGAGCCCATGGGGCCTCCTTCTTATATATAGGGAAACGCCGCCAAGCGGCGTTTTCCCGATTGCATATCGGCGGTGCGGGCAGGGAGCGAAGCCAAAACGACGCACAGCCCCGATCGCACATCTCGCAGTCGCAGCGCCGCACAACCGACCGAAAGCGCCGCTGAGCGCTACTTCCCGCGACGGTATTCCTTCACGCGTTCGCAGAACACGGCCAGCTCTTCGGGCGTCATCTCGTCGAGCCGCTCCAGGTTCTCGGCAAAATGCGCCAACGTGCCCTCCTGGCGCTGCCGCAGCATGGCGTTGCAATAGCTGACCACCACACCGGTGATAAGGGCGATGTAGAAGATGCTCACCACGCTGAGCAGCACGGTGGCGATGCGCGCCACCGGCCCCGCCGCCGTCACGTCGCCGAAGCCGATGGTGGAAACGGCCTGGAAGCTGAACCAGATGCCGTCGCCGAACGTGTTCGCCACCGGGTCGGCAAGCCACACCGCCAGCGAGCACAGCAGGAACACGACGACGAACAGGCAGGTGATGGGGCCGAATCCCGCTTGACGCTCGATCTCCACGAGCATGCGCAGCCTACGCATGGCGCACCCCTTCCCCGTCCGGCGTTGCCGAGCCGAGCGCGTCTTCGCCACCGTCGGACGAATCTTCCGTCTTTTGCGGGCTCAACGCCCTCGGCAGCGGGATGGCCGCGCCGATGGCGGCCGCAGCCAACATCACGATCACACCCTTGAGCGGGAAGCACATGACCAGCAGAAGCGCCGCCATGAGCGGCTGGCGCATGACCGCGCCCATAAGCGCCGAGGTGCACGCGGCAACGCAAAAGACCGCATCGGCGCCGCTGATCTGGGCAAAGCCGTAGCCAAGCGCGATGCCCGAGAAGATGACCGGGAAGAAGTGGCCGCCACGCCAGCCAAGGTTGATGCACGCGGGGGTGAGTGCCGCCTTCACGAAGCCCGTCGCCACCAACGCGCCCGCCGGGATGGCGGTCCAGCGCGCCATGAGCAGGGTGGACTGCGTTTCGCCGGCGAACATGGTATAGGGAAGCGCCATGCCGCAAAGCGCCAAGGCCAAGCCGGCCAGCAGCGTCTTGGCAACGGGCTTGTCACCCATGCGGCGCACCAGCGCGCCGGTAGCGGCGCCCGAGGCATGATAGGCCCAGCCGCACGCCGTGCCCGCAAGCGCCAGCGGCACCAGCCACGCAAGCTCGCGCGGCCCCACGTTGGCCGCCGTGAAACGTGGTAGCCCGCCTCCACCGCCAATCAGCTCGGCAAGCCCGAAGAACGCGCCGAGGGCGCCCACCACGGCGCACAGGTAGACCGCCGCCTTGCCGGCGCGCGGCAGCTTGATGTCCACCTCGCCTTCCGGCCCGCGCCCGTCGGCAGTGCCCGCAAGAGGCGCGGCGAAACCGTAGAGCGGGGCGGTGAACAGGGCCGTCAGCGCCGCCTGCGTGCCGGCCACGGTCATGGCGCGGAAGTCGGCGCCGAAGCGGCGCATGCGGTCACCCACCCACGTGCACAAACCGGCGATCACGCCCGTCAGGCCCGCCTCGGGGCCCACGCTGCCGCCGAACAGCAGCGGCAGCAGCGCCGAAAGCGAGCGCTTACCAAGGTGGTCGTAGGGGTAGCGCCCTTCGCCTTTCACCTTGCCCATGACCACGTTCAGCTCCTCGGGCGCGAAACCGACATGTTTGTCGTACAGCCCGATGGCGAGGCCGCCGATCAGGCACACGATCAGCGGCCATGCGGCGAACCCGAACGGCCCCGACGCAAGCGCCGGCACCTCCTGCCCCGCCGCGGCCCCGAGCATCTGCGGCAGCTTCTCCCACAAAAGCCCCAGGCCGATATCCATGCAGAAGAAGAACGCCCACACGAACGCGCCGGCGATGGCGCCCGTGATCAGCACGCACAGCGCGAACAACAGCCGGTTCGCCGGCTTGGCAAGCTTGCCCATGAGAACCCCTTGGCATCAAGCTGCGGGCCGAACGGGCGCGCAGCGTTGCGGTTATGTCAGCCATATTGTAACCGTTGACCCGCCGGGCGAGCCAAGGACCCTCCCCCAACACGACATGCCTAAGCTGCAAGGGGCGCGGTCGCCCTAGCCTTCGGAAACCTCCACCACGTCCGTGACGACCTCAAGCGGGCATTGCGCAACTACAGCCTGACCCCTGTCGCCCAGATCGATCAGGGCAGAATCGCCTTCCTGCGGGGTGAAGCGGAAGGAGATAGTGTTGCCGGAAGGCGCGTCGGTGATGGTGACCTCTTCGCCGTTGGAAGTGGCGTTGCCAACCCACGACTCGTAGGTGCCATCGGCGGCCCGCAGCGCCAGAATGCGTTGGGTCCCGTCGTCGGTGAGCGCGTAGTACACCGTTGCGCCATCATCGGTCTGGCCCACGTAAGCGCCGGTCACCTCCTGGATCACCTTGGTGACCATCACGGGGTCCGCGCTCGCCGCGCCGGCGTCGCCCTGCTCGACCACGGCGGACTCCTCCACCACCTGGCCGTTGTCGTCGTTCGAGTTGCCGCTGCAGCCGACAAGCGCGCCGCCCGTTATGGCCAGCGTCGCCGCTATCGCCACCGCCGCCGAGGCACGTTGTACGCCCTTGATATGCTTCTCGTTCATGTTGCGCTCCTATCGCGTCCGTTCGGGCCCTATTGCCCGACGCCGCAGTATAGGAGCGGCGAAAGCCCCGCGCCGCGCCCGCCTGGCAACCGTTTCCGCGCCACAACCGACCCGTTCACAGCACGCCGCCATCCCGTTGCCCTCCCGTTGGGAATGCGGGCCCGGGCAACAAAAAACCGCCTTCCGCCCCTGGTTACCCCAAGAAACGGAAGACGGTTCGAAAAGCGGTCGAAGCCGAAACCCCGATAGGCCGACAAGCGGCAGACACGGCTTTACGCCAGCATCATGAACAGCTTCGCCAGCACGAAGCCGATAAGGCCGCATGCCGGGAACGTGATCACCCATGCCAACAGCATGTTCTTGGCGATGCTCCAGTTCACGCGCTTGATGGAGCGGCTGGCGCCCACGCCCATGATGGCAGACGTGTTGCAGTGGCCCGTGGACACCGGCATGCCGGTGAGGCTTGCGAACAGCAGCGTGAACACCGTGGAGAAGTTGGCAGCAACGCCCTGGTACTTCTCCAGCTTCACCATATCCATGCCCACGGACTTGATGATGCGCTTACCGCCCACCACCGTGCCGGCCGAGATGGCCAGCGAGCACGTGATCATGACCCACATAGGGAAGCCGCCCGCATCGGGCGTGGAGCTGCCGAAGGAAAGCGCGATGCCCAACATGGCGATGGACATGAACTTCTGGCCGTCCTGCGCGCCATGCAGAAACGACAGAGCCAGCGCGCACAGGTCCTGGATGGCAGTGAACACGATGTTGGCCGCCTGGCGGTTGGCCATCTCGAACACGCGCTCGATGATCTTCGTGAACACCCAGCCCAGCGCAAAGCCCGCCAGCAGGGAGAACACCATGCCGTAGATGACCTTGACCCATTCGGAGGGCACAACGCCCGCCCAGCCGTTCATGGCCACCGCGCCGCCGGTGATGCCGGCGATAAGGGAGTGCGATTTCGAGCAAGGGATGCCGAAGAACCAGCAGAAGATGCCCCAGCCTATGGCGCCGATCATGGCCGCCACCAGGGCAAGCAAGGCGGCATCGGTGTTTCCTGAGAAGTCGACCATGCCGAACATGGTCTTCGCCACGGCCGTGGAGATAAACGTCATGCCCACCAGGCCGACGAAGTTGAACACGGCGGCCAAACCGATGGCCGTGTTCGGCTTGAGGCAACGCGTGGAAACCACCGTCGCGATGGCGTTCGGCGCATCGGTTGCGCCGGACACCGCGGTAACGCCGATGATGAGCACCAAAATGACGAACAGGATAGGCTGAGCCATAGCCTGCGCAAGAAAGTCAACAAACGTAAGCGCCATGCAATTCCCCATACTCGTAAGAGTTGCGTCAATTTTTTGACGTACGCCTAACAATACTACATTCGGGCATGCGAGCGCTATGCCTTGAACCCAGCTTCTTCCATCAACTTTTCCGCACCGCACGTCACCGGGCGCCCGAACGTCGACGGCTCCCCCGACAGCCCGCCTGCACCGCCGCCTCCGATACGCAACGGTCGAGGCGAAACA
>JAUNWR010000012.1:0-24339 GCA_030540215.1 Coriobacteriia bacterium | reverse complement strand
TCTCCAGGGGGTGGGGGTGGGGTTGTGCTAAAGGGCCGTCCCCACCCAACTATTTCCCGCGAACGCACCTCCGTCCCCTGTTCACCCCCTGTTCACCAGAACGCAACAGTCGGCGCGCCGCCCTGCAGCAGCGCCCCGACCGCACAATCCGATAAGCCGTCGAGCCGGCGCTAGCGCCCGCCCTCGGCGATCTGGCCGTCCCGATACGCCTCCAGCAGCTGCTCGAGGTCCTCGACGCGGCGGCGGATGTCGGCGCCATCGTCGGTATCGGCCACCAACGTGCGGTGCTCGACGCGCTCGACCACGCGACGGCTCGAGTGGATATCGAGCTCCTCGACCACCGCCGCCTCCGCGGACTTCAGCGGCTCGTGCGCCGCCAAGATGAACTCGTAGGAGTTGTCGATGAGCGTGTAGCCGGCGATGCCCGTGGTGGGCTGATAGGCCCTCGAGAACCCGCCGTCGATCATGAACACGCGCCCGCCGCACTTCACGGGGTCCTCGCCGTCCTTGACCTTGACCGGCACATGCCCGCACACGATATGCGACGTCTCCGGGTCCATGCCGAAGTCCTCGAAGATACCCGCGATCACGCGCTCGTCCTCGATAAGCGTGTAGAAGGGGTTCTTCACCTCTTTGCGCGCGGCCTTGTCGGCGATAAGGTACAGCTCGAAGGTGGCCATCTTGCTCTTCGCGAACAGCGGGCTTCCCTCGCCCAGCCACAGGTACCACAGAAGGTCGCGACCGCGGCGGCTCTCCTCGGCGTCATGGCTGAAGAACGCGGCGCGCACGTAGCGCTCCATCACGTCGTAGAGCGCGCGGCCCTTGTAGCGGTGCCCGAACACGTCCACTTCTTTCAGGCTGCCGTCGGCGTTGAGCGGCACGCAGGCATGGAACATGAGGTTGCCGTTGCGGATCTTGTACAGGCTGCCCACTTCCAGGAAAAAGCGCATGTGGCGCTGCAGCTTCTCGCATCCGGTGAACGCGGCCTCCAGGCGGCACATCACCTCTTCCTCGGCAGGCGTGAGCGCGAAGGGGTTTTGCGGATCGACCGTGGGGAACACGCGATCGGTCAGCGGATACTCCACGCCGTCGACCACCACGGTGCCCGCCTCGTAATCGATCTTGTCCAGCAGCTTGCGGCTTTTCAGCCCGAACTCGGGGTACTCGTCGATCAGCGCCGCCTCCACCTTGAACTGGATGATGGCCATGGCCTTCTGGATCTTCACGTTCATCTCAAGCTCGGACGGCGACAGGTCGGGGTTGCCCTTCAGGCCGAAGCCCACGCACGGATCGTCACGGTACGCGTCAAGGGCGAAGCTTGCCAGCGGCAGGATGTTGATGCCGTAGGCGTCCTCCAGGATGGACAGGTTGCCGTAGCGGGCGCAGTTGCGCACCACGTGCGCGATGCAGCCGCGCTGCCCGAGCGCCGCGCCCATCCACACGATGTCGTGGTTGCCCCACTGGATGTCCACCTTGTGCTGGGCCTGCAGCGTCTCCATGATGACGTCGGGATGCGGGCCGCGGTCGTAGATGTCGCCGATGATGTGCAGCTGGCTGATGGCCAGGCGCTGGATGAGCTGCGCGAGCGCCTCGATGAGCGCGATGCCACGCCCGGTGCGCACCGCCGCGTCGAGGATGCCGGCGTAGTACGCTTCCTTGTCCACGCCGTGGTTGTCCTCGTTCATCAGCTCCTCGATGATGTAGGCGAACTCGGCGGGCAGCGCCTTGCGCACGCGGCTGGCCGTGTACTTGCGCGCGGCGCGTTTGCACACCGCCACCAGGCGCGGCACCACCGTGGCGTACCAGGCGCGCTCGTCTTCCACACCCGCCAAGATCAGCTTCGCCTTCTCGCGCGGGTAATAGATGAGCGTGGCCAGCTCGCGCTTCTCGGCCTCGGTCAGCTGATCGCCGAACGCTTCGTCCACCTTCAGGCGGATGGAGCCCGAGCCGTTGCGCAGGATGTGGCTGAACGCCTCGGACTCGCCGTGGATGTCCGAGCAGAAGAACTCCGTGCCCTTCGGGAGGTTCAGGATGGCGCTCAGGTTGATGATCTCAGCCGCCGCCAGCTCCTGGGTGGGGAAAGATCGGGCCAACAATTCCAAGTAGCGCTTCTGATCCGCTTCCATGAAAACCTCCTCAGGTCATCGCACAGTGATGGCACGATGGTACCGCGCGCAGCCCTCCCCCGCACACCCGCACCGGTAAACGGCACAACCCCGCCAATGAGAAAATCACCTCAAGGGTGATTTTCTCATCGACTCTGTCCGTCGAGCGTTATTTGGATTTCAGGGATATCAGCGGAATCTTCGTCAGCAGCTTAACAAGGCCGAATGTGATAACCATGTAAAAAATGCCGCCGATAAGATCGACCAACATCCACTCAACGGTCATTTGCGCGGCGAACAAGCAGCTGGTCAGGTAGAACATCACTCCGTAGTTGTTAAAGAACATGGGCAACGGGTGCATAAGCGCCACATACACGAAAATGGTGCCGCCAAGGCCCAGCGCCATGCCGGCGACAGGACCAACAATGCCGGCCAAATAACCGATGGCGGTAGCGCACAGAATGCCCCACAGAAGCCCCGTAACACCGGCGCAGTAAATGTTTGCCGCACCGCGCACATCCTTTTCGCCACCAATAAGGTACATAACTGCCACGAAAAATGCCGGCCACGTGAACTGCAGGATATTGCCATCGTACAGCCCCAGCGCCATAGCGATGGCATTCGTTAACGGCGTGGTGACAGCCAGCGTCAGCGCCACCAACAATTGATTTTTCATCGGGTCCCCCTTGCTCGATGCAAATGCAAACAATGCGGGCAGATTCCTCCTAAGCAAGCTGCCCGCGCGCGATCAGCTTGCGTGAGGCGCAGCGTCATGTCCGCACCTCACGCGTTCTTTTAGAAGTAGTTCGGGTTCATGGGCGCTTCCGGATACTGAGGGAAGAACTGCACGTCACGACCGCACAGGAAGAAGAAACTCTGCCACACGAAGATGTCCACCAGGTACACGACGAGCGTCGCCGCCACCAGCGCGGGCGCCTGCACGAACAGCAGCGCGAACCCCAGCACCACCGGCGCCGCTACGCCGAAGGCCAGCCATACGCGAAACGTCGGCGCCACCTCGGGATCGCGCGGATGCACCTCGGCGCCATAACCCACACGGCCCATCTGCCAAATGAACGAGAACTGACCCACGATGGCCGCCAGGAACAGAGCGAACATCATGCCCGCATACGGCACCGACACGGCAACGTCGGTGGCCGCCATGAACGCGGCAGCCGCGACCGAGCCGGCAGCCAGAAACGTCAAGCAGAAGTTCGCCGTGGTTCCCGCGCCGCGCCACGCGGGGCGCGCCGGCATCTGGTAGGCCTTCGCCGTCACCCAAATAAACAGCAGCGAAGCCGCAAAACCGATTGCCTGCAGCACGTACGTCACCGCAGCGGGCATCGTATACAGCCAACCGTTGCAGCCCACCAGCACATACGGGATGCCAACCAACGGCACGCAGAACATCTCGCGCGTCAGGTGCGAATGCGGATTGGCGAACGTATTAAGGATGCGTCCCGGGCGACCCAGGTGCAAAGCCGAGCAGCTCATACCCACGCCCAGGCACACGATGGACACCAGCGCGAGCAGCGAGATGTTCACCTCGAGGCCGAACACGTAAGCCGCAATAAGGCCGAAGCAATACGCCCCCATGGCGAATCGTTGCGCCAGCGTGGAAATCACGAGCGGATATTGAACCTTCATAGACGCGACGCCCCCTTCCTGGGCTTGAGATAAATGACGGACGGATCGGTCCCCAGTTCCGGATGGATGCGGAACGCGCGCTCGGCGTTGCGCGAGTAGTACTTGGCAATCTCGGACTGCGGATCGTTGATATCGCCGAAGAAGCGGCAGTTGCCCTCGCAGCTCACCACGCACGCCGGGTCAAGCCCCTGCTCGAGGCGATGAGCGCACAGGATGCACTTCTCCACCATATGCGTCTTGGGATTTAAGGTGCGCACGCCGTACGGGCATGCCCAAATGCAGTACTGACAGCCGTAGCAACGGTCGTGGTCGATGAGCACGATGCCGTCGTCGGACTGATACGTGGCCTTCGTGGGACACACCTTCACGCACTCGGGGTTCTTGCAGTGCTGACACTGCTTCGCCATGAAGAAGTAGTCCATGTTCGGGTAATCGCCCACCGGGCCCACCGCGTTCATGCGGTTCCAGAACACGTCCAAGTCAACGTTGTTCTCGATTTTGCACGCCAGCTGGCACGCCTTGCACCCGATGCACCGGTCAAGGTCGATGAGCAGCGTGTATTGCTTTTTCGTAGCCATACATCCCCCCTACTTATCTAGATACACTTTGCACAAGCTCGAACGCATGCCGGCGCACCCCAGGTCGGGGTCGTAGTGCTTGTCGGAGATCAGCACGTTGGCGTTGGCGCTATTGTTCGGGTAACCGGGCAGCCCCAGCTCCGGGCAGCCCTGCCACCAACCGTGCGGCGCGATGATCACCCGAGGGTGCATACCGTGCGTCAGATGCGCCTTCATGTGCACCGGATGCGGGCTATCGGGGCTTTCCAGGCAAATCTTGTCGTGTTCCTTGATGCCCAGTTCAGCGGCCGATTCATCGTTGATGAGGATATAGGGCTCGCGCGCGAGCTCGCGCAGCATCGGGATGCCCCGGTAGTTGGAGTGATAGAAGTTCACGTAGCGACGGCCCGTAGAAAGCACGAAGGGGAACTCCTTGGCGGTGGCGTCGTCGACCGAGTATGGCGACTCTGCCGGCTCCTCATAGCGAATGAGCGGATCGCAGCGCCCGGCGGAAAGGAACGTGAAAGAATACAGCTCGGCCTTGCCCGTTGCGGTGGCGAAGCCTTCCTTCTCATACTTCTTCGGCTCGTAGGCATACGCAGCGTAGATATGCTTATCCACTAGCTCTTTCCAGGTCAGCCCATATGGCTCGAGCTGATAGTCGAGGATTTCCTCGTCGGTTTTCCACGGCCAGCCCTCGGGGTTGATGCGGTTCCCCAGTTCGCGCATGAACGTCACGTCGCTGCGTCGTTCATACAAAGGCTCGACCGCGTGCACCTGGGCGTAGATCCATTCCTGGCAGAACTCGTCGGCCACGTAGTCGCGCTCAGTCCAGTGCGCCGAGGGCAGCACGATGTCAGACAGCTGCGCAGTCGGGCTCATGAAATAGTCCATAGTCACCACAAAGTCGAACGCTTTAAGCGCCTCCACCACGCGATCAGGGTTCTCCGACCAGCTGATGGGGTTGCCGGCGATGTTGATGAAAGCCTTCACCGGGTAAGGTTTGCCGGTCAGCGCCGCATCCCACACGCCGTGCGGATGGCTGTGCACGTAGTGGGCGGCATACTGCTTGCCAAGCTTCCATTCCCAATGCGTGTCGGGGAAACCGCCGGTCAAGTGCGGGCCCATCAGGTCGTTGTAGCACTTATGCCAGCAATTGCCGCCACGCACGTCGATGTTGCCCGTGATGCCGTTCAGGATGGTAGCGGCATGTATCGTGTAACGCGCGTTGGTGTTCTCCTCCACACCCTGAAACATGTTGATGGCGCAGGTCGGGCTTTCGCACATCAACTTGCCTGCCTCGTAGATCAGCTTCGCGTCGGCCCAGCAGATCTCGGCGGCGCGTTGCGGCGTCATGTCGATGACGCGCCCGCGCAGCGCTTCCCACGCCGTCTTCACGCGCAGGATGCGGCCATCGACAGCCGTCATTTCGAACACGGGGGTATCGAGCATCGGGTCGACCTCGCCGGAGGTGACGCGCGAATCGCTCATATCAACCAACTCGCCGGTGTTCACGTCGCGGACCAGATACACCTCGGGGCTGCCACCGGCAACCACCATGTCCTGCGTGATGGGCGTCTCGGCTTCGGCATCCACCAAAATCGGTAGCGTCGTCCATTTCTTCGTGAAGTCGGCGTCGTAGAGCTTCTCCTCCATGCAGATGCGCAGAAACGCCATGGCGAGCGCCGTGTCGGTGCCGGGTCGCACGCGGATCCAAATGTCGGCACGACTTGCCATGGGAGCTTGGCCGCACGGGTCGATGACGATGAGCTTGCGGTCCTTGACACGGAAGTTGTTAAGCTCACCAGCAGCCAGCGCACCCTCGGACCATGCCATGTTGCCACCCCACATCACCATGCAGTCGGTGTGCTTGAAGTCGGCGCCTTCCATGAAGTTCAGCATGCCGATGGTGGAGAACTGCGTAGTCATCTCGGGCGACAGGCACACATGGCCCGGCCAGCACGAATGATTGACGCCGTTGATACCGCCCAAGCGATGCTGCCACTGGTTCGTGCCGCGGCCGGTGCCCTGTCCGAACACAATGGACTGCGGGCCGAACTCCTTGCGGTAGCGCTCGATGTGCTCGACGATGTCGCCCATCGCCTCGTCCCACGTGATGCGCTCCCACTGCCCGGCACCACGCTCGGTGCCCGGCTTGCGGCGCATGGGATAGTTGTTGCGATGCTCGTCGTAGAGGATCTTCACCGCCGAACGGCCCTTCGGGCACATGCGACCCTCCGAGCGCGGATCAGTCGGGTCGCCCTCGACCTTCCACAGCTTGCCCTCGGCGTTCACATAGCACAGCGCGCCGCACTTGCAGTGACACTCGAAGCAGTTAGTCTGCACGGTGTAGCTTCCATCTTCGTTGTAGTGATATGCAGACATTCGTCCCCCTTTCTTTTTCACGTTCCCGCCACTGCGCGCCGCCTGCGCGACGCCTCGTCTAGCGCAGCGAGAATTTCTTAACGATCACGCGTAGCTTGCAAGCAAGAAGGCACGCCCCACAACGCGTGCAGCGCGTCTCGTCGATCGCGTACGCCTTCGCGAAGCTCGGGTGCAGTTCCGCATCGGGAATCGTCCGATCGCGCAGGACGATCGCGTTCGCGGCGCACGCCTTCGCACACGCCCCGCACGCACGACACTGCTCCGGGCGAATGCGGTACTTCCATGCCATGGGCGGCCTCCTCTTCGTTTGCTCGCTTGCCGTTCGCTGGCGCAAAGACTACGTCGCGGCTTGGAGCGTAAACAATCGGACGATGGTAGGAAACGAGTGTCGAACGGGGTTGAAACAACGACTCATTCTTCGCATTTGAGGACAGTTTTGGATAGATTTGTCGTCGTTTATTCTTGCGAAAGGAGTATGAGAAGGTATGAATTCCCCGCAAACCCCCAGTTGAACAATGGCTGATTGCGATAATTGACTTTGCAGCTCTTCGCACGCTGCCGCGCACTCTTATAATGGGTGCGAACATTACGGCAAGGGGGGACCGGATGGCAGAACGCCGGCAAGTCGCACAAGAAGCGCAGCCGAAACACGTGGTGAGTATCGAGCAATGCGCGCTTGGCCTGTACTGGGCGTGGGTGTGGCTTTTCTACGAATCCGACGCGCTGTTCACCGGCACCTCCGACGATTTTGCCATCGATAGCTTTCGGTTCGTAAGCCTCCTTGCCATGGGAGCCGCACTGCTCATCGGCGCAATGGCACACCGCACGATCGAATCGAATCGTGGCGTTGTCGTGCTTTCAGCCGTTGCCGTGTTTTGCGGCCCCGTCGGCCTTGCGTGCGCCCTGTTGCCGGGATTCTTTCCTGTGCCGCTTGCGGGCGCTGTCCTTGTTGGCGCGGCCGAAGGGGCGCTTGCTTTTCTGTGGGCGTCCTACCTCATGCGCTTCCCCGCCCAACGCAGTTACCAAGCCTATAGCGTTGCCATCTCCGTGGTGATCGGCGCGGTCGTTTTCCTTGTCATCTCGCACCTTCCCTGGCCGTGGCTACCCATTGCCGATGCGTATCTGCCCGTGACTACCGGCGTGATCTGTCTGGCATCGCGCATCTTCAAGCAATCCGTCGGCATGTGCGAAAGCGCAGCGTCAACCGACAAACGCATCACCCCCGCGCGCGGTTTTTTCTACCCCACCACCGCCGATGGCGACCAACTTCCCGAGTACAACAACATCCTTGTGCGCATGTTCAGCGCGCTTGCGGTTTACGGGCTTATCTATGGCGTGCTGCGTGCGTACGCCACTAGCTCCAACGCCAGCAGCGCCGATGTTGCCACGGTGCTGTTCCTTGTCGTCGGCATATGCCTTGGCGCATACGTGCGATCGGCGCGGTTCGACAGCCTCACGCTTTTTTGGCGGCTTATCTTTCCCGTCACGCTTATCGGCATCGTTCTGACACCGCTGTACGGAAACCCCGGTGGTTTTCTTGCCGCGCCTATTGCCCAGGCAGGGTATTTGCTGTTCGAAAGCCTAGTATGGATCATCCTGTTCGATGTTGTTGCGCAGCTGCGTCTCAATGGCATCGCCGTGTTCGGCGTCGGCCGCGGCATCACTGCGCTGGCCATGGCCATCGGGTCGTTCGCGCCCGATCAACTGCTTGGCGACGCGTTCGCATCGTTTCTTGCGGAAAACGCACTTCCTGTCTTAATCGTCGCCATTATCGTGCTTGCGGCGGTGAATTTCTTCGTGCTCAACGAAAGAGAAGTCGCCATCGCCGGCCTGTTGGAGATTCGCGACGACGACCGTGCTCAACTTGCCGAGATTGCCGACAAAGGGCAAGTTAGCAGTAATATGTTCAATCGTATATCCGAGCGTTACCAACTTACAAACCGCGAGCGAGAGGTGCTCGAGCTGTTGTCGGCCGGCAAATCCGGCCCACAAATCTCCGAGATACTCGTACTGTCGAAGGCAACCGTGAAAACGCACACGTACAACATCTACAAGAAGCTTGAAGTACACACCCGCGCCGAACTACTCGCATTTGTTCAAGATTTCCGCTAGCGCCTTCGCGCGAGTCAACCTCTCTGGAGGGTTCTAATTCGTCGACTGCCAGATGAGCAACGGCATACTTCCATTTTCAGCAACGAAACGCCACTGGGTTGCTTATGGCTCATTGGCCTCCGAAGCCCGCCTTCACCCTCTCCTATTGTCTGCAACCGCTGGCAATCCGCGTTTCCCATGACCCTCGAAAACCGCAGCAAGGCAAACCTTTTCGAACGCTACAATGGTTGCAACGTTAACCATCGCGCGCTGCGGCTATCCAATAGGCGCTGCGAACCGACGGCGACCACGTTGCCGTTACCTAGATATAGTAAGGAGCATCCATGGAACGCATTGCAAGCTTTTCCGTCGATCACCGCGTGCTCGAGCCCGGCGTGTACGTGTCGCGCCGCGACTCCGACGCCGCCACCGGCTGCACGACCACCACGTTCGACCTGCGCATGACCGCCCCCAATCGCGAGCCGGTCATGGACACCGCCGCCGTCCACGCCATCGAGCATCTCGGCGCCACCTTCCTGCGCAACGACGCCGAATGGTCCGGCCGCGTGATCTACTTCGGCCCCATGGGCTGCCGCACCGGCTTCTACCTGGTGGCCTTCGGCGAGCTCGAGTCCGCCGACGTGGCCGACCTCGTGCGCCGCATGTTCGACTTCATCCGCGACTTCGAGGGCGAGATCCCCGGCGCCAAGCCCGAGGAGTGCGGCAACTACCACGACAACGACCTCGTGCAGGCGAAGTGGTGGGCACGACGCTACATGGCCAACACCCTCGAGGTGCTCGACGAGGCGCACACGCACTACCCCGCCCTGCTCGACTAGCGAAGGCGCGCCGAGCGAGCCCTATCCCGCATCGAGCTAACGAACCGAAGGGAAGCGTATCGAAGCCCGCAAAAACTGCCGGCTCGTCGCGCTTCCCTCCTCCGATCAGAAAGCAGCTTATGACTACGAGCTTCAACACCATGGGCATCATCGGCGCCATGGACGTGGAAATCGCGCTGTTGCGCGAGGAGATGGCGAAGGCCGGCGCGGTGAAGATCACGCGCATCGCCGGCATGGAGTTCAACGTGGGCACCATCGGCAACGCCACCGTCATCGTGGTGCAGTGCGGCGTGGGCATGGCGAACGCCGCCACGTGCGCGCAGGTGCTCATCGACCGCTTCGGCGTGAGCGCGCTGCTCAACACCGGCATCGCCGGCTCGCTGGACGCATCCATCAACATCGGCGACATCGTGGTGGCCGATGATGCGGTCAACCACATCATGGACGTGCGCAATCTGGGCTACGCCGCAGGTCAGACGCCGGGTCTGGACACGCTCGCGTTCCCCTGCAGCCCGGCGCTGTCGAAATCGGCCGTGGCCGCGGCATCGGCGATAGGCGCCACCACGCACACCGGTCGCGTTGCCTCGGGCGACCGCTTCGTGTGCGACAACTTCGAAAAGCAGCGCATCGTCGAAACGTTCGGCGCGAAGTGCTGCGAGATGGAAGGCGCGGCCATCGCGCAGGTCGCATGGGCCAACGGCGTGCCGTGCGCCATCGTGCGCGCCATCTCCGACAAGGCCGATGGCTCCTCGTCCATGGACTACCCCACGTTCGAGGCGCAGGCGGCCCGCAACAGCGCCGCGCTCATCATCGCCATGCTCGAACGCCAAGGCTAGCAAGCCGCAGCCCCAAATCCCCCTAGAACACGACGATCGGACGCTTCCCAATGACCTTCGACGACAACATGCTTCCCACCATCGACGACCCCGCCGTCAGCTTGGTGCGCGACGAGCGCGGCCTGGCGCTGGTGGGCGAAGGCATGGAGCTGCGCTGCGATCTTGCGGGCATGCTGCCGCGCATCAAGCCCGGCAGGCTCTCCCACGAGCTGCTCGTCCGCGCCGCGCGCGTCAAAGGCGTCGATCAGCCCCGCGCCATCGACGCCACCGCCGGGTTCGGGGAAGACGCGCTGCTGCTGGCCGCGGCCGGCTTCCATGTGCAGCTCTTCGAGCACGACCCCGTCATCGCTGCCCTGCTTGCCGACGGCTTGGCACGCGCCGCCGCCGACCCGCAGCTTTCGCCCATCGTGGAACGCATGCGCCTGACCTGCGGCGACAGTGTGCAGGCACTTACCGCACGCGCATCCATAGACGTGGCCAAACCCGACGTGGTCTACCTCGACCCGATGTTCCCCGCCCGGCAGAAAAGCGCCGCGGTCAAGAAAAAGTTCCAGCTGCTTCACCACCTGGAAGCGCCCTGCACCGACGAGGAAGGGCTGCTGCGCGCCGCGATAGCCTGCGGCCCGCGCAAGGTGGTCATCAAACGCCCGGCGAAGGGCCCGTACCTGGCCGGCATCAAACCCAGCTACTCCATCGACGGTAAGGCCGTGCGCTACGACTGCATCGTCCCCGCCAGCATGAAGCTGTAGAACGCTTATCCCTCCACCTTCGCGTACAGCTTCATGGCCGCCACGAACGCCTCGCCTATCGCGTCGAGCGTCAGCCCGCGCGGCATCACGTAGCCGATATGCATGCGCTCGCCCGAGCGGATGGGCACCGCCGTGATGGCGCCGCGCTGCAAAAACTCCGGGTACACGCCGCTGGTCACGGTATAGGCATCGGAATGCAGCATGAAGCTGGTGGCGAAACCGCGGTCGCTGACCTTCACCGTCTTCGCCGAGGGCGCCCACAGCGGCTCCTCGGAAAACGCCGACGACTCGTAAGCCCCCTGCACGAACGACAGCTGCGGATACGGGTACAAGTCGTCAAGCGAAACGCTCTCCCGCCCCGCCAACGGGTGCCCGATACGCAGAAACACGTGCGGCACCGCTTCGAACAGCTCGTAGAACTCCAGCTTGTTGCGGTCGAGCACGCGCCCCACCGCCCCCTCGTTGGCGCGCGACAGGTACATCACGCCCAGGTCGCTGTCGCATCTTGCCACGTCGTCGATGATCTGCTGCGTCTGCGTCTCATTGAGCACCAGGTCGAACCTGCCCGAACCCACCTGCTGGGCAACGTCCAAAAACGCCCGCTCCACGAACGTGAAGTGATGCGAGGACACCGCGAAGCGCATGCCCTCGGGCTGGTTGCCGCCATAGCGGCGCTCGAGGTTGTCCATCTGCAGCACCACCTGCCGCGCCCGGCCCAGGAACTCCATGCCCTCCTTCGTGGGCGTAGCGCCGGTGTTGCCGCGAGTGAACAGGGAAAACCCCAGTTCGCGCTCCACGACCGACACCGCCTCGGACAGGCTGGGCTGCGAAACCGACAGCACGCGCGACGCCGCCACCATCGACCCCGTCTCGGCGATCTTCAACATATAGCGCATCTGCTGCAGCGTGATCTTCATGCCAACCCTTCCGGCGAAAAGAGAAACCTTCGAAAGCCAAGTATACGTCACGCCCCGCACCAACCCCCCCACGCCCACATGCGGGAAGTCGAGCGCGGCGATTCGACCGGGCCGAGCACGCCCCGGCCGAATCATCCCAAGCCCCGCAAAACAGACCGACCGGGATGATACCGGCGACCCGCTCAGAGACGGCTTGCGCCCATCCGGCAACCACGCCGATACAGCGGGACCGCTCCGTCCCGCCCTCCTTCCGCCCGGGCCATTGCCAGCGCCCACGAACACGCCAGCGGCCAAGCATGCTGCAACTTGGATTCGCCATTTCGCTTACCCAGTCCCTACCCGCTGGCACGCGCGAGCAAGTATACTGGCGGAAAGGGGAAAGCCGCTGCGCGAAGGGGCTTTCACGCGACGCCGGGCCGCCGTTGCGTCGCGCAAACGCAAATGGAGGAGGACATCATGACCGCTATCACGCTTCTTGCAGCGCTCGCGCTCATCGTGCTTGCAGGCGCGGGCATTGCCGCATGGGCTCGCAACGCCCGGAAAACCGGCGCGAACGCCCCGGGCGCATTCGCATGCGCCGCCGTGGCCATCGCAACCGCCGGCACGCTCGCCATCGCCCCGGCGATGCCGGCGTTCGCAGCGGACGAATCGCATCACGCAGACGACGACCACGCCTGGTCAGCCGACGAAATCGCCGACGATGCGAGCGGCATGTTGGGAGACGACATCGTCTGGTTCGGCCAAAGCAAGCTGTTCACGAAGACGACCGCACCTAACGACATCCTTGCCGCGGGCCAGTCCATCGCCGTAAGCTCGTGCAGCGTGTCGGGCGGCATCCGCGCGGCAGCAGAGGACATCGCCATCAGGGGCGCCGATGTGGCGCACAGCATCACCCTTGCCGCAAAAGATGCCACGGTGAGCGACACCACGGCGCAAGCGGTGGCCATCGCCGCCGGCGATGCGAGCTTCTCCGGCGAATGCGATGCGCTCTACATCTGCGCCGAGCACGCCGTCATCGACGGAACCGTCCACGGCGACGTCGTGGTCAACGCCGAGTCCGTGCGGCTGGGCCCGAACGCCCGCATAGAAGGCGCCGTACGAGGCTCTGCCGGCGATCAGCCCGAGATAGCCTCCTCCGCACAACACGGCGCACTGGAGCTTTCCATCAACACGCAGGACGATAAGCCCGAGCCCGCGTTCAATGCGATCAGCACCTTGCTGGGGGTGGTCTATAGCGCCCTCGCGTGCCTGGTGACCGCAGCGGCAGCCGAATGGCTGGCACGCAAGCACACCGCAAACGCCGCCAAGCTGGCGAAAACCCGCACCGGCTACCTGGTCGCCTCCGGGATCATCGGCGCCATCGCAGCGCCCGTGGCGGTGATCATCCTGTGCTGCCTGGTCATCACGCTGCCCATCGCCGGCGCCGCAACGTTCGCCCTGATCGCGCTCACCATCGTCTCGGGCGGCTTCACCGCCGCGACGCTGGGCAAGCTGGTCTTCAAGAACCTGGGACGCTTCCCCGCGGCGCTTGCCATGGGCGCCATCCTGGGCGCGGCATGCGCGCTGCCCTACATCGGCAAGCCGCTGGCAGCCGCCTGCTTCATGTTCGCCCTAGGCTACCTCATCCAGAACACGTTCCTGGGGCTGACGAACCGCAACGAGAGCGCGCCGACGCCGCAGACGGGCAACCCCGCCCCGGCCGCCGCTGTTCCCCAACAACTTGCCGCAACGGCGCCCGACGCTCCGCAAAACGGCTCCGGCAATCCGCCGCAGACGCCCACGGCATAACCTGCGCACCACGCAAAAGGGGCTCGACGCGATCTAACGCGCCGAGCCCCTTCGTCGTAATCAACCGATTCTTGCAATCAACCGAGCGCGGCGTCCAGCCGAAACCCTGGCTTCGCCCGGCACGACAACCGCGCGCACGGCCACACTCCCGACCGAACGCCTTCGGTAGACAAACCCTAGGCAAGCCCCAGCCAGATGGCAACCTTCGGCGCGTATCCCAGCACGAAGATCACCACGATCAGCGCCGGGATGCCGTACTTCAGCCACAGGCGCGTCCAACGCGGGAACTTCACGCCCTCGCCCTGGTCGGCCTCGGCTAGGAAGTTATCCCATCCCCAGCCGCGGCGCGTGGTGCAGAACAGCACGAACGCCAGGCTGCCCAGCGGCAGCATGTTGTTCGACACGATGAAGTCCTCGATGGACTGGATGTCGCCGATGGCCGGGATGGTGACGCCCGACAGCACGTTGAAGCCCAGCGCGCAGGGCAGGGAAAGCACCAGCACCAGCACGCCGTTGAAGATGACGGCGCGGCTGCGCATCATGCCCCATTTGTCCATGGACCAGCTGATCAAGTTCTCGAACACCGCGATGACGGTGGACAGCGACGCGAACGCCATGAACACGAAGAACAGGCAGCCCCACACGTTGCCAAGCGGCATCTGCCCAAACACCACCGGCAGCGTCACGAACACCAGCGACGGCCCTTGATCAGGGGAAACACCATAGGCGAAGCACGCCGGGAAGATGATGAGGCCCGCCAGGATGGCCACCACGGTGTTCAGCGCGGTGACGGACACCGCCTCACCGGTAAGGCTGCGCTGCCGCCCGATGCGCGAGCCGAAGATCTCCATGGCCGCAATGCCGAGCGACAGGCTGAAAAACGCCTGGCCCATGGCCGCATACACCGCGTCGCCGAACGTCGACCACCCGTCGGCGAACAGGCGCCCGAAGTCGGGCACCAGGTAAAACGCGATGCCCTCGGCGGCACCGGGCAGCGTGACGGCGCGGATGCACAACACGATCATCACCACGAACAGCGTGGCCATCATGACCTTCGTGACGCGCTCGACGCCCTTTTGCAGGCCCAGACTGCACACCAGAAAACCGATGACGACCGCCACGACCATCCATCCGATGAGCCACGCGGGATTCTCCAGCATACCGCTGAACGCCGCCCCCGCGAACGCCGCATCGGCGCCGTTGAACATGCCCGATGCCATCTGCGGCACGTACGAGATCATCCATCCGCACACGGTGGTGTAGAACATCATCAAGATCATGCAGCCGATATAGCCCCACCACGAGAACCAATGCCACTTCCCGCTCGGCTGCAGCTTATCGAAGGCCTGCGCGGCCGAACGCTGCGAGGCGCGCCCTACGGCGAACTCCATGACCATGACGGGCATGCCCAAGATCACCAGAAACACCAGGTACAGCAGCACGAACGCCGCTCCACCGTACTCGCCGGTGATGTAAGGGAAGCGCCATACGTTGCCCAACCCGATCGCGCACCCGGCGCTGATCAGGATAAATCCCAGCCGCGACGCGAAATGCTCGCGCGAAGCCGGCGCCTCCGTGCCCGACGCCGCCGCAGGCGCCTGGGGTGTGTTTTCCGCCATATCCATTCCCTTTCCCAACGCAAAAGAACGGCCACCTTGGGCAACCGCCCCATAACAAGCTGAAACATCGCACCCACGTGCGCAGGCGCAACGCCATATGGTACCACTACCGCCGCTCGCCGCTGCCCACCCTCTTCTGGGTGGTTTTGCAGAAAAACGCCCGCAACCCCACGTCCGCGAAAACGGAATCCGCGGGCATTCTGCGCCGCAAGCCGCAGGCCCGCCCGCGACTCCCCTATAATGTGCGCGTAAGGAAACATCACCTAGGAAAGACGCCCCGTGAGCACTACCGAACCCACCGACACCGGCCTGCCCAATCACAACAACCAGAAGAAGATCGCGCTCATCAACGACTTCACCGGCTTCGGCCGATGCTCGGTGGCGGTGCAGCTTCCCGTCATCTCCCAGCTTGGCGTGCAATGCTGCGTGTTGCCCACCTCGGTGCTGTCCAACCACACGGGCTTCCCCAGCTACAGCTTCCAGGATTTCACGCCCTACATGCGCGAGCACATCCGCGAGTGGCGCAAGCTCGGCCTGAAGTTCCGCGGCATCTGCACGGGCTTTTTGGGCTCGGCGGAGCAGATCGCGGTGGTCAGCGAGTTCATCGACGAGTTCGGCGGCCCCGACTGCATCGTGATGGTCGACCCCGTCATGGGCGACGAGGGTCACCCCTACGGCACCTACACGCCGGAGATGTGCGAGCGCATGGCCGAGCTTACGGCGAAAGCCGACATCATCACCCCGAACCTCACCGAAGCGTGCATCCTGGCGGGCGCGCCCTTCAGCAAGAACATGACCTGCGAAGATGCCGCCGAAATCGCCCGGCAGCTATCGCAAAGCGGCCCCGAGCGCGTGGTGGTCACCGGCGTGGAGTTCCAAGACCGCGTAGCCAACGTGTGCTACGAACGAGGCCGCGCGCCCTTTACCATCGAAACCGCGCGCCTGGGCGGGCAGCGTTCCGGCACCGGCGACGTGTTCTCCGCCATCCTCATCGCCGACGCGGTCAACGGCGTGCCGCTGGACCAGTCGGTGGAGAAGGCGTCGCATTTCGTATGCACCTGCGTCGAGCGCGCCATCGAGATGGACCTGCCGCGCACCGACGGCCTGCCCATTGAGGAGGAGCTGCGCAACCTGCGCTAACACCGCGCATCGCGGACCTCGCGCCTCGCGCGAAAACCCGCACCTTGCAGCAAGCGCACCATAAGGCGTAACCTGAACGGAACCGGTAAGGCGAAATGCACCCTTCGCCCCACCCCAAGCGAAAGAAGCTCATCATGGCGAAAACGAAAGCCGAGACCATCGTCTATCCCGTGCACAACGGGCTCTATGTCAACCTGACGAACCGCTGCAGCTGCGCCTGCACCTTCTGCATCCGCCAAACCGCCGACGGCGTAGGCCAGGACGGCGAAGGCGGCGAGAACAACCTATGGCTCGACCACGAGCCCTCCTTCGAGGAGGTCATGGCCGCGTTCGACGAACAGGACATGAGCCGCTACGAAGAGGTGGTCTTTTGCGGCTACGGCGAGCCCACCTGCGCCTTCGACATGCTCAAGCGCGTGGCCGCCGAGGTGAAGCGCCGCTACAACCTGCCCGTGCGCGTGAACACCAACGGCCAGGGCAGCCTGATCTGCGGCCGCGACATCGCTCCGGAGTTCGAGGGCATCGTGGACACGGTCTCCATCAGCCTGAACACCCCCAACGCCGACGAGTACGCCGCCATCGTGCGCAGCCGCTTCGGCGACGCGGCGTTCCCGGGCATGCTCGATTTCGCGCGCGAAGTGCGCAAGTACGTGCCCAACGTCGTGATGACCACCGTGGAAACAACCATCAGCCACGAGGACGAAGCCGCCTGCCAGCGCATCTGCAACGAGCTGGGCGTGCGCTATCGCATCCGCGCCTGGGTGAACTCGTAGGACCCGGCGCTGCCCGAACAACAAACCAAGCAACAGCAAGGCCCGCGGCGCAGACCGCGGGCCTTGCTCATCTCAAACGATTTCGCGCCAGCCTACTTCGCCGTCTCCAAATACGGGGAATTGCGGCTCTGCTCGATCTCGTACATGGTCTGCACGTTCTTCAGCTCGTAGTCGTTGAGCTGCGACGAGGAGATGGCGTCGAATTCCTCGGGCGTGTACGTCTGCGTATACCAGCGCTTCGTGGCGAAGTAATCGGTCAGATCCTGGTTCTTGAAGCCACGGCCGTGGCGGGCGAATATCTCGTTACGCGCAAGATAGAGCTCCCACAGCGACATCTTCTCCAACTCGGAGCGCGAGTAATACTTCGAAGCGCTGTCCGCCAGCACGTAATCCTGCGAGCTCACGCTGGTGTCATAGGAGGAGATGCTTGTCACGGGCACATACGTATGCGAGATCTGCCCCGCGAACGGACCCGAGTCCGAGCAGCTCAGCAGCACGGTGCGCGTGGCGGAAGTGCTGCCGGGGCACGTGGAGGTGAACACCACGCGGCACATGGAGCGTTGATCATCGTAGATGGACTGGTAAATCTGGCGAAGCGCCTGCGCCAAGTCATCCGACGCCGCATCGTAGTACGTGCCGTTGCAGCTTGACGCCAGCGACTGTAGCGAGCTGCGGTTCACATCGCCGCCCACGCCCACGATGTAGACGGGGATGCCCGTTTGCTGGGACAGCGTGATGACGTCGTTCAAGCTGTAGTGGCTGCTGTTCTCTTCGCCATCGGTGAACGCGATGACCACGCGCGAGCCCGATTTCAGGTTCGTGCGCTGCAGCGCCCAGTACAGCGCGTCGTAAAGCGCCGTCTCGCCGGTGGGCGAAACCGCATCGATGGCGCTGTTGAGCAACGCCGCGCTCGAGGTGAACGGCTGGCGATTGTACACGTAATCGTTGAACGAGGTGATCTCGGCCACGTTGCCCTGTGTTTTCACCATCTCATCGACGAACGAGCTTGCCGCCTTCTTGGCGCTATCCATCTTGCTGCGCGACCTCATGGACCCGCTCTGGTCGACCACCAGGTTGATGTTCATGGCGTCGCCCACGGCAAGCGGGACCACCTGCTCCACCGTTGCCGGATACTGCGAGCCGGACGAATCGGTTTCCGTGACGGTGAACTGGGACGCGTCAAGGCCACCAGGCGTGGAACCCGCCTGGTCTGCGATCTTCGTATACAGGGTGACCTGCGGATACGCGGAATTGTCCACCTGCGACACGAACATCGTCAGCGGGCTTTTCGGCTCCGAGGACGTGGCCGCGGGCTGGCTTGATGCCGCGGGCTGCTGCACCGTCGTCGTCGACGACGTCTGAGCGCTGCCCGAATCGGCATCCGAGGCATCGTCGCCGCCAGGCCACAGGAAGTACAACGCCGCGGCTATGGCGACGATGGCCACGACCACCCAAATGGTCGGGATGTCGCCGATGGATTTCCTCGAAGAAGCGTTACCGGTTGCAGCAGCGCCCGAAGCGGACGCGTCGCCGCCGGACGCCGAACTTAGAGCCTTGCCGCACGATGAGCAGAACGCGTCACCGTCTTTGACCGAGGCTCCGCAATGGGGGCAGAACATGTCAGATCCCTTTCCTTCCAGTTAAGCGCCGCTTGACGTTGTCGCCGAAAGCTAGCGCGCCGTACCATCGTGCGTGCGTGCTTCCTGATAGTTCCTCAGATAGCCGGCGAATTCCTCGGACGTATCCGAATTCCCCGTTCGCCAGGCCTTATGGTCGATGATAGCGCTTTCGAACCCGTAATAGGCGTCGATGTAGGCGATCAGGTCATCGAGCGCCTGAAGCTGGGCCTGCGGATAATCGCCGGAACCGCCCACGTGCACCATCTCGATGCCCACCGAGTACGAGTTCATGCCGTAATCGGCCATAGCCGAGCCGATGGGAACGGTGCCCAACTTGTCGTCGCGCGACTCGTCCTCCACGCCAAACTGCGCATTATGCCCCGTATCGCCGTATCCCGCATGGTGCACGATGGCATCGAGCGACGCGCATTGCGCCACCGTTCCGTCCTTGTTCACAATGAAGTGAGCCGCCACCAGGTTGCCGTTGCCCGCCCAGTAGCTCACTACCGATGCGGCATCGTTGTCGCCCTCGGTGTCATGGAGCACGATGTACTTCTGGTATTCGGCAGGCTTTTGCCCATGCACGAACTGTTCTTGGGACAAATCGACGATGGAAAGCTTCGCACGCAGCTCATCGGCGCTTTGTGTTTGCTTCTGCTGCGCAGCGTCCCCTCCGGAAGGCTGCGCCGACCCCTGATCGGCAGAACCGTCGCGCGGCACATCGGCCACGTTCTCGAACCGCTCCTGCTCCTGCGCATCAGGCGCCTGCGCGCTATCGCCACCCGATGCGCAACCGCATACGGCGACGGCCGCCAGCGCGCACGCCAGCGCCGCAACGGATATCTTAAACGCGATGGTGTTTCCCTTCGACATGGTTCCCTCCTTGCCGTGCCGCGAGCTACGACCGATTCCCCCTGCAGCAACCTCGCGCACGCTCGACCGCTAAGCCAGAGCCCACGCGCCGCACCCAACCTGCCACGCGCCGCGTTCTCCGCCGATACGCAACCGCAATACCCGGACCCAATCGCAAGGTTGCCAAACCGTAACTTTTCATTTGGGTTCAAGATACGCTCGCCGCAGTGCCCAGACAAGGCCTCTATCTGGTCAAATGCGCACATAGGCGGCAAACGCCGCGAAAACCGAAGGCGCAACCTAGCTGGCCGACGGGAACGTAGGGCCACAGCGCGACCACAGGGCTGCGGTACAATAGAGCAAGCAACGCGGCGCGCACGCGTGCGGCGCCGCATCCGCCCCAAATGCAAAGGAGCCTCCCATGATCGTCACCTCCGCAGATGTGGTACCCGGCCAAAACGTCCAGATCCTCGGTCTGGTACGCGGCAACATCGTCACCTCGCGCCATATCGGCCGCGACATGATGGCGGGCATGAAGGAGCTGGTGGGCGGCGAGATCAAGTCGTACACCGAGATGACCGACCAGGCGCGCACCGTGGCGGAGGGCCGCATGATCGCCGAGGCCGAGCGTCTCGGCGCCGACGCCATAGTGGCCATGCGCTTCTCCAGCGGCTCCATCAACCCCGGCACCATCGAGATGCTGGCATACGGCACCGCCGTGAAGTTCGTGTAGCCGCTGTCCGCAGCGCCATATCGGGGTCCGTTCGCAACGCCCCGCCAACCCCGCTTCATCCCGCGCTGCCCGCCCAACCGGCGGGCAGCGCGGCATCTGGAAGGAATATCGCCATGTCAACGCCCGAGTTCATCACCAACCTGCGCACGAAGATCGGCAACGACCCGCTATGGCTCACCGGCATCACCGCCTACGTGGAGGACGCCCAGGGCCGCATCCTGCTAGGCAAGCGCGCCGACACCGGGCAGTGGGCGCTCATCTACGGCATCGTGGAACCCGCCGAAGAGCCGGCCGATACCTGCGTGCGGGAAGCCCTCGAGGAAACAGGCGTCGACATCGAACCGGTATGCCTGGTCAGCGTGAAGTCGTCCCCGTATATGGTCACCTACGCCAACGGCGACCAATGTCAATACATGGACCTGCTGTTTCTCTGCCGTCCCCGCGAAGACGGCAACGCACAGCCCCGCGTCGCCGACGACGAAAGCCTGGAAGTGGGCTGGTTTGCCCCGGACGCCCTTCCCCAGCCGCTGGCGACATCCACGCAATCGCGCCTTGAGCTGGTGCAGCGCTTCAAGCAAAACGCCACCCAAGGCAACCCCGCCTGCCTGTTCACCAGCAACCTCGTCTAGCCGGGCAACCATTTGACGCACCCTCTGTCTTCTGGACGGTTTTGCAGCTTTTCGGACCCGAATTTGCCATGGGTGCCGAACTTCTGGACGGTTTTCACGCCCATTTCCCACAAGCGCCCGACAAAAGCCCTGGTCGCGTTTCCCCAAACGACGCCTCTAAGCTGCACAACCGCCCAGAAGTTCGCTCCAGCATTTCCCTTTCTGCAGAATTCCTCGAAATCGAGCGGTCGTCCCCATGCCGGATGCGCTGGGCTTTACCATCTCCTTACCTTCTCTTTACATTCGAAGGCCAGATGGGAGTTTTCATGCACAACCGCACTACCGCGCACGCCTCCGCCATAGCTGCAGGCGTGTTCCTTGCGCTATTCGCCGCGCTCACGGTTTCGCTGGTATTCGTAGACCGCCAGCCCATTGCCGGCGACGGCAGCTTGGTGGGCCTTGCCACCTTCAACCTTGACGCGCGCGCCATCCTCGGACAAAGCGACCTCATGGAGAAGCTGTCCAACCTCCTGCTCATCGTGCCGGCCATCGGCGCGCTCATGATCGCCATAGTCGGCTGCAAGCAGCTGATCCGTTCCCGCAGCCGCAGCGGGGTCGACCGCGACCTTTGGCTGCTGCTGGGAACCTACGGAGCCATGCTGGTGCTGTACGTGTTGTTCAACTGCATCTCGCCCAACAACCGTCCCATCCTGGAGGACGGCGTTTGCGAACCGTCGTTCCCCTCGTCGCATACGCTGCTAGCCGTCACCATGTGCGGCACGGCCATGATCCAGGCCGTGCAACGCATCCGCCAAGGGGGTTTGCGCACCGCAGCCCTTGCCATCTGCACCGTGGGCATGGTGGGCATCGTCGCCGCGCGCGCCATGGCCGGCGTGCACTGGGCCACCGACATCCTCGGCGGCATCCTGCTCGGCGCAACCCTGGTGGCCATATACCACGCGATAGCGTTCGCCGACTACGGCAAAGCCTCTCGCGGAAAGCACGCAAGACGTTAACCGCAAACCAGCGCGACAATCCGACAGGCTTCCCCCTCGTCTCCGGGTCGCGCCTCATCCTGAAACCCGCATGCACAAGAAAGCCTTCTATTTCCCGAACTCAGGAAATAGAAGGCTTTTTCACAATGGCAGCCAGAGATCCTCATGCCGACGACCAGCACATCTCCGACAGCGGCGCGCGCAAGCGACGATCAACGTGCTTGCCACAGCAGCGCCCCAACATGCGCTCAGACACCGACGAATCTATTTACTCCCAACCCTTCCACACGTCAGGCTGATAGCCTACCGTGGCCTTCTTGCCGTTGCGGACCACCGGCTCGCACAGCACCTGCTGGTTGTCGAGCACCTTCTCGAACTTCTGGTCCGCCGCCAGATACTGCAGCAAAGCCACGGTATCGGCGTCCTTGGCATCGGGGTTGATCAGCTTGTCAAGGCCGCCGACGGCGTTGGCCACCGACTGCAGCTCGCCTTTGCTCATGCCCTTTTCCTTCTAGTCGATGAACTGGAAGCTGATGCGACGCTCCTTGAAGTAGCGCTGGGCCTTCTTCGTGTCGAAGCTTTTCTTCGTGCCGAAAATCTGGATGTTCACGCAAACGTCCCTTCAAATCCTACAGCTGACCGTGCCCATGATACGCCCGCGCAAGGGCGCGGCCCATCTCGTCGGCATCGGCCGCATCAAAACGATACGACACCGTCTGCGGCTGCCCCGGCGCATCGGCGCGGTCCTGCTCGACGCGTACGAACACGCACTCCACCTGCGCATATCCCTCCGACAGCACCGCATACGCATAGCACGTTGCCTGCAGCAAGTGCTTCTCATGCAGCTGCTCGGCGGTTTCGGCAGGCGAGCCGCCGGTCTTGTAGTCCACCACCAACGCGCTGCCGGCCGGCTGCTCGCGCGTGCCGGCGGGGGCAACGCACCCCAAAAGGTCGATCTCGCCCTCAAGGTAGGCCGCATCGCAAGGGCCGCCCACGCGGACAAGGAACGGCGCCTCGGGGCTCACGCTTTCGCATGCGCCCATGCGCGACGCTATGTCGCTGGCGAACCACCGCTCAAGCGCCGCATCCAAGCGATCGCGCTGCTCGACGGAAAGCCCGCACGTACGCTCCAGCGCCTGCTGGCGCGCAGCATCCGGGCGCTCAAGAGCGCAACTCGGCTGCCAAGCCAAGGCAGCCAGCTGCGCCAAGCGATGAAACGCCATTCCCAAGCTCGTAGCAGCATCGGCATCGCGCGCACCCAAGGAAGCGCTGGCGGCATCGTCGGCCGCATCTTCCACGGAGAAGTCGGCAAACCCTTCGTCGTCCTCGGCGATGGAAGAATAGCTGAACATGCCCGCCCGCGCACCCTCGTAAGGCTTGCCCCGCTCGGGCTCGTACGGCCTCACCGCGGGAAGGGCGATCGTGCCCGGCTTGCCGCCGGCAAGGCAACCGCCAGCCGCGGCCTCGCCGATGCCCGGCCCACCGACGCCCGGCCCATCATCGACCGCAAAGCCATCGGCACACGAACCGCCGACCGCAGGCCCATCGGCGCGCACGCCGCCATCGATCCGCGAGGGCAATCCTTCCGTCGTGCCACCCGCAGCGCCAGACGTCCCCAGCAGCTCCTCAACAGCCGCCGGCGTGAGGTGCACGCACTCAACGCGCGCCGGGCGCTGCCCGCCGAAGTCGAACACGCTCACGCCCGGCTCGAACACGCAGCACTCGCCCACCAGCGCCGATTGCACGTCGCCCCAGCAGCTCTTCGACAAGCCGGTGGCGTCGACCTTCGACGACTTGCCGCGCATGGACACCACAAGGGCCTCCTTCGCACGCGTGAGCGCAACGTAGAGCAAGCGTCGCGACTCGGCCGCTTCGCCCCGCTCCTCATGCAGCTTGATGGCGGCACGCCTGTCGGCCGGAAGCTGGCTGCGCGAGACCATAGCGGCGAGCTCTTCGTCGTCGAACTCGCAAAACGGCTGATACGACCCGCTTTTCGCAACCAGCGACGAGGTCTTCTCCTTCAAGCGCTCGAGCACATGGCCGCCGTCGAGCGACACGTAGGTGCGCCCTTCGATCGAGCAGCACT
>JAUNWR010000093.1:0-6031 GCA_030540215.1 Coriobacteriia bacterium | reverse complement strand
TTGATGCGTGCCCCGAATCCGCTGTGCTCTTTTTTGACGTGGACGGCACGCTGACATCGTTCGATCCCGACGATATGACCGATAAGGACTTCAATGCGGTCCATCCGTCGAAGGCTGTTGTCGATGCATTTGGTCGTCTGCATGACGCAGGACATAAGGCGTTTATCTGCACGGGTCGCCCCCTGTGGCTCATTGCGGACAGCTTGCGTGCGCTCGACCCCGCGGGCATCGTTGCCATGGCGGGAGCCACGCTCGAGGTCGAGGGACGCGTGGTACACGAGGACTGCTTTGACGAGGACGTTATCGAGGAGCTCGCGCATCGCATTGCCGCGGCGGGCGGCGAGGCGTTGTTCGAGACGAACGGTGCCACCTATTCACTTGAGCCAGTTGGTGTCGAACAGTCATTTCTGCTAGGCGCCGACGTGGTGCATGGCGTTGATCAGATGCGCGTCGATGGCCGCTTGCGCGTAGGCAAGGTGTGCATTAATGCGCGCGACCTGGCTTGCGTGGCCAACGACGATGGCTTTATCGATTGCGAGTTTGAGCTGTGCAACACCGGTGGTCAGAATCGCGAGCTGAGCCCCAAGGGTATCGACAAGGGCGTGGGCGTGGCGCGAGCACTGGCGTATTTGGGCCGCGAGGGAAATGCGCGCACCTTTGGCTTTGGCGATTCGGGCAACGACTTGGGCATGCTCGCCGCCGTCGAGACAGCCGTGGCCATGGGCAACGCCATGCCCGAGGTCAAGGCGGTCGCCGACTACGTGACCGACGATGTCGCACACGACGGCGCCGTCACCGCCATGCGCCACTTTGGGTTGATCTAATAAATGGTCGGGTCGCCTGCAGTGGGGGGGCGACCCGGCCATTTGAGCTATTTTGCAATATAGAGCTTGGGATGGCTGCGACTGCTCTCGATCGCCGCCGTCATGATGCCCTCGTCGTCTCCATCAACGATGATGCCATCGAGGTCATCGATCTGCGCGGACTGATAAAAACTGGTCTTGTTGAACTTTCCCTGGTCAACCATCATGTAGCCCTGGTTTGAGTTGGTTAGGTACAAATGCTTGATCATGGCCGAGAAGTCGTGCTCGACGGTAAAACCGTGGTCGGGGTGGAATCCGTCGGCACTGACAAACGCCTTATCGGCATGTAGTTTGCTCATGCAATCGAGCGTTAGTGCGCCCGCGAGATAGAGGTGGCCCTTACGCACGGAGCCGCCCAGCAGCACTACTGAAGCATTGGGGAGATTGAAGCTGGCGTAGTTCGCGATTGCAAGATCGCCGGTGATAATGGTGATCTCACGCTTGTCCATGAGGGCCTTAGCGAAGTAAAAGCCTGTGGTGCCGATATCAATTACCAGAACATCGCCATCATCAACAAGAGTTGCTGCGGTTGCGGCGATGGCCTCCTTGGCCTCGACTTGGACATTGATGCGCTCCTCGGGATACGAGATTGCGTTGGAGCGAGAAAGCGACACCGCTCCGCCGCGTACGCGACGCAGCTTGCCTTCGGATTCCAGCGAGACGAGGTCGTGTCGCGCGGTGACTTCCGAAACCGAAAAACGGCGAACGATGTCGGATACCGAGATATTTGGCTTTTCGGCCAGCCAATTCATGATAAATCTCTGACGCTCGGCCGGTGAAAGGTCTGAAGTAGATGCCATATGCCGCTCCTTTTGAACAAAAGGCAAAAGATGCGCCTTTCGTAATCGAAATATAACGTATCGATATGAAAAGAACAAGGCAAAATCGAATGAATCAAATGAACGGAATGACATGTCCCAAATTCATGTATAGCAGATAGTTCACACGTAGACGGGCTATAAAGAGTCTCATTCTGAAGGTGCCGCCCAAAAGAAGTACGTTTACACCCGATATTCGACCGTTCACGGAAAGTTGACAATTGAGCTTTCGATATCTTTTGAAATGGTTTATAAAAGAAAACCGAAAAGCTTTTGAAACAAAGAAGAAGGCTTTCGATAGCAATAGTGCTAGATGAGAAAGGACCGAACATGGCGATTAAGGTGTTTGCCGACGGCGCTAACCTCGAAGGCATGCTTGACATGCATGACAATGGCAACGTTCAGGGCTTCACGACCAATCCTTCCCTTATGAAGGCCGGTGGCGTGACTGACTACCGCGCTTTTGCCAAGATGGTTCTTGAGCACATTACCGATGTGTCGGTCTCTTTTGAGGTGTTCGCCGACGACGAGGCGGGTATGGAAACCGAGGCTCGCGAGATTGCAACCTGGGCAGACAACGTCTACGTTAAGATTCCGGCGCTCAACACCAAGGGCGAGTCCACGGCCGCGCTGGTCAAGCGCCTTTCTGCCGATGGCATCAAGGTGAATGTCACCACTATCTTCACGCCCAAGCAGGTCGACGAGTTTGTTGATGCCGTCTCTGCCGAGACTCCCTCTATTCTGTCCATCTTCGCCGGTCGCATTGCCGATACCGGCGTCGATCCGCTGCCCCTCATGGCGGAGTCCGTAAAGAAGGCTGCCGTT
Organism: Coriobacteriia bacterium; assembly: GCA_030540215.1. Taxonomy (GTDB): domain Bacteria; phylum Actinomycetota; class Coriobacteriia; order Coriobacteriales; family Eggerthellaceae; genus Senegalimassilia. The sequence goes on along the minus strand of JAUNWR010000093.1, from coordinate 3,525 downwards.
AAGCCCGCTGCCGAGGTTCTCTGGGCGTCCACGCGTGAGGTGCTCAACATCTTCCAGGCAGAGTCTGTTGGCTGTCAGATCATTACGGTCCCCAATGCCCTTCTTGCCAAGCGCAAGAATTTCGGCAAAGATTTGCTCGAGTACTCGCTTGATACGGTCAAGGGCTTTGCCCGCGACATTCAGGCGCTTGGTTTTCATATCCTGCCCGAGGAGTAGGGGACGAGCATGCTGACCGATCTTCTTAAGCCCGAGCTTGTTGCCTGCCACGTCGAGGCCTCCGACTGGGAGGAAGCGATCAGGGCATGCGGTAAGTTGCTCGTAGACGCTGGCAAATGCGATCAGAGCTATGTCGACGCCATGATTTCATCGGTTCATAAATTCGGCCCCTATATGGTCTTGGAAGAGGGCATCGCCATGCCCCACGCTCAGGCAGATGGCAATGTGAGTGAAGCGGGGATCTGTATCGTCACGCTTGACCCTGCCATTGCGTTTGGACACGAGGATTTCGATCCGGTTCACGTGCTCGTGGGTATTTGCGCACCCGACCCCAAGGCTCATCTTGGCTGCTTGGCGGAACTTTCGCAGATGTTCGAGGACGAGGACTGCGTTGCCAAGCTCAGCGCATGCGATACGCCCGAGCAGGTTTTGGAGACCATGCGTTCATTCTTTTAGGCCTTAATGGCACGGCGATGCGTCGCCGCTTTTGGATAGACGGAAAACCGTCACGTGTAGGAGAGGAAGGTTGCCATGCATATCATCACCGTATGCGGAAACGGCATCGGGTCCAGCCTGATGCTCGCTGGCAAAGTCGAGGAGCTTTGCGAGGAGGAGGGCATCAAGGCCGACGTTGAGTCTATGGACCTGAACGGTGCTTCTTCCGCAAATCCGGATCTGTTCATCACCGTTAAGGAACTCGCCCCCGAGCTCCACGGCAACGTTGTGATTGTTCGCAGCTATGTGAACAAGAAGAAAATCCGCGAAGACGCCCTCGAGGCAATCAAGGCGGCCGCCGCTAACGCCTAAAGCGGCACAAAAAAGGGCGGTTCCCTGTGGAAGAGGGAAACGCGCCCACGTTAGAGAGAAAGGAAGCGCAGATGCAAGCCATCCTTCCCATACTTGAGTTTATCCAATCGATTCTGACCAAGCCAGCGTGGATTATGGGTCTATTTGCCTTTGTGGGCCTTGTCGCGCTTAAGCGTCCTGCCCACAAGGTGATGACGGGCACCCTGAAGCCCATTCTTGGTTACATCATGCTGTCCGCCGGCGCCGCTGTTGTTCAGGAGAACCTTGCTCCGCTGGGTACCTTCATCGAGACCGGTTTCCACATCACCGGCGTCGTGCCCAACAACGAGGTCGTTGTTTCGATGGCTCAGAGCGTCCTCGGCGTTCAGACCATGATGATCCTGATTCTCGGCTATGTCGTGAACATTATCATTGCCCGCTTTACCAAGTTTAAGTACATCTTCCTGACGGGCCATCACAGCATGTTTATGGCCTGTCTGCTGTCTGCCGTTCTGCAGGCATCTGGCTTCCAGAATGTCCAGCTTGTCATCGTGGGCGGCATGTTCCTGGGCCTCGTGAGCGCTATGCTTCCCGCCGTTGGTCAGCGTTTCACCGAGAAGGTTACCGATGGCGATGAAATCGCCATGGGCCACTTCGGTTCACTCGCCTATTACATCTCCGCTGCAGTCGGTACGCTTTTTGCTAAGGACGCCGAGGAGAACAGCACCGAGAAGATCGAGGTTCCCGAGAAGTTCGCCTTCCTGCGCGACACTACCATCTCCACGGCTCTTACCATGGCCTTCTTCTACCTGGTTACCGCTTTCGCCGCTTACATCGCAGATCCTGCGGTCGTTACCAAGACCGCTGGCGGCGACAACGTGATTGTCTATGCCCTGACCTGCGCTCTGTCCTTCGCCGTTGGTGTCACCATCGTCTATAACGGCGTTCGTATGATCCTTGCCGACCTGGTCCCGGCTTTCCAGGGCATCTCCAACAAGCTGATCCCCGGTGCCATCCCCGCCGTCGACTGCGCTGTCTTCTTCCCCTATGCTCCCACCGCCGTCATCCTCGGCTTTGTCGCTTCCTTTATCGGTGGCGTGGTCGGTATGTTCATCGTGGGCGCTACCCTGGGCATCTTCATCATCCCGGGCATGGTTCCCCACTTCTTCTGCGGTGCTACCGCAGGCATCTACGGCAATGCTACCGGCGGTCGCAAGGGCGCAGCTCTTGGCGCTTTCGTCAACGGCCTGCTCATCACCTTCGCCCCGGCCCTGCTCCTGCCCGTTCTTGACGTCTTTGGCTTCAAGAACACTACGTTCGGCGACTTCGATTTCTCCGTCATTGGTATTACGCTCGGCCGCGCTGCCGAGGCCTTCGGTACCACCGGTGTCTACGCGATTCTTGCTGTCCTTCTGATCGTCGCCTTCGTCCCCAACTTCATCCACACCAAGGGTGCTGTGATCAATCACGTTGAGGAAGAGTAATCCAGGCATACGTTAAGCCCTAATCGGGCGGAGCTCCGATAACCGGCTCCTACACGGAAGCGGTGACGTCTCAAATGAGGCGTCACCGCTTTTTGTTTTGGAGTGGTTGTGAAAACGCACCGGTGAAGCGCTGTCTCTGCGCCGCGAACGGAATCAACCGCGATGATCAGCAAAAACGTTTTGCCGCTGGGGTGTCGATATAAAAATGGTAAAACTGCAAAACCGTTCGCCGAGAAGATAAAAACCCGCAGCTCACGCCTTGATAAACGTAGGTAAAGTGTTTAGCAGTTTACCGGCCTTGTGCAAACGAAAGGAATCAGGCAGATGGCAATCAAGGTGTTCGCTGACGGTGCAAACCTCGAGGGCATGCTCGACATGTACGAGAACGGCAACGTTCAGGGTTTCACGACCAACCCGTCCCTTATGAAGAAGGGCGGCGTAACGGATTACCGCGCGTTTGCCAAGGAGGTCCTGGCCCGCATCACCGATGTGTCCGTGTCGTTTGAGGTTTTTGCCGACGACGTTGAGACCATGGAGGTCGAGGCGCGCGAAATTGCCACCTGGGCCGATAACGTCTACGTCAAGATTCCGTGCGTGACCACCAAGGGCGAGTCCACCGCCGAGCTGGTCCGCACGCTTTCTGTCGACGGCATCAAGGTCAATGTCACCACCATCTTTACGCCCGAGCAGGTCAACGAGATGGTCGAGGCCGTTGACGCCGAGACGCCGTCCATCATTTCGCTCTTTGCCGGCCGCATCGCCGATACCGGCGTCGATCCCATTCCGTTTATGACGGAGTCGGTCAAGAAGGCCGCCGCTAAGCCCAACTGCGAGGTCCTGTGGGCATCCACGCGCGAGCTCATCAATATCTACCAGGCAGAAGCCTGCGGTTGCCAGATCATCACGGTGCCCAACAGCATCCTGGCCAAGCGCAAGAACATCGGCCGTGACCCGTACGAGGTCTCGCTCGACACCGTCCGCGGCTTTGCCAAGGATATCGCCTCGCTCGGCTTCCATATCCTGCCGTAGGGCGAACGCG
>JAUNWR010000092.1:0-6253 GCA_030540215.1 Coriobacteriia bacterium | reverse complement strand
CAGCTGAGTTTTAGAGAATGTTCGAGTCGTTCAGCTGAGATTGCAATTCAACGTCCAAGACGCCGTAGACATCGCCATCGATGTTCTTCAGGTGGACGCGCGCACTGGCGAGTAGCTTCACCGGGACGTTGCGCTATAGTTGACCGCGTCATACAACTTACGCGTAGAAAGCACCTCATGTCCCGCATCAAAACCCTTGCGCCCGGCATTGCCGTAAGCGCCCTTATCGCCGTCGTTTGCTGGTTTCTCGGCCAGGCGGTGCCGCTGGTTGGCGGCGCCGTGTTCGCCATTTTGCTAGGCATGGTCATCGGCACGTTCTGGAAAGAAAAGGGCGCGGCAGGGCCGGGCATCAAGTTCGCGTCGAAGAAGATCCTGCAAACCGCCGTGGTGCTGCTGGGCTTCGGACTGCCGCTGACGCAGTTGGCCCAGGTGGGAGCAATGTCGCTGCCCGTCATCCTGTCCACCATCTCCGCGTCGCTGATCACCGCGGCCGTGCTGTGCCGCGTGATGCACGTGCCCGGACGCACCGCCACGCTCATCGGCGTGGGGTCCTCGATCTGCGGCGGCTCAGCCATCGCGGCCACCGCGCCGGTCATCAAGGCCGACGACCAGGAAGTGGCGCACGCCATATCGGTGGTGTTTCTGTTCAACGTGCTGGCGGCGCTCATCTTCCCCACCCTTGGCGAAGTTATAGGTTTGAGCAATAACGGCTTCGGCCTGTTCGCGGGCACCGCGGTCAACGACACGTCGTCGGTGACCGCCGCCGCAGCCGTGTGGGACGGCATGCACCCCGGCGCGAACGCGCTCGATTACGCCACCATCGTCAAACTCACGCGCACGCTGGCCATCATCCCCATCACGTTCGCGCTGGCGCTGTGGGTTTCCGCACGCGAGCGCAAGCAGGCCATGGAAAACGGCGCGGATACGGCTTCCACCAGCGGTTTCAGCCTGAGGCGCGCGCTGCCCACGTTTATCGTGCTGTTCGTGTGCGCCTCCCTGGTGGCCACGGGCGCCAGCGCCGCGGGCGTCGACCCGGCCGTGTTCGCCCCGCTCAAAACGCTCAGCAAGTTCTTCATCGTGGTGGCCATGGCAGCCATCGGTCTGAACACCGACGTGGTGGGCCTGGTGAAATCGGGCGCAAAGCCCATCGTGCTGGGTGCCGCATGCTGGGTGGCCATCGCGTGCACGAGCCTGGCGGCGCAACACGTGCTGGGGCTTTGGTAGCGGAACAGCAAACTTTATAGCAAAGAAAGGGTCGATATGCTGACCATTGGATGCCATCTGTCAACGTCGAAGGGTTTTCTGGCCATGGGCGAAACCGCGCTTTCCATCGGCGCGAACACGTTCGCGTTCTTCACGCGCAATCCGCGCGGCGGCAAGGCGAAAGCCATCGACCCCGCCGATGCCGCGGCGCTTCGCGCGCTGATGGCCGAGCACAACTTCGGCCCGCTGGTGGCGCATGCCCCCTACACGCTCAACCCCTGCTCGGACAAGCCGCACGCCCGCAAGTTCGCGCTGGAATGCATGGCCGACGACCTGGTGCGCATGGAGTCCGTGCCCGGCAACTACTACAACTTCCATCCGGGAAGCCACGTGAAGCAAGGCGCGGAAGCGGGCATCGAGCTGATATCGGGACTGCTCAACGAGGTGTTGCGCCCCGAGCAGACCACCACGGTGCTGCTGGAGGCCATGGCGGGCAAGGGCACCGAGGTGGGCCGCACGTTCGAGGAGCTGGCCGCCATCATCGACCGCGTGGAGCTTTCCGCCCACAGGGGCGTGTGCCTGGACACGTGCCACATACACGTTGGCGGATACGACATCGTGAACGACCTGGACGGCGTGCTCGACGAGTTCGACCGCGTGATCGGCCTTGACCGCCTGCGCGCCGTGCACATCAACGACTCGAAGAACCCCTGCGGGGCGCACAAGGACCGCCACGAGTGCATCGGACAGGGCTTCATCGGCGTCGACGCGTTCCAGCGCATCGTCACGCACCCCGCGCTTCGCGACCTGCCCTTCATCCTGGAAACCCCCAACGAGCTGCCCGGCTACGCAGCCGAGATCAAGCTTTTGCGCGAGTTGGCGGAGGGCTAGGCGCGCCCGCTGACGCTTAAGCAGCGCGCTGGCTGCAACCATATGAAACACGGGGGGATGACGAAGGGGCGCAAGGAGCCTTCGCCATCCCTTTTCTTCGCCCTCCTCTTCCCCTCTCTCTCCCATGCGCCAACACACCCGCCCGCCGTCGAGCGCACAAACCAGCAGCTAACCGCGGCAAATATCGCGATTCTTTTCGCCAGCTTCCGCTTCCCTGTCCCTTCCTTCGCCATATATTCCCAGGTCAGCTAGGTTATCGATTTGCCCGATAACAATCCATCGATAAATATCCTAGTAACCTACGTTGAATACCGGGCGATACAGTGTTTCAATACGAACAGCAAAACCACGGCAGGCAAGGCGCCCGCCGGCACTACGCGATCCAAGGAGCACCGCATCATGGCAAAGAAGAACATCCCGTACGACCAGAAGTACTACGATCCGGAAATCGAGTGCATGCCGCGCCCCGAGCTTAAGCAGCTGCAGCTCGAGCGCCTGCAGACCATGGTGCAGTACGCCTACGACAACACCGTCTACTACAAGCGCAGCTTCGACGCCGCCGGCGTGAAGCCCTCCGACATCAAGACGCTTGACGACCTGGCGAAGTTCCCCTTCATCAACAAGCAGACCGAGCGCGAAACCCAGCACGTGGGCAGCTTCTTCGGCGAGCTGTGCAGCGTGCCCGAGGAGGACGTCGTGTTCATGGCCACCTCCTCCGGCTCCACCGGCGTGCCCACGGTCAGCCCCTTCACGCAGGAGGACTTCGACCTGTGGCAGGACACCGAGGCCCGTCTGTTCTGGCAGGCCGGCATGCGCCCCAACGACCGCTACGTCCACGGCCTGAACTTCGCCCTGTACGTCGGCGGCCCCGATGTCATCGGCGCGCAGCGTCTGGGCGCGCTTGCCATCTGGGCCGGCGCCATCCCCTCCGACCGCCTGATCTTCGTGCTGAAGCAGTACCAGCCCACCATCATCTGGACCAGCCCCTCCTACGCCTGGACCCTGGGCCAGAAGATCAAGGAGAAGGGCCTCGACCCGCGCAACGACTTCAGCATCCGCACCATCATCGTCGCAGGTGAGCCGGGCGGTTCCATCGAATCCACGCGCGAGAGCATCGAGGAGCTGTGGGGCGCGAACGTGGTCGACTTCTTCGGCCTGTCCGACATCTACGGAGCCTGCGCTGCCATGTGCGAGGCGAAGGACGGCCTGCACATCGTTGAGGATCAGATCCTCGTCGAGACCGTCGACCCTGTTACCGGCGAGGTGCTCGAGCCCGGCAGCGTGGGCGAGCTCACCTACACCACGCTCATGAAGAAGGCCCGCCCGATGATCCGCTTCCGCACCGGCGACATCGGCTACGTTTCCACCGAGAAGTGCAGCTGCGGCCGCACCCACGCCCGCATCCACGTGACCGGTCGCAAGGACGAGATGTTCATCGTCGGCGCCGTGAACGTGTTCCCCTCCGACGTCGAATACGTCGTGCGCAAGGAACCGGGCCTGACCGGCGAGTACTCCATCCGCGTGTACGACGAGAACTTCACCACCCGCTACGAGGTATCCGTCGAGCGCGCCTTGGGCAGCGACGAGCCTTACGACCAGGTGTCCAAGCGCGTCGAGGCGGCGCTGAAGGCCCACACGGGCGTGCGTCCGGCCAAGGTCATCGTGTTCGACGCCGACAAGCTGGGCACCTCCAGCGAGCACAAGGCAAAGCGCTTCATCGACGAGCGTGAAAGCGCCAAGTAGGCGACGGCGCAAAACCACCTGGTTTACATCGGCCGCTTCCCGCGAGGGGTTTTGCGGGAAGCGGCATTAAGCGAAAGGATCTCCCATGGCATACGATTTCTCCGTTTCCGGGCAGCATTACCTGTTCAATGTCCAGACGTTTGCGCACACGGTGCTGGCGCTGGGCGGCGACTCTTATAACTACGCGTTCCGCGACCGCACCACGCAGGGCGTCATCGACGACGTCGCGTCGGGCGAAAGCGAGCTGGGCGTGGTGTTCGAGACCTCCGCGACCGCCGCGGAACTTGACGCTGCCTTCGACGCCGCCGGCCTTGAGTTCGTGCAGCTGGTCGAGTCGGCCCCGCGCGTGGCGCTGCCGGCCAGCCACCCGCTGGTCAACGCGTCCAGCCTGACGCTCGAGCAGCTGGCCGATTACCCCTACATCTACTTCGACCAGGGCAAAGACGCTCCGGCCGCCTTCTTCGAGGAGGCGCTGGGCGACCAGCCGCGCGCCAAGTCCATCGCCACCACCGACCGCGCCAGCCTCTCCGAGCTGATTGTGGCGCTCAACGGCTACACGGTCACCTCCGGCATCCTGGTGGGCATCTCCGACGGCGCTCAGCTGCGCACGGTGGCGCTCGACGCGGACGTGACGCTGCGCCTGGGCTACCTGAAGAAGAAGGGCGCACAGCTCGACGGCACTGCGGCGCGCTTCGTGGCAACGCTCGAGAAGAACCTGGAACGCTACGCCAAGTTCTAGGAAACGCGGTTTTTGCGACCTTGGAGGGGACGAGCGCGCTCGTCCCCTTTTCGGCGTTTTGCGGGCCGACGCCGGGCCCGCCTGCTGCCGGGCAAAAGCCTGTCGTATGATGGTACGGCGTATCCAAGACGGGAAAAGGTTTCACATGATAGAAGTGCTTTGGCATGGCCGCGGCGGGCAGGGGGCCTTCACCGCCGCTCGGCTTCTGGGCGCGGCGGCGTCGCTTGACGGCAAGCGGCACGCGCTGGCGTTCCCCTCGTTCGGCCCCGAGCGACGCGGCGCTCCCATGCGCGCGTTCACCAAGATCGACACGGTGCAAATCGGTGACCGAAGTGCCGTTTCGAAGGCAGATTTCGTGATCTACCTGGACGGAACGCTCCTGGCGCCGGGCTGGGAGCGCGAGCTGAAGCCGGGCGGCATCTGCCTGGTGAACACGGCTGATGCGCTGGACGATCCGCGCTTGCTGGCCATCGACGCGGATGGCCTGGCCACCGAGCTTCTAGGCCGGCCCATCCCTAACACGGTGTTTCTGGGCGCGCTGGCGCAGCTTGCCGATTGCGTGGACCGCGAGAGCGTGGAGGAGGCTATCCGCCAGTACATGCCCGCGAAGCTACACGAGGGCAACATCAAGGTGGTCGAGCGCGCCATCGCGCTGGTCCAGCAGGCCGACGTTGCAGGCCATGAGGAAGCTGGCGTTGGCGAATCCGCAGGTCAGCCAGAGATCGCGGCAGAGACGGTAACCGGCTTGCACCGGTCGGCGCATTCTTCGGCAGCGCATATGCCGCAGCTGTTCGCCACCGTTCCCGAGCCTTCCTCCTACGCCGACACCACCTGCTACACGGCGGGCTACCTGACGCAGGTCAACGCGGGTTGGCGCAACGTGCGCCCGGTGCTCGACGCGGACGCGTGCACGGGCTGCCTGCAGTGCTACCTGTACTGCCCGGACGGCGCCATCTTCAAGGTTGACGGCCAGAACAAGGCGGGCGTTTCGGTGGATATCGACCTTGATTTCTGCAAAGGCTGCGGGGTTTGCGCCGCCGCCTGCAAGTTCGACGCGCTTTCCATGGCGCCCGAAGCGAACGCGAAGGAGGCGTGATGCACATGAAGCGTTTTCTATCCGGTGACGAGGCGTTCGCCGAGGGCGTGCGCCTGGCGCGGCCGCAGGTGATCTCGGCCTACCCCATCACGCCGCAGACCGTCGTGGTCGAGCGCCTTTCCGAAATGGTCGAGGAAGGCCAGCTGGCGGCCGAGTACGTGCACGTCGAAAGCGAGCATTCGGCACTGTCGTGCGCCATCGGCGCGTCGGCCACGGGCGCGCGCACGTTCACGGCGACATCGAGCCAGGGCCTGCTGTACATGGCCGAGTGCCTGACCTACGCCGCGGGCGGCCGCTTCCCCATCGTCATGATGAACGCGAACCGCGCCACCGCGCTGCCGTGGAACATCTACGGCGATCAGCGCGACAGCCTGGCACTTCTGGATCACGGCTGGGTGCAGGCGTACGCGCAGGACAACCAGGAGGCGCTCGACCTGGCGCTTATGGCCTACGCGGTGGCCGAGGACCCCGAGGTCCGCACGCCGTTCATGGTGAACTTGGACGGTTTTGCGCTCACGCATACCTACGAAAGCGTCGACATCCCTGACCAGGAGCAGGCCGACGCGTTCCTGCCGCCCTAC
>JAUNWR010000091.1:0-6268 GCA_030540215.1 Coriobacteriia bacterium | reverse complement strand
GCCGGTTGGCTGCCCCGCCGCCGCCAAGCGGGCGAGCTCGGCTTGGCTGACGCCCAGGCGGTCGGCCATGATCTCCAAGAAGCGACCGGTTCCCGCGGAGCATTTGTCGTTCATGACGAACTTGCGCACCTTGCCGCCGGCAAGGCCGATGGCCTTGGTGTCCTGCCCGCCGATATCGATGACGGTGCCGTCTTCGCCGAAGAGCGCCGCCGCACCGCGAGCGTGGCAGGTGATCTCGGTGACCACCTTGTTGGCATACGGCACGGCCACACGGCCGTACCCCGTGGCGACCACCGGCATCTCGCCCACTTCGAAGCCCTTGCAGGAAAGCGCACAGCGCACCTGCTCGGCAACTTCCACGCTGGAGAACCCGGTGGGGATGACCAGCTTGAACGCGATAGCGCCCGAAGGGTCCGCGACGACGGCTTTCGTAGCCGTCGATCCGATATCGATGCCGATACCCGCCATGTACGTTGCTCCTTGTCCTCGGTTTCGGTCCCATGAGGCTCCGCCGTTGCCGCGCTTAGACCTTGATGCAAAACTATGCATACCATGTTCCGACTATACTATACTGGCAATGATACCAACCTGACCCCATAAGAAAGGACCGCGCATGAGCACGGACAACCCTGCGAACGGCGCAATGTGCGACGGCGATCGCATACGCCTGACCACGCTCACCGACAAGGGAGGTTGAGCGGCAAAATGGGGTCCGGGAGACCTCTCCGAGATTTTACGCGACATCGCGCCGGCCGTGCCCGACCCGAACCTGCTGCTAGGCTTCGACACCGCAGACGACGCCGCGGTTTGGCAGGTGGACAAGGACAACGCCGCTGTGCTGACGCTCGACTTCTTCACCCCTGTAGTGGACGACCCGTACGAGTTCGGCGCCGTTGCCGCGGCCAACGCCCTGTCCGACGTGTTCGCCATGGGCGGCAGGCCCGTCACCGCGCTCAACATCCTGGCCTTCCCCAGCTGCATGGGCACCGAGGTGGTGGGAGACGTGCTGCGCGGCGGCGCGGACAAGGTGCGTGAGGCTGGAGCGTTCGTGGTAGGTGGGCACTCCATCGAAGACGACGAGCCCAAGTACGGCCTTTCCGTGTTCGGCCTGGTGCATCCTGAGCGCATGGTGCGAAACGGCGGGGCGCTGCCCGGCGACGCGCTGTATTACACGAAAACGCTCGGCACGGGCATCATGAACGCCGCGCTGCGGGCGAAGCTGCGCACCGACGAGGACTTGCGCCCGGTCATCGACGGCATGATGGAGCTCAACCGCGCGGCAGCCGAGGCCATGCTGAAATGCGATGTGCACGCATGCACCGACGTCACCGGCTTCGGCCTTGCCGGGCATCTGCATGAGATGCTCGAAGCGTCGGGGTGCGCAGCGTGCCTGGACTGGGACGCTTTGCCGCTGTTCGACGGCGTGTACGAGCTTTCGTGCGATTACTGCCGCCCCGGCAAGACGTTCGGCATCATCGACTGGGCAAGCGCGTTCGTGGAGCAAGGCGGCATCGACGATTTCGAGTTCGACGATCGTATGGGCGTTCTATGCGACCCGCAAACCTCCGGCGGCCTGCTCGTGGCCATCCCGCCCGAGAACACAAGCCGTTTCGAGGCGGAATGCGAGCAGCGGCAAGGGCGAAAACCCTCCCGAATCGGAACGTTTGAAGCCGGTCCGGCGGGCAAGATCTTCGTGAAGTGGTGAGCGCGAAGGCCGGTTCACGCGCGAGCCGATCAGGCGCCGCGCACATCCGTGCATCAGGCAAAACGCTAGTTGACCCGGCGGCGCATATAGCCGCAACAAGCAAGACGTAAAACAAGGGGAGCCGTCAAACGACGGCTCCCCTTTCGTTCAATACAAATCCACTTCGGTGATGGCCTCGTAGGCAAGCCCCCGCTGCTCAAGCGCCTGCTCGAGCGCATCGCGCTGCTCGGCAGGAACACTCCAAGCAAGGCCGCATCCTGCCGAGATCTCCGAAGGCACCGGGATGACGCGCCCCGGCAGGCAGCCGCCGGCCGCGGCGGCCTGCACGGCCATCGCATCGGCCGTGCAATGAAACGTCGCCACCGCATGCGGCGTTTTGCATCGCTGCATCTTGCATACCGCCAACGGTTAAGGGCGCACGACGACGCCGGCCTGAAGCTGCTTCTCGACGATGACGTACATGTTCGTCACCTCGCCCACCGCAAGCTTATCGGCGATGCCGAAATGGTTAAGGCAGGTTCCGCAGCTAAAGATCTCCACGCCTGCTTCGGCCAGCTTTTTCAAATCGTCGAGCACGGGGCTGCCCTCGACGGTCAGATGCACGCCGCCATTGTAGGCCAGGATTGCCGCCGGCAGCTCGTCTTGCTGGGTAAGCGCGAACACGAACGCCTTCATAAGCGTGACGCCCAGTTCATCGTCGCCTGCGCCCATGAACTCGCTGGACAGCACGACCACCTTGCTGCCCGCCGGCACGAGCGGCTGACACTCTTCGCACACCTCGGCGGCAGCCTGCGCGCCCTTCGTAAAGGTCACGGCGAACTCCGCCTCGCCGCGCTCCTCGGAAGCGGTTTCGATCTTGAGCGACTTACCGAGGTTCTCCAGGTTGTGCATGGCCGTCTTGTTGTCCACCAACACCTCAAGGGCGCCCTCGCCCATGCCGGCAAGGGCCTTCTTCGCGTTCACCACGGGCAACGGGCACGCCTGTCCCTTGCAATCGAGCTTCTCCATGAGCATCTCCTTTCCGCGGCGTTTTGCGCCGCACTTGCGCAAATCTTTCCGCTACAGCATCTCGATGAACGCGCCCAGGCGGGTCTCCACCTGGCCGGCATCGTTGGTGGAGTAGTCGGTTTCAAGCTTCATGTAAGGCACGCCGGCCTGCTCACAGGCGCGCTGTACGCGCACGGCCTCGATGTTGAAGGTGTGGCATGCCTGCAGCACCACTTCGACCACGCCGTCAACCTTGTATTTCTCCACCATGTCCATCATATGCTCGATGCGGCCGTCGTTGGGCGACATGACCGAGCAATTGATATGCAGATAGCGATCGGAGATGGCGCGCAGGATGTCGGGCGCGTCCTCGTCGACGAGCATGCCCTGCGTGCGTTCGCCGGAGCAATCGTCTATGCACACGATCACTCCGCCGGCGCGTTCGGCGGTCATGCCCACCTTCTGGATGACGCCGCCCGTGGGGCAGCCCGTGATCATGATGCGCTTGGCGCTGGCGGGAACCGGGCGCTGCCCCGCCTCGTAGGCGCTGCGGCGCTTTTCCGCCAGGTCCTCGAGGGTTTGCGCATAGGAATCGACGTCGAAGCTGAACGTTGCGCGCAGCAAAGTGGCCATAAGCTCCACGCCGCTCATGGCGGGGGGCTCGTTTTGCTGCAGGTTGTACAGGTCCATCACGGCGCGACGAACGCGGTTGCGCTTACGCACCGCCTCGCGCAGCGCCTCGTCGGTGATCTCCACGTCGAAGCGCTGCTCAAGCTCCTGTTTGAGCAGCTTGCATTCCTCATACCAGATATCGCCGGCATAGCTGCGGTTGCGGGCCTGGGGCAGCTGCATGACGTGCACGGGTTTGATGTCTGCGAGCAGCTCGTACATCTTCTTCTTACCGTCGCAGGTGGTCTCACCCAAGATCATGTCGCTGAAGTAGGTGAAGGGGCATTTGTCGGTGAGCGCGAAGCCGTAGGTGCCCTTGATGAGCGGGCAGAGGTTTTTCGGCAGCACCGTCTCGGCATCGGGGATGGTCTCGTTGTTCATGCCGCACAGGCCCACCGCGCCCGCGCCCGCGGCGTCCACCAGCTCAAGCGGGCTGTACGAGCACAGGTAGCCGCACAGCTTGCCACCTTCCTGCTTGTAGTTCATGGCGTTGACGAAGCTGGCGCGGCGCGCCTCGTCGAAGGTGTCGTAGATCCCGGGCAGGTCGACAGGAACCGCCGGTTCGTTTGCGGGTTCGAGCATGAAAGCCTCTATTCATTTTCTCGTCTGTGATGATGCGGGCGCAAAAGGGTATGCGCATGTGACGCAAGCGTGCTTGCGTATGCAGAATGATGCGCGCCCGAAGGCAGAAAACGGCGCGTCTTTCGATCGACTATAGCACCGCCGCCCAACCGCTCCGCCGCGCAAAACGAAAACGGCACCCGCAATCCGCAAGTGCCGTTTTCGAAGCCGATGTTAACGCGAATGCGCAACCGCAATGCTACTTCGCGCTGTTCCTAGCGTACACGAACCAGTAGGCAAGACCTACCAGGACGCCACCGATGATGTTGCCCACCGTGGCGGCGGACAGGTTGTACAGGATGGCCGTCACATCAAGCGCGCCGGCGTTGGCGACCGCGGCGCCGAACCCGGCGGACTTCATGAGCAGGCCCGTGGGCAGGAAGAACATGTTCGCCACGCAGTGTTCGAAGCCGGCAGCCACGAAGAAGCTGATGGGGAGCATGATGCCAAGGACCTTGTCCACCACGGTACGCGCGGAGAAGCCGATCCACACCGCCAGGCATACCATAACGTTGCACATGATGCCCTTGGCCATGAGCACGAGCCAATCGGGGGTGACATTGCCGACGGCCACCGACACCATGGCGTTGCCCACGGCGCCGCCGTTCATCGCGCCGACGCCGCACCAATAGATGAGCGCCACCACGATAAGCGAACCAACCAGGTTGCCGAGCCACACGATGACCCAGTTGCGCACCAGGCCGCCAAGCTTGATCTTCTTCGAAGCCAGGCCCGTCACCATGAGCATGTTGCCGGTGAACAGCTCGGCTCCGCAGCACAGCACGAGCACAAGGCCCAAGCTGAAGCAGATGCCGCCGACCATGCGCTGAGCGGCGAACGGCACCGCCGAGTCGCCCAGGAACACCAGGAAATACGTTGCGCCGAACGCGATGAACGCGCCGGCAAGCATTGCCAGCACGAAGCACTTCGCGCCTGCCATGCCGGCCTTGCCGACGGCCAGCGTCTCGGCCTTCGCCTCGATCTCGGCGGGGCCGAGCGCATCAGGTCGTAGGGCTTTCACATCCGATTGATCCATTGCCATGGAAACCTCCCCCTGTTCGCAATCTTTCGTCTTTAGGAAAAACACGGTAATTTTTGCATGGCTACGCGCGTGAAACGTCCTCATTAGCGCGAACGGCGCGAATTGACCCGTCTGCGATAGCATTTGCCGGGCATTTGGCGCACTCACCGCCTTGCTCCGAGCCGTTGCGAGCTTGCCTGCTATATTGAGCTACGGAAAACCCGCGGCGCCCCATGAACGGCGCCGCCGCACGCTATAAGGAAAGAGGATCCATGCCCGAACCACGTACCGACCTTTTACGCGCATTGCCCCAGGTTGAAGAGCTTATGCAAGCCGCCCCCATGAAGGCGCTCGAGGCCATCGTCCCCCGCTCCATGCTCGTCGACCGAGCCCGTGCGGCCGTGGATGCGCACCGTCAGCTCATCTTGGCGGGAGAGGTGGACGCGGTAGACGTCGAGGTCATCTTGACCGACGCCGTCAACGGTGCGCTGGCTACGCTGCGCCCGAGCCTCAGGCGCGTCATCAACGCCACCGGCGTGGTCATCCACACCAACCTCGGCCGCAGCGTGCTTGCCGAGCCCGCCGTGCAAGCGGTGGTGGAGGCCGCGCGCGGCTACTCCACGCTCGAATACAGCATCGAGAACATGGCGCGCGGCAGCCGTCACAACCACGTTGAGCACCTCATCTGCGCGCTTACCGGCGCCGAAGCTGCCATCGCCGTGAACAACAACGCCGCCGCCGTCATGATGGTGCTCGCCGAGTTCGCCGCCGGTCACGAGGCCATCGTCAGCCGCGGCGAGCTCGTCGAGATCGGCGGCAGCTTCCGCGTCCCCGACATCATGGCTCAATCCAACGCCCGCATGGTAGAGGTCGGTGCCACGAACAAGACGCACGCCTTCGACTACGAGCGAGCCATCACGCCCGACACCGCCATGCTGCTCAAGGTGCATCCCTCCAACTACCGCATGATCGGCTTCACCGAAAGCGTCTCGAAAGCCGACCTGCGACGCATCGCCGATGCGGAGAACGCCCGACGTGCCGCCGCGGGCGAAGACCGCCCCGAGCTGCTCGTCTACGAGGATCAGGGCTCCGGCGCTTTCATGCACCTGGATGTGTTCGGCGAATACGCCGAGCCCACGGTACGCGAATCGCTTGCCGAGGGGTGCGACCTGGTCAGCTTCTCGGGCGATAAGCTGCTCGGCGGCCCGCAGGCCGGCATCGTGGTGGGTCGCAAGGATTACATCGACCGCCTGAAGAAGCACCCG
>JAUNWR010000090.1:0-6373 GCA_030540215.1 Coriobacteriia bacterium | reverse complement strand
CGGCCCAGACCGGTACCATCATGCGTAAGGACACCGCAGAGAACTCCGGCGTTTCATCCCACTACGTCATCGACGTTCAGGGCGAGAGCGGCTGGCTGTTCTTCCAGAGCGGCAATGTCAAGAACGACAGCGGTGCTGGTGGAACGAAGGGCGCGTCCCTTGTTCGTGTTGGTGATGACAGCAAGTCTGCCATGCCGGGCTTGACTATTAGTGGTGGCACGTTCACGCAGGATAACTTCATCGTCCTTAAATGCGACCACGGCAACCTTTACGTTAAGGGCGGCGAGATCAACTCCGCGAACAGCTACGCGGTTCAGAACTGGAAGAACGCCACCATCAAGGACAGCGCGGTCATCAACGGCAACGTCTCTACGTGGACGTACGGCGGAGGCGGCTCTGACCTTCAGATTCAGGGCGGCACCGTAAACGGCAATGTTGAGTCAGTGACTTACGACGGCGTTGAGGGCAAACCGGCGAAGGTGTCCATCACGGGCGGCACCGTTAGCGGTGCGCTTAAGACGGTTGATTACAGCACAGGTTCCGCTACCGATGACCCCACAAAAGCGGCGATTGAGGTCACTGCCGGTACGTTCAGCACCGCCGATCCGTCTCCCTATCTGGTTGAAGGCTCCACTGTTACCAAGAACGATGACGGCACGTACGGTGTAGAGAAGGCCTATCTTGCCAAGGTTGGCGAAAATAGCTACTACACCATGGACGAAGCGTTCAAGGCGCAGACCGCAAGTGGCGAAGCCATCACCTTGTTGCGCGACTACACCACGGGTAGTACGTTCAACTCTGGAACCGTCGCTCGCGTGGTTGACCTGAATGGCCACACCTGGACGTGCACCGGAACCGATGCAAACTCCGCGGCGTTCGAGATCAACTACCCCGACGCATCGCTCACGGTAAAGAACGGCAAAGTCGTCAGCTCGCAGCTCGTCGGCCTGATTCCGTCCGCCTCGGGCGGCACCATCACGTATGACAATTCCACCCTTACGTTCGAGGGCGTTGAGGCCTCTACCACCGCTACGAGCGCCATCGAAACGAATGGCAACAACACGAACGACACCGTTGTCCTGAAGAACAGCACGCTTAACGTCCCCAACGGCTTCGGCATTTACTTCCCCAGCAGCGGAACGCTGACCATCGATAACTCCACGATCAACGCGAAGACGATGGGCGCGCAGGTGTGCTCGGGCAACCTGAACATCAACACCGGTAGCAAGATTACCGTGTCGGGCGACCCGGTTGAGAAGCTTGAAGGCGACGGCGCCATCCAGGACGGCGCGGCAATCTCCATCGTCAACCGCCCCGGTTACAAGGGTCTCGGCCAGATTGCCATTACCGGCGGTACCTTCACGGCAAAGGACGCCAACGCGGCAATCAAGGCGTATACCTGGGATTCCTCGACGAAGCAGGAGTCGGCTTTCGACAACTCCGCCAAGACGGTCGCCGTTGCTGGCGGTACGTTCTCGTCTGCGGTTGCTTCCGACCTGTGCGCTGAGGGCTATGCTCCTGTCTCGAACGCCGATGGCACGTATAGCGTTGGTGTTCCCGTAGCGCAGATTGGTGGCACGGTATTTGCTAGCCTTCAGGCTGCTATCGACGCAGCTCAGGACGGCGAGACTGTCACGCTGCTGACGGATGCGACTGAAGATGCAACCATTGCCGCTGGCAAGAACGTCACGCTTGACCTTGGCGGCAAGACGTTGACGAACGCGAACGCTGACAAGGCAACGCTGACCATTGCGGAAGGCGCTACGGCTACCGTGAAGAACGGCAACGTTATCGGTGGTACGAGCTTCTACACCATCCAGAACAATGGCACGGCATCGCTTGAAGACGTGACCGCCACGGCTGGCAACAATGGCTCCTCCATGATAGACAATTATGGAACGCTGACTATCACCAGTGGTAGCTACACTGGCGGTCTGGATACCGTCAAGAACGAGCCGAATGCGAAGCTGGCCATCACCGGTGGTACGTTTACGCTGACGAAGGGTAGCTCCAAGGGCTTCACCGGCGTTGTTTTCAACTATGGCGATTTGACCATCAGCGGTGGCGAGTTCGTCCAGAGCGACAAGAGCGCTCCCTATGGACAGGCGCAGGTCATTCATACCGACAAGAGCGGCAGTGCGGTGCCGTCCACGGTTATCTCTGGCGGCACGTTCAAGAACCTGTGCACCAGAACCACGGCTTGGACGGTTCGTACAACAAACGCGGCGGATGGCGCCACGAAGGTCTCTGGCGGTGCGTTCAATAAGAGCATTTCCGAAGGCTACTGCGCCGATGGCTTCATCCCCACGAAGAATGCAGATGGCACCTACGGCGTCAAAGAAGGCCACTATGTTGCCCAAGTAGGCAGCAAGAAGTACGAGACGCTGGCCGATGCGATCCGTCTGGCAGCAAAGGGCGAGACCGTTAAAATGCTCGCGGATGCCACGGAAAACATCACCATCGCTGCGACCAAGCAGATCACGCTTGACCTGAACGGCCACACCCTTAACGGTGGCACGGGTACCGCCAAGGCGGCCATCCTGAACCAGGGCAACATGACCATCACTGACTCGAGCGCTGACAAGACCGGCACCATCAAGCGTGATGACCAGGGTATCGCGGGCGAGACCAGCTATTACGTCATTGACAACAATGGCACGATGGTCATCGACCAGGCGAATGTCATTAACAATTCTGGGTCCAAGGGCTCTTCTCTGATCCGCAATGGCGGCGTGGATACCGTATCGTCGCTCACCATCAACGGCGGTAGGTTCGAGCAGCAGAACTTCATTGCGGTCAAGAACGACGGCAATGGCGAGCTCACCATCAACGGCGGCACGCTAACCAGCAAGCAATCTGTTGTCCAGAACTGGAACAAGGCTCAAATCTTGGGCGGCAACCTGACGGGTCTCATTTGGACGGACTCCTGGACCGAAGCGGGTACCGTTGGCGAGACCGTCATTGGCGGCGACGCTCAGTTCGCCGGCACGATCTACATGGACGTAACGGGCCCCAATCCTTCGACCTTGAAGATCGAGGGCGGTTCGCTTGACGTCACCAAGTGGACGGTGACCGACGCCGCGGCTAAGGTAAACGCCGACATCGCAGTTTCCGGCGGTACCTTCACGGCCGCTGTTCCCGAGGACTACTGCGCTGCAGGCTATGCTCCTACCGCTAACGCCGATGGCACGTACGGCGTTAAGCTTGCCGAGGGCGCGTACTTGCTGCAGGAGTACCGCAGCGGCGATCAGACCTCTTGGACCTATCCGACTCAGGAAGGCATGGCGTTTGCTGGTTGGTACAAGGATGCTTCCTTCACGACCGCCTGCACCGCAAGCGATGTCGAGGGCGCGGCCTACGCCAAGTTTGTTCCCATCACCGACCTGCTGAAGTACAAGGGTCGTTCGCTGAGAATGTACAAGGGCGATCCCAGTGAGACCACGTATCTGCGTTTCGGCTACACCAAGGCTATCCCTAACGGTGCAACGTATATTGAGAACGGTTGGTACTATAAGAGGCTCAGTGCACCTACCGGTGACGACATCCGTTTCGCTGCATACAACAATGTCTTGAACGATGATGGCACCATTACATCGAATCTGGTATTCAATAACTTGAAGGCACGCCTCTATACTGCTAATTTCATTGAGAAGGCGTTCGTCAAGTACGTCACCATCGATGGAACTACTGTTGAGGCTGTCGAGGGCGCCTATCATTCGTCCTCGGTAAGCGAAGCTGCAGATGCAATTCTTGCGCATCCCATGGCGAGCAAAGCCGAGAAGGATTATGCTACGAGCATCAAGTCTGCAATCCAGTAGAGAGTTGAAGGATATGCTAAAGAAATACGAGAGTCCCGAGATGGATGTCATCGAGTTGGAGAATCGCGACGTTATTGTTTCCTCTGACCTTGATGGCGATAACGGCCGTGATCCGGGCGATTACGAATAATCGTCCTATAATCGCAAAGCCCTGCTAGACCTGTCCGGTGGGGCTTTGCGGTGACTCTCAATGTACCGAGATTGATTCGAAGGGCGGGCGGTTTGCGTCCGCCCTTCGTTTGTTTGCGGATTTCCACTGATTGAATGAAGGGTTACTAAATCTATGGATACGCGAAAACGTAATGTACTTATCGGCGTGGGCGCGGCGATTTTGGTTGTCGTCGTGATTCTCGTTGTCTTGATGGTGTCGGGCGGCTCGAGCCAAGATGAGGCAGCCTCGAAAACGGACAGCGCTGTTGCAGCTGCCTCCGACACAACTTCAAAGGACGCAGGCGCTATGCACGCCTCGGGCGACGGCACGGCCGACAACGAGGTCGATGCATCCGAAGTGTATGGGGATTTCCCTGATGCCGCGACGGGTGAGTCCTCCGCTGGCACGTCAACTTCTGGCGGCGACACTCCGAGCGTGAGCGGCTCTGGCTCCACTTCGGACAACCAGCCGAGCGGCTCGAACGCAGGCAATGGCGATTCGTCTGACAAGGGTTCGGGCGATTCTGCAGGTAGTGACCCGGCCGGTGGTGCCGATCCCGGCGTCAAAACTGAGCCCGATGGCTCCAAGTGGACGGGTTACTACTAAGCCACCTATCATTCTCGCGCCTACTGCTCGGCAGCGGAACAACCGAAGCGGGTTCCAGGACGATTCCCGGAACCCGCTTTTTTAGCATCCTTCATTTTTGGCGGCTGCAATTATCCCGACGCTCGTTTCGGGCGGCGGTCTTTTAGGGTCACCGTTTCGGGTTGCCATCCGTTTCCCAGCAATCAATTTCGCAGCCGCTTTCCCAACCTTCGTCAAAAGCGGCAATCGCCTTCCCCTGGCCTTCGTCTTTCTACATCCTGGTAACCTCAAGGCGTTTGAGCAGGTCGATGTCTTCTTGCGCGCTACGTGCGTCGGTGACGAGCTCGCTCATGCTCGCGTTGCGCGAGAGTCCCTTGCGGATAACGTGCCCCACTTGATAGAGGCACGCTGCCGGAGCAAGCCACGCGTGCTTGCGCGCTGGCGCCCAATGAGCGCGCCCGCCCTCGTAAAGATAGCGAACCAAGACCGCGGGGCTGCGGAGGTTGTGCAGCACCGTGCGGGTTGCCTGCGCGCCGCGCTCCATCTTGCGTCCCATGTTCCCCCGCTGCATGATGTAGAGCAGAAGATCGCTCGCAAGCTGCGCGTCGGCTTCGCTAAACCATGTTGCCGACGTCTGAAGCCCCAGGTAGGTGTGGCAAAGCCACGTTGTCGTGACCGCTAACTTCTCCATGCCGATCTGCTGCGCCGCATGTTGAAAGCCGCGCTCCCAAAGCTCGTCGGTCAAGTGCGCGTCAACGAACATCTGCCAATCCAGAATCTGGCGAAGCCCCAGACCCGAACCTAGATGCTGGTTGACATGCGCGAGCAACACCAGGCCGTTCTCGAGTGGCGGCAACACGGGCACGCTGAAGCCTGCGACATCGGTCCATTCGGCTCGCGGGATGGCGTTGTAAATGGCCTGGTCAAGGAAATGTGCCTGCTGCTTGTTGGTGCATGTGCTGAAATACCGATGAAGCTCGATTTCGGGACAGCCCGCTTTCTTGAAGCCCGCGTGGCGCGGATTGATTTCAAGCTCAATATCGTTTTCCCAGCCCAAGCACTCCAGGAGCGAAAACGCCTGCTCGAAATGGTCGGGCGGCACGATGAGATCGATATCGCCCATGCTGCGGCTGTTCGGCTGCGGGTAATTTGCCGCAGCGGCCGCACCCTTCAGCACGGTAACGGGGATGCCTGCCTGGCGAAACTCGGCGAGCACGCTGTCTTGCGCCATCATGAGGCGATACCAGCCTGACAGGTTTTTCCCGGCGCGCGCAAGGTATTCCGCCTGGTCGGCAGGGGAGAGCTCGAGGGATTCGATGGCGTTTGCCGGATAGCCGATGACAGATTGCGCCTCCAGCTCGGCCCGCACGGCAGGCCACAGACCGTCAGGGATGGGTGGAACAGGGAGTGAGACGGGGAGTGTGGCGGGGACCGGGTGATTTGCCTCGGGCGTGGCGGTTTCACCTGGAGCGAGGATGGGGCGGCTTGCGCCAGGTACGACGGGGGTCGGGCAACTCACCTTGCCATCTGGCGCGTCTGCAGGCGAGGCGGAAGGCCTGGCCGCGGGAGCCTCGTCGCGCTTCGCGTGTTGAAGGGCGCTTTCAGCGGCGATGATTCTGGTTGCGTATTCTTCGGCGGCGGAAAGCTCCACGGACTTATCCTCTCGTTGCTTCGTTGCGGCATGCGCGCACGTGGAAATTACTTGCGAACCTGACAATCGGTCGCGCGTTCTTCCTGTGCGCCTATAATATAGCAACGACAATCACGATTCGAGAAATGCCTAAATCTGGTGCAATTCGGGAGTTGTTGCGGTTGTCAC
>JAUNWR010000089.1:0-6393 GCA_030540215.1 Coriobacteriia bacterium | reverse complement strand
AGGTCATAACTTCGTTAGGCGCGGTAGATCGCGCAGTTGTTCGGCGTTTCATACACGTCAACCTGCGACACGGGGAAGCCCTGCTCGGCAAGCTTGCCGAAAAAGTAGCGCGCCAGGTTCTCCGCGGTGGTGCGGAAAGGCATCATCGACAGCGTGAACCCCTCCTCGCGCAGGCAATCCAGAGTTTTGGGCATGAGCGAGCCCTCCTCCACCACGAACGAGTGGTCGAGCTCCTCGGTAAGGTCGCGCAGCGCGTGCTTGAAGTCCGCGAAGTCGATGACCATGTCCTTGTGCGTGCCCTCGGTCTGCAGCTCGGCCTGCTCGAGATACGCCACCACGCGCCAGCGATGACCGTGCAAGTTCTCGCACTTGCCGTGGTAATCGGTCAGGAAATGCGCAGCGTCGAAGCTGCTCTCCGTTTTCAACCCATACATAGCAAAAGCCCTTCCATCAAGCGAAAACCGCCGTCGGAAAGGCCCTTTTCGAAATGCGCGACAACCTGCAACGATGCAACAGAAGCTGTTCGCTCCCGCCGATAGAATCGCGCCGTCGCGCAAAACGCCCGCCGCGATCAGCGGGCAAGGTACCTAGTTTTGTTTACCGACAGGAGGTTTTCGAACTGTCCATCAATCACGCGGCAAGTATACCGCCCCAAAGACGCAACCCAAGCCCGCAAGCAAGCTTCCGCACGATAACCGCAAGCGCCTACAGCAACGCCAGCAGACACTTCGGGGACGTAGCGCTATCCGCCCGGATAAGGCCATCGAACCGAACGCTTAGAGCCGTGACCTAAATCGTCCGATGTCCCACAATGCCGGAAGCTACAGAAGAGCCAG
The DNA here is from genome assembly GCA_030540215.1 of Coriobacteriia bacterium. Taxonomy (GTDB): domain Bacteria; phylum Actinomycetota; class Coriobacteriia; order Coriobacteriales; family Eggerthellaceae; genus Senegalimassilia. The sequence continues at coordinate 5,557 of JAUNWR010000089.1, read as the reverse complement.
CGTGCTTGCGATCAGCTCGTCCCAGGTGTGCGAAACGAACGAGGGGCGCTCTGCCGTCAAGGCGGGCTCGTTGAACATGCCCCAGGTCACCGCCGCGGTACTTGCGCCTGCCGCGTTGCCGGATTGCAGGTCGAACGGGGCGTCGCCGACGTACAGGCACTCGCCGGGATCGAACCCCAGCAGCTCGCAACCGCGGACCACCGGCTGGGGATCGGGCTTCGGGCGCTCGACATCGTCCCAGCCCACACAGCAATCCAGATACGATGCGGCACCCACCACCTCAAGCCCGCGCCAGGCAACCGCGTGGCGCTTCGATGTGACCACGCCCAGCTTCAGGCCCGCGCCCGCAAGCTTCGCCAACGCCTCCACCGTTCCGGGGAACGCCTTGATCATCTTATCGTGCACCGTTTTGTTGTGCGCTCGATACGCTTCGCAGAACCGCTCCTGCAGCACCGGATCGTCCGTGTAGTCCTTGACCTGCACGGCCAGCGGTTGCCCCACTTTCTGCAGGTACTCCTCGTCGCTGAGCTGACGGCCCAGCACCGCAGGGCCCGCATAGTGAAAGCTCGCCAAAAGCAGTTCGCGTGAATCCACCAGCGTGCCATCGTTGTCGAACAAAACCGCCTTCAGACCAGCCATAATGCTCCTTCGATATCTACATGGTGCCCAAGCCGCGAAACCGACAGACGGACAACACCGTAAGCCGCCGCCTTGCGTTGACGCAAGCCCCCCACAACTCCCATCGATTCGGACACTTAGTGCTACGTCCCCAAAGTGTCATGCAGTGTGCCTTTGGGAAAAGAAAAGGGCTGCCGGATTACCAGCAGCCCTTGCGTTTCCATGGTGGAGATGATGGGATTCGAACCCACGACCCCTACGTTGCGAACGTAATGCTCTCCCAGCTGAGCTACATCCCCATGGGTATTGCGCTTTGCGCGAGAAAGTATTTTCCTCGTTCAAACGCTGTTTGTCAAACACTTCTTCGTGGACGTCCGCAAAAAGTTCACGGTTGGAACCGCTTACGACAGGACGCGCTCCTCCATGAGGGGAGACTCCACGCCCGGCTCGTCCCCCTCGGGAACGAAGGGCTCGAACAGCGGCTCGCCGTTCTGCGACAGCTCGACCATGCCAGTGAGCACATCAACGTACTGGTAAGACTGACGAGCGGTGCGGCCGCGCTTGCGGTCGACTTCCATGATGAACAGCTGCGGGTGCACCTGCATGAGCGTGCCCTCGCTCTCAACGATCTTGGAGCGGCCCATGTTGGCGCGCACTTTCAGGCGTTGACCGACGAAATCGTGTAACGTATCATGAATGGAGTCGACGATTTGCGCTTGTTTCGCTAAGTCCATAGTTGCTCTTTCCTACATAACACACAGATAACAGCTCAAAATTGTATCATGCGGGTCAATGCACGCTTACTTCTCCATGTTTTGCACCTAATTCCATAGCAGTTCCCACACAATAGCCATATTCCAGGCACGTTTTAGCTTAAAGACGGCGTTTGACAGGGCGTATGACAGCGCTAACCTTCCTGCGACCGCCGGGTTTAGAGCCAGGAAAACGTCGCCACGGCAAACTAACCCGTACCTGCTAGACTGCTGCAGACTCGCTTTCCTAACCCCTCATTACGCAAAAAAGGGCCGCGATGCACGCGGCCCAAGTAGCATATCGGCTTCCATCGCTAACCCTGCTGCAGCGCCAGCAGCGCCTTGCCCATGTTCACGAACTCCGCCAGCGAAAGCGTCTCGCCGCGGCGTTTGGGGTCGATGCCCGCTTGCTCGAACAGCTCCGGCAGATGCGGGGCCACCGCAGCTCCGCCGGCTCCACGGCCGGCGAAGTAGGTTTTGCATGAGTTCGACAGCGTTTTGCGACGACTGGCGAATGCGGCGTCTGCCATAGTGCAAGCGGCGCGCACCACTTCCCCGTCGAGCGGTTTCCCCTGCTCATCGAGCACGAGCGTGCGGTTCAGGCGGATGACCGCGCTGTCCACGCGCGGCGGCGGGAAGAAATTGTTCGGGCTGACCGGGAAGCGCCCCGCTGGCTGCGCGTACAGCCGCAGCTTCACCGTATAGGCGCCGTAGTTCTTCGTGCCCGGCTCGGCGGCCATGCGGTCCGCCACCTCTTTCTGCACCATCACCGTTGCCGACTCAAGCGACTCGATGCGCTGGAAATAGTCGAGCACCACCGTTGCAGCGACGGCATACGGCAGGTTCGCCACCAGCTTGTTGGGGGCGTCTTGCCCGTCCAGGTCGGAAAGCTGCAGGTCAAGCGCGTCTTTCTGGATAAGTGTGAACGAATCCCACCATGGCTCCAGCGTTTCGACCAGCACGGCGGGCAAGTCGGTATCGCGCTCGATGGACGTGACGTGCTTCGCGTTTTGCAGCAAGGCCATGGTGAGCGTGCCGATGCCTGGGCCGATCTCGAGCACGTTGTCCACGCCCTCGAGCTCGGCCAGCGCCACGATCTTCGCCACGATGGCCTCGTTGACCAGGAAGTTCTGCCCGAGCGAGTACTTCGCCGAAAGCCCGTGATCCGCCAGGACCTGCCGAGTGACCGACAGGTTGGCCAAAGACGATACGCTACCCACGGCGCTTCCCCTGCTTGCCGCGGCCGCCGCCCTGCTTCGAGCCGCCCTTGCCGGACTTGCCCTGCCCGCCTTTGCCCTTGGAAGCATGCGGGTTCTCGTGCTTGGCCTGCACCGTGCCGTTCGTGCCGCGCTTGGCGTTGGCGTGCTTCTTCTGAGCAGAACGCTTGCGACCGTGCTGCGCCGCATCGATGCGGCGGCCGTCCTCGTCAAGCTGGATGACCTGGCGCTCGGCGCCGTTCTCGCCCAGGTTCAGGCGCGCGCGATTCTGGCGGCGCTGCGCCTGAGAGGCCAGCTGGGCGGCGAAATCGTCCTCAGCGAACGCCTCGGGCTCGAACTCGTCGGCCTGCTCCGCTGACTCATCCTCAGCTGACAGCTCCTGCTCGCCAGCGGCCTGGTCGGCCATCTTGCCCCCGGCGAAGGCGCGCACCACGGGCCCCTCGACGGGATACTCGTCAGCTTCATCGACGATCTCGCCGGATTCGTCGATCTTGCCTACCCAATCCAGCACGCGCTCCAAGCGGAAACCCGCCACCGCGGCGGCGGAGCGGACGCACCCCACAAGCGGATCGAAGCCGTGCGGGTCGCCGCCCTCACCCACCACGTGCAGCGTGCACGGACGCTTGCGCGCACGGGTGCGCGTCCAGAAGTACGGCTGGAAACGATCGAGCATGCACTTGAGCTGCGACGACGGGCCGGCGAAATACACCGGCGCCACGACGATCAGCTCGTCGGCATCCTCGAGCAGCGGGTACACGTCGTCCATGTCGTCGCGGATGGCGCAGCGGCGCGGCGCCTCATCCTCGGCGCGCTGCTCCTCGAAGGCCTCGTCCTCGGCGGCCTCCTGCTCGGTCATCGCACCCTGCGCCTTGCGCTTGCAGAAATCGCAAGCGTTACAGCCGGCCACGTCGAGCGTGGACACGGGCGCCAGGTACACCTCGTCTTCCGGGCACTCCTCGATGCAGCTTTCGAACAGAAGGTCCGCAAGCGCGCCGCTTCGCCCCTCGACGCGAGGCGAGCCGACGATGATCAGGCGTTTCATTCGCAATTCCTTTCAGTTGCGGCGGTTTGCGCATGTTCGATCTGCCAGGGTGTGGGCGGGCGGTCCAACAATGCGCGCGCGTTTTGCGCGATTTGAGCCAACATCTCGCTTCTGGCCTTCTCGGTTTCGCACCCGAGCACCTCGGCCATGCACGCCGCGGTGAACACGGTGTGCGCGGGGCCGCACGGCATGCCGCGCATGGGCTCGGGCGTCATGTACGGCGAATCGGTTTCGGTGAGCAGCAGGTTGCGCGGCGTGCGCGCGACCGCGTCGCGCGTGTCCTGGCAGCGCTTGAACGTGAGCGCACCGCCTAAAGCAACGAAGCAACCACGGTCAACCCAAGGCTCAAGCGTTTCCCAGTCCAGGTCGAAGCAGTGCAGCAACGTGCCCGCCTCGGGGAAGCCCTCCTCGCGCAGGATGGCGAACGCTTCGTCATGCGCCTCGCGCACGTGAAGCGCCGCGGGAAGGCCCGCGGTGTGCGCCAAGCGGATTTGGCGGCGGAACGCCTGACGCTGGTCTTCGCGCGGCGACAGGTCGTAATGGTAGTCAAGGCCTATCTCGCCCACGGCGCATATACGCGGGTCGGCCAAGCGCTTGACCAGGCGCGACTCCATGGCGTCTTCGTAGAAGCGCGCGTTATGGGGATGCACGCCGGCCGCCAGGCGCAAGCGCGGCAGCGGACGCGATGCGGCATCGTCGGGCAAGGCGAAGCGCGCCGCATCAGCGCCGTCGGGCAGGTGCGTCAGCTCGTCGCCGCCGGCCGCCAGCACCTCGCGCGTGCGCTCAACCGCTTCGGGCAGACGCGACTGCGCCTGGGCATACCATTCGTCGATGCGCTCGAACACGTCCGGGGCGTCTTCCTGCACATCGATGATGTCGCAGACGAAGTCCACGCCCCACGCCGCGCAGCGCGCGAACTCCAGAGCCGGGTCTGCCAGCAGGTGCACATGTGCGTGCGTATCCACCACCGGGCCGGCAAGCCGCGGCGGCTCCACCAGGCGAAACTTTCCATGCTTGCGTTTCTGCCGAAACAGCGCGTCGGCGAAAACCGGTTGTTGCTCTTCCTCGGCCATGCATCCCTTCCCTATACATATATATATACAGCAGGGCGAAGGGTCTTCCCCCTTCGCCCGGACACTTAGCGCTACGTCCCCGAAATGTCAGGATCCGGGACCCCGGAACTCGAAACACCGGGGCTTGAAGCGTCGCGATATGCGGCGGGGCGAAGGTGTCTCCTTCGCCCCGATCTGCCGCAACATCAAGCGTTCCGCCTGCCGTTTGACAGGCGGAACCCCTTTATTCCTCGATCTGGATCTCGTCCATGTTCAGACGCGGGAACAGCGGGTCGCCCACGGTGACCGCATTGCCGGCTGGCAGCTGGCCCCACTTCGTGGCGCCCTCGACGTCCACCACGTCGGTGACCTTGCCCAGGCTCAGGCGATCGAACACCTCGTTGGAGGTGTTCGGCATGAACGGGGCCATGTACAGCGCGATGATGCGAATGGCCTCGAGCGCGTTGTAGATGACGGCGGCCAGGTCGCCCTGCGTCTCCTCCTTCTTCGCCAGGTTCCACGGGGCGCTTTCCTCGACGTAGAGGTTCACGCGACCGGCAAGCTCCTGCACCGCGGCGGCGGCGCCGGTGAAGTCGACCTGGGACATGCAGGCGTCGTACTTCGCGTACAGCTGCTCGACGATGGGCAGCATGGGGTTGGCAACGCGCTCGGCAGCGTCGGCCGGCACGGCGGGCACCTTGCCGTCGAAGTACTTGTTCGTCATGTTGAACACGCGGCTGCACAGGTTGCCCCAGGTGTTGGCCAGATCGGCGTTGTACACCTGCACCATGCGCTCCATGGAGATGTTGCCGTCATGGCCGAACTGCACGTCGGACATGAAGTAGTAGCGGTAGGCGTCCACGCCGAAGATCTTCA
>JAUNWR010000088.1:0-6502 GCA_030540215.1 Coriobacteriia bacterium | reverse complement strand
CGGCTTCGATGGCGGCGTCCGAGCCCATAGCGCCCATGGCGATGCCCACGTCGGCGCGGGTGAGCACCGGGGCGTCGTTGATGCCGTCGCCCACGAATGCCAGGTTCGCGCCGTCGGCTTCTTCGGACAGCAGGCGCTCGACCTGGGCGACCTTGTCGGCGGGCAGCAGCTGGGCGTGGAACTCATCGATGCCCAGCTGTTCGGACACCGCGCTGGCCACTTCGGCGCGGTCGCCGGTGAGCATGACCGTTTTGCGTACGCCGGCAGCGTGGAGGCGCTTGATGGCCTCGGCGGCATCTTCTTTCACCACGTCGGCGATGACGATGTGGCCGGCATAGATTCCGTCGATCGAAACGTGCAGGATCGTGCCCGTAAGCTCGCAATCATGGTAATCCGTGCCGTTTGCCTTCATGAGCTTGTCGTTGCCCACCAGCACCACATGCTCGTCGATTACGGCCGCTACGCCATGGCCCGCCTCTTCGCGAACGTCGTGGATGCGTTCCTGGTCGATTTTGCCGGAATAGGCTTCCTTCACTGACAGCGCGATGGGGTGGTCCGAATAGGATTCCGCGTGCGCTGCGTAGCTCAGCAGGTAATCGGGGTCGACTTCGTGCTCGGTGTGCACCGCCACCACGTTGAAGGTGCCGTTGGTCAGTGTGCCGGTTTTGTCGAACACTACAGTGTCAACCTTGGCAAGAGCCTCAAGATAGTTGCTGCCCTTGACGAGCACGCCCAGCTTGCTGGCGCCGCCGATGCCGCCAAAGAACGAAAGCGGCACGCTGATGACAAGCGCGCACGGGCAGCTGACCACCAGGAAGGTGAGGCCGCGCAAGATCCAGTCGCTCCAGGCGCCCATGCCCAAAAGCGGCGGGATAATGGCAAGCAGCAGGGCAAGCCCCGTGACGGTAGGGGTGTAGTAGCGGGCGAAGCGGGTGATGAGGTTCTCGGTGCGAGCCTTCTTCTCCGCGGCGTTTTCCACCAGCTCGAGGATGCGGCTGACGGTGGATTCTCCGAAGGCCTTCTGCGTGCGGACGCGCAGAAGGCCGGTCATATTGACGCAGCCGCTGATGACGTCCATGCCGGCTTCCACGTGGCGCGGAACGGACTCGCCGGTGAGTGCCGCGGTATCAAGCTGGCTTGCGCCTTCGATGATAGTGCCGTCGATGGGCACGCGCTCGCCGGGCTTCACCACGATGACATCGCCGATGGCCACTTCGGCAGGGTCGACCTGCACAAGTTCGCCGTCGCGCTCGATGTTGGCGTAATCGGGCGCGATGTCCATCATGGATGCGATGGATTTGCGCGATTTGCCCACGGCGTAGCTTTGGAACAGCTCGCCGACCTGGTAGAACAGCATCACGGCGCAACCTTCCGCCATCGAAGGCTCCGCGTCGGGGAACGCGATCATGGCGAACGCGCCGATGGTGGCGATGGCCATGAGCAGGTTCTCGTCGAACACCTGGCCGTTTTTGATGTTACGGGCGGCGCGGAGGAGCACGTCGTGGCCGGCGATGAGGTAAGGCACCAGGTACAACGCGAACAGCAGGTAGACCGCAGCTGCCTCGCTGCCAAGCATATCGGCCAGCGGCAACAGGTGCTCGGCGGCGAAGATGACGGCGAACAGGGCCAACGCGACCAATATGCGGTTGCGCCACTTTCGTTGCTTTTTGTTCATGGTCGTGATTCCTTTTTCGGCAGCTTGCGCCCGGTTTGCTTATCGAACGATGTCGCAGTCGGGCTCGAACTTATGGGCGACCTTTTGCGCTTCGTCGACGATCTGCTCGAAACGGGCGTCGTCGGCGTCGATCATAAGCTTCTGGGTCATGAAGGTGACTTTGGCGTCGTTCACGCCTTCGATCTGCTTGATTCCCGCTTCGATCTTCGCTCCGCAGTTGGCACAGTCGAGCTCGTCGAGTTTGAACGTCTTACGCATGATTGTTCCTTTCGTTCGGTGGATGGGGTCGAATGGTTTCGGGTGCGTGCCCGGCTATTCGCGGATATGGGTCATGCCTTGCGCCAGCATGGTGTACACGTGGTCGTCGGATAGGGAATAGATGACGGATTTGCCGTCGCGCTGAAATTTCACCAAGTGGGCTTGCTTGAGTTGGCGCAGCTGGTGAGAGACCGCCGACTGCGTGGCGCCGATGGTCTCGGCCAACTCGCCCACGAGCATGGGACGAGCCATCAGCGCGAACAGGATTTTGATGCGGGTGGTATCGGCGAACACTTTGAACAGGTCCGCCAAATCATAGAGCAGTTCCTCGTCGGGCATGGTGTCGAAGCGTTGTTGGGTTTCCTGGCGATTGCATCCGCAAGGGCAATCTTCGTCGTTTGCGGTTTCGATCGAGCCGGCTGCCGGGGATGGTTCGGCGCAGGCTTTGGGTGCTACCGGCTGTTCGATAGCGGCTGCATTGCATTGCCCGGTGTGCGGATGGACGGTCGTGGTATCGCTTGCCATAGTTTGAACCTTTCAACTAAGAACTAAACATATGAGCAACCGTTCATAAGTATAGCCTGGCGTGTGCCCTTGTCAACCTCTTGAGCACTATTCGGTATGGTGGGCGAGCAGCCGGCGCACGGGTGCGTACCGATGCGGCCGAAGCGATCAACGTAAGTTGCCGACCTGAAACTCTATCTTGACTATACCCATAAGGGGTATATACTTAAGAAGAATAATATGCCCCCTGGGGGTATACTGAAATGCTTGATGGTCCTATACGAGGTGCCAAGCAGCGAAAGGATACGCTATGAACGAAGCTTCGACTGACGGGCAGGGGGCGCAAAGGCAATGCTGCTGCCATCACAAGGCCACGCCACGCAGCCAGCAGTTGCAAGATGACCTGCAAAAACGATTGAATCGCGTGATAGGCCAGCTCAACGGCGTGAAAACGATGATCGACGACAACCGCTATTGCGGCGATGTGCTCGTGCAGCTTTCCGCGGCTGAAAGCGCCGTGCACAGCATCTCCGCCATCTTGCTGCAAAATCACCTGGAAACCTGCGTGGTCGAGCAGATCGAGCAAGGCAACACCCAGATCATCGATGAAGCCATGCAGCTCATCAAGAAATTCGCGCGGTAAGCGATGGAAGAAGGATAGGCATGAAACGTACATTCGACGTAACGGGCATGACGTGCGCCGCATGCTCGGCGCGTGTCGAGAAGGCCGCTTCGAACGTGCCGGGCGTCGCCGCGGTGTCGGTCAACCTGCTGAAGAACAGCATGGAAGCGGATTTCGATGGCGAAGACACCACCCTCGCCGCAATCTCGGCGGCGGTCGAGAAGGCGGGCTATGGCGCATTTCCGCGGCCCGAGGCGGGGTCCGCGGCAAACAGCGTGCAGCAGCCTGCGCGCCCGGTGAACGATTCCGCCGCCGAGGCAAAACGAGTGCGCATGCGCCTCATCGTGAGCTTCTGCTTTACCATCCCGTTGTTCTATCTGTCGATGGGGCATATGTTCGGCTGGCCCTTGCCCGGGGTGTTCCTGGGCCATGAGAACATGCTCACGTTCGCGTTCACCCAGTTCCTTCTGCTGCTGCCTGTCATCTTCGTGAACTTCAAGTTCTTCCGCGTGGGCTTTAGAACGCTTGCCCATGGCGCGCCGAACATGGATTCGCTCATCGCGCTCGGTTCTGCCGCATCTACGATATATGGCATCGCCGCCATCTACCGCATCGGCTGGGGCATGGGCCATGGGGATATCGATTTCGCGCATGCGGCGGCCATGGACCTGTACTTCGAATCCGCAGCCATGATCTTGACGCTCATCACGCTCGGCAAGTACTTCGAGGCGCGGGCGAAGGGCAAGACAACCGACGCCATCACCAAGCTTATGGATCTGACGCCGAAGGAGGCTGCGCGGTGTACACCGGATGGCGGCGTTGAGCAGGTGCCGGTCGAGCAGGTGCGCGTCGGCGACATGCTCGTGGTCAAGGCCGGACAGAGCGTGCCCGTCGACGGTATCGTCATCGAAGGCGACGGCGTGGTGGACGAGTCGGTCATCACCGGCGAGAGCGTGCCGGTCGGCAAGCATGCCGGCGATGCCGTCACGGGCGCTACTCTGAACAAGTCCGGGTGGTTCGTCATGAGGGCGGATCGCGTCGGTGCCGACACCACGCTTGCGGGTATCATCCGCCTTGTCGACGAGGCCACCTCCACCAAGGCCCCTATCGAGAAGATCGCGGACAAGATCGCCGGCGTGTTCGTTCCCGCCGTCATCGTCATCGCGGTTGCGACGTTCCTCGTGTGGATGATCATATCCGCCGATGTGTCCACGGCGCTCACGCATGCCATCTCCGTGCTCGTGATCAGCTGTCCTTGTGCGCTTGGCCTGGCCACGCCAACTGCCATTATGGTGGGAACGGGCCGCGGAGCCTCCAGCGGCATCTTGGTGAAGTCGGCTGAGGCGCTCGAGGTCGCCCATGATGTCAAAACGGTCGTGTTCGACAAGACGGGCACCATCACCACGGGCAAACCCGTGGTCACCGACGTCGTGCGCGTCAAAGGCGTGGACGAACGGGACTTTGCAAGCCTTGCGCTTTCCATCGAGCAGCGAAGCGAGCATCCGCTTGCGCAGGCGGTTGCGGCATGGGCCGAGGCCGCCGGTGCACAGGTTCAACCGGTCGAGGCCTTCGAGCAGATTGCCGGCGGTGGCGTGCGCGCAAACGTTGCAGGAGCTTGCGCGCTGGCGGGCAATGCCAGGTTGATGCAGCAAGCGGGAGTGGACGATTCCGTGTTCGAATCGCGTGCTCGCGAACTTGCCGATGAAGGCAAAACGCCCTTGTTCTTCGTCTGTGGCGGTAAGATGTGCGGCCTTGTCGCCGTAGCCGACACCGTTAAGCCCTCAAGCGCCGCCGCGCTCGAGGAGCTGCGCGCCATGGGTTTGCGCACCGTCATGCTCACGGGCGATAACGAGCGCACGGCGCAGGCTATCCAGCGCCAGGTCGGTGCCGATGAGGTGATAGCCGGCGTGCTTCCCCAAGACAAGGAACGCGAGATTCGCCGCCTAGCCGAGCGGGGACGCGTGGCCATGGTCGGCGACGGCATCAACGACGCTCCGGCGCTTGCCCGTGCCGACGTGGGCATCGCCATCGGAGCTGGCACCGACATCGCCATCGAGAGCGCCGATGTCGTGCTTATGCGCTCCGATGTCCTGGATGTGCCTGCAGCCATACAGCTTTCGCGTTCCACGCTGCGCAACATCAAGCAGAACCTGTTCTGGGCGTTGATCTACAATGCGGTGTGCATCCCGGTGGCCGCCGGCGTGTTCTCGTTCGCGGGCTTTACGCTCAACCCCATGATCGCCGCTGCGGCTATGAGCTGCTCAAGCGTTTGCGTCGTGTCGAATGCGCTACGCTTGCGCACATGGAAGCCGCGATTCGCGTCGGCTGCGGCTCAGCAGCTGGCTAGTGGGCAGGGCGAACTCAATGAAGAAGCTACGGATGCAAGCGCATCCGAGCAAGATATCCAGGTAATCGATGCGGGTGTGCCCGCGGATAAGGAGGTCGTCATGGAAAAGAAGCTTACCGTCGAGGGCATGATGTGCCCGCATTGCGTCGCCCATGTGAAGAAGGCGCTCGAGGGCGTCGAGGGCGTGTCGGAGGCCGTTGTGGATCTTGACGCCGGCACTGCCGTTGCGAAGCTTTCCGATGCGGTGGACGATACCGTGCTCGTCAACGCCGTCGTCGAAGCCGGCTACGAAGTGAAGGGCATCGAGTAGACGGGTCGTTTCCGGATTCGCCAAATCGCGGTGTCGCCATCGTATCGGACCGTTGGGGGTCTCGGTGCGATGACGGCGCCGTTTTCATTGACCGGGTCAGCGTCCGGCGACGATCTGCCTCAGTGCGGCGATAAACCGCTCGTTGTCCGACCTTGTGCGCACGCTCACGCAAAAATGGCTGCCGGGCGAGACCCCGGGCGTGCGATCGAGCGTGCGAACCGGGAACCCTCGCTTCTGCAGCTTGCGTACAAGGTCAGGCGCGTCTGCGGCTCCCAAGTGCATGGAGCGTCCAGGGGCGAACGAGCACATCACGTAATTCGCCTCAGCAGGGTAGATACTGATCCCGGGGACCAAGCTGAGCATGCACTGCATCCAGGGAATCTCCGTTTCAAGCACTTCGCGCGCCCGTTCCAGGTGATGATCGGGCGTGGCCAGCTTTAGCAGGCGCGCGCTGAGCGCGGCGGATGCCGGGCGTTTGGCTATCTGGGAGATGCGGCTGGCGACGGCGGGGTGCGCCAATGCGCACGACAAGGGCATGCCGGGCAGCGAGAACGTGTCGGTGAGCGACCGGATGACGATGAGGTTCGAATGTTCGCTTATCATGCTTGCGGTCGATTCGCCGCCGAGCGTCAGGTCGATCCCTCGCTCGTCCACGATCACCCATGCGCAGGCTTGCAGGTAATCGAGCAGCGTCTGCCGTGCCAGCAGCCGGCTGGTGGGGAAGGCGGGGTTGGCGAGCATGGCAGCATCGAAGGATAACCCCATGCGCCGAACGGCCTGCGGGTC
>JAUNWR010000011.1:24987-37983 GCA_030540215.1 Coriobacteriia bacterium | reverse complement strand
GACTTCCTGGGTCGGATGCAATCTGGTGATCCGCTTGTCCATACCGTTCACGGCTATCCGCGCGGCATTGCTTGCCGTGGTGGTCGGCGGCACCGCTGGCGCGTGTCTGCTCATGCCCGGCGTGTTCTGCATTGCGCCGTTCACGCTGGGCATGTGGGTGTTTTACGGCATCGTCGCGGCGTTATCCGCCGTGGCGTTCCACGCGCTCTACCTCAAGCTCGACGCCCTGCACGCTGCGCGTATCCGCGAGTCGGAATAGGAGGTTCTCGGTTCGGGTACGGGCCGTGATGCGCGTAAGGCGCGGCAGCTCCTGCTCGCGGACCATGGAATCCGCTTTGATCGAAGCAAGATTTCGGCATGGGCATGGAAGCTCGATTTTATGAAGGGCGTGTGCACACCCTGTGTGCAAATGGGGCGATTACGCCTGTTGACGGTCATATACTGAGCCAAATGGCGCAGCGCGCGCGACAAACGAGCCGCATGCCGCTATACTTCTTTAGGTTTGAAACGTTCCGCTTACAACGAACCTACAACTACAGCACATGCGCGCGGGACGTTGCCTGATGCCGTATGGGCATTTGGGGGCGCCGAAGGCGGCGTCTAAGGTCGGCCGCGAAGCGAGTGCGGCCCGTAAAAGGAGCAAAGGTGCTAGATCAGTTCTTCTCGCATATCTCGTTCGTGGACATATTCAACTTCTGCGTCTTCTTGGCGTTCACCATCTGCTATACGTATCAGCTTTACTACGTGTTCGTGGTGCTCACCCGCAAGCCCAAGCAGCTTGTCGCTAAGAAGAACCACAAGTTCGCCGCCGTCATCAGCGCCCGCAACGAAAGCGCGGTGATCGGCCAGCTTATCCACTCGATCAAGGTGCAGAACTACCCGAGCGAGCTTATCGACGTGTTCGTCATCGCCGACAACTGCACGGATAACACCGCCGAGGTCGCCCGCGAGGCAGGCGCCATCGTGTTCCCGCGCTTCAATACCGAGCAGGTGGGCAAGGGCTACGCGCTCGATTACGGCTTCAACGTCATTCGCAGCCAATATGCCGATCGCGGTTATGAGGCGTATTTCGTCTTTGACGCCGACAACGTGCTCGACGTGAACTACTTCCGCGAGATGAACAAGACCTTCGACAACGGCGCTGTCGCCTCCACCAGCTACCGCAACTCCAAGAACTACGACAGCAACTGGATCTCCGCCGGCTACGCCGTGTGGTTCCTGCGTGAGGCGAAGTTCCTCAACCAGGCCCGCTTGACGCTCAACACCAGCTGCGCCGTTTCCGGCACGGGCTTTTTCGTGTCCGCGAAGATCATCGAGCGCAACGGCGGCTGGAAGTGGCATCTTCTCACCGAGGACATCGAGTTCTCCGCCAACTCCATCCTTGAGGGCGAGCGTATCAGCTACACGCCCACGGCCGTGCTCTATGACGAGCAGCCCGTCACGTTCCGTGATTCCTGGAACCAGCGTTTCCGTTGGGCGAAGGGTTTCTACCAGGTGTTCTGGCACTACGGCGCCCGCCTGGCCAAGGGTATCGCCACCAACCCCAAGGGCAGCCGCTTCGCCTGCTACGACATGCTCATGACCATCGCCCCGGGCATGCTGCTCACCATCATCAGCGTAACGTTCAACGCCATCATCATTGCCCTGGCGGCTGCGGGCCTTATGTCCACGGGCGTCATGGTTGCCTCCTCTGTGTCGTCGATCTGCTTCTGCCTGATGAACTACATGGTGTTCATGTTCATGTTCGGCGTGCTGACAACGTTCGTGGAATGGGATTCCATCCACTCCACCACGGGCAAGAAGATCCGCTACATGTTCACGTTCCCGTTCTTCATGCTCACCTACGTGCCCATCGCGCTGGTGGCGCTGGTGAAGAAGTGCAACTGGAAGCCCATCAAGCACTCCATCAACGTGGACGTGCAGGAGTTCGCCGAAAGCGAATCCCGTCGCGAGCGCGCCTAGCGCCGAACGGCGAAACAACATACGAAACCGGGAAGGCGGCCTGCGGGCCGCCTTCCTTGCGTTTGGGTGAGATTTGGCATGCGCGGGAGCATGCGTGCCTAGGCCGTTTGGTGTTTGGGCCTGCTGGGCGTGACCGGGGTTTGCCCAACTGCTCCAGGTGGCGATTCCTTAGAATGTCTTAGTTTGCGTTGCATACAAGACTGCTTCTGCAAATCGGGGACAAAAGCTTTGGTGCCTTTCTAAAGATGGGCTGTTGACTGTCGGCCTTTGTCATTCGCGCGTTCGTTAGACGCGGGCGAACACGAGGCAGTGCAGCTCCACCGCGCCTGCCGCGCGTAGGGCATCGCAGGCCGCGTTCATGGTGGAGCCTGTGGTGCATACGTCGTCGATGAGCAGGATGCGGGCAGGCACCGTGGCGCCCGGCAGCGCCTGGAAGCGCCCCTGCAGGTTGTGGATGCGTCCGCGCCGTCCGAGCGCGCGCTGGTCGAAGGTACGGGGTCGCGCCAGCGCCTCGACCACGGGAATCCCCGCCATGCCGGCGACGGCGCAGGCGAGTTCGCGGCCGTGGTCGAAGCCGCGCCGGCGGCGTGCGGCGGCGCTCGCGGGTATGGGCGCCGCCACTGCGCCGGCAAGCCATGCGGGCGGCGCCTGGAAAAGCATGAGCCGCGCCATCTCGGATGCCAGGCGTCTTTCCCCGGTGTCTTTCCAGGTGCGCACGATGCGCGCCGCGCCTTCCTCGAACGACACCGCTGCCGCCATGCCGTCGAAGGCCGGCTGCGTGCGCCCTTGCGCCGCAAGCATCACCTCGTTGCATTCGCAGCACTGCACGCGCCCGAACGGCGCGCCGCAGCGGGGGCAGGCGCGCCACCAGTCCACGTAGGCGAGCGCTGCCCGGCAAGAATCGCACAGCACATCTCCGGGCGTATCGCAGATCGCGCATCGCGTTGGCCACACGGTCTCGGCCAAGGCCTCCGCGGCCTCGGCGGCGATCGGGGCGCAGGCCCCTGCTATGTTCGACAGCATTCCCATGCTTTGAAGCTTAAGCGCGCCGTCTTGCGAAACCCTTGCGGAAAACGCGCCGCGAAACCCTCCGCTCCTTGCGTATCTGATACACTACTAAGGCTTCTTTCGAGTCTGTAGTTGCGGGCTTTCCACGAAGGCCCTAGTCCATGGCAGATGCGGTCGAAAGGATCCACGTAAGCCCCGCGGCACGTCCGCGAAGGCGAGCACGGCGTATCCTAGAGGTAAGACGCACCCTCCGTTTATACGAGCGGCATACCGTCGCGACGGGGGAGAGGGTGGCGCGAAAGCCAAGCCCCGGTGCGCGAGTGTGGGGTCGAAAACTAGGTCAGTCGGAAGAAGCTTGTTTTCAATGCACGAGATGGAGGAAGTCGGAACATGAAGCATCTCAAGCGCTTTGCCGCATGCTGTGCCGCGGCCGTTTGCTGCGCCGCCATGCTGCTGCTTGCCACCGGTTGCCAACAGCAGCAGGAATCGTATACGCCGCCCGAGGCCACGCCTGCGGTCAGCAAGCCCGTCATCGCCCAGGAAGGCGTCCTGCGCGTCGGCGTCAATGCTAACAACGCGCCTTTGGCCGGCCAGCCCTCCTCTTCCACGAAGATCGTCGGCATCGACGTCGACATGGCGGCTGCTCTGGCCGACCAGCTCGGCCTGAAGCTCGAGGTCGTGGACGTGTCCACCGACGCCGCCGGTGCGCTCACCTCCGGCAAGGTCGATGTGGTCATGGGCGTCAACAAGTCCGATTCCCCCAGCTTCTGGACGTCCGACACGTACCTGCCCACGGCAGTGGCGCTGTTCGCCCAGTCCTCCAACTCAACGGTGCCGGCGAATTCCGCCTCCACCAAGATCGCCGCGCAGGTGTCCTCCAACAGCGCCTGGGCGGTCACCAACGAGTTCGACAACTCCACCATCACCACCACCGAGGACCTCAAGAGCGCCTTCTCCGCGCTTGAGTCCGGCAAGGTGCAGTATGTGGCCGCCGACGCCGTCGTGGGGTCCTACGTTTCCAACAACGCCGGCATGGACGTTCACATGGTTGCGCTCATGCAGCAGGCCAGCGGCTACTGCGTAGGTGTGCTCGACGGCAACACCCAGCTTAAGCAGGCCGTTTCCAACGCGCTTTCCGCCATGAACTCCAACGGCGTGTCCTCGATCATCCAGAAGAAGTGGCTCGGCACCACCATGGACCTTTCCGGCATCAAGCTGACCGCCGGCGCCTCCGATGACGAGGACGACATGAGCAAGGTGCTCAACTCCGCCAACGCTGCCATCGGCACGCTTACGGGCAACACCGGCTCCAACGCCAATAAGGCCGACTCCGACAACAAGACCGCTAGCACGGATTCCGACAGCAAGACCAGCGAATCCAGCTCCGCCGATTCCAGCAGCACCAGCGACTCCAGCGCTTCGAACGGCTCTGCAAGCACCGCATCGAACTAATCGGCTGCAAGCTGCATACGGCTTCGTCTTCGCTCAAGGCCCCCGCAATAGCGGGGGCCTTGCTGTACCGGGCCGCGATCGCTTGCGAGAGCGTTGCGTGTATCGGGCGGTGCTCGCCTACGAGAACGCTGCTGTACCGGGCGCGGT
The DNA here is from genome assembly GCA_030540215.1 of Coriobacteriia bacterium. Classification (GTDB taxonomy): domain Bacteria; phylum Actinomycetota; class Coriobacteriia; order Coriobacteriales; family Eggerthellaceae; genus Senegalimassilia. Next base: position 33,414 of record JAUNWR010000011.1, on the reverse strand, counting down.
TTGTGGGAGCCTTGTCGCATCGGGCGGCGGTCGATTGCGGGGCTTGCGCTGTGCCGGACCGCGGCCGTTGCGGGGCGCTGCCGTGCCGGGCGGCGGTGTTCCCATGCGCATCGGCTAGCGGGTTGGCAGCGTTTCGGCGCGCGCCTATGGCGAAAGCGTGCAGCCTTTCGATGCTGCTTGACCTGAAGTCAACTTCCGGTGCTTCAATGGTCGGAAATCAACGACGGTCCGCGTTTAGCGGGCGGGAAAGGAGCGGGCTTATGGAACCGCAGCAGGTCCTGCACATGCTCGAGCAGGTGGCGTCGGGCTCGGTAAGCCCGGTCGACGCTCAGCGAAGCCTTGCCGGCCAGGGCTACTCCGACCTGGGCTTTGCGAAGGTCGATACCGACCGCGCGCGCCGTACGGGCGCGGGCGAGGTGGTCTACGGCGCCGGCAAGACGGCCGAACAGATCGCCGATATCTGCCTGGCTCTGTGCGATGCCGGCCAGACGTGCGTGCTCGTCACCAGGCTTGAGGCGCAGAAAGCCGAAGCCGTGCGGGCTGCGTTGCTCGCACGCGACCCGCAGGCTGCGGCGGCGTTCGAGTATCGACCCGTTCCTCAGCTGGGCTTGCTCGGCGTGCCGGCAAAGCCTACGCGCGATAGCTACATCGTGGTAGCGTGCGCAGGCACCAGCGACCTGTACTGCGCCGAGGAGGCGGCCGTCACCGCCGAGGTGCTCGGCTCTCGCGTGGTGCGCCTCTACGATGTGGGGGTTGCGGGCATCCACCGCCTTCTGGCACATCGGGAAGACATCGCAGGCGCCAGCTGCGTGGTGGCGGTTGCCGGCATGGAGGGCGCGCTTGCCAGCGTGGTGGGCGGGATTGCCGCATGCCCCGTGATCGCCGTCCCCACGTCCGTGGGTTACGGCGCCAGCTTCGGCGGCGTGGCGGCGCTTCTGGCCATGCTCAATTCGTGCGCATCGGGCGTTTCCGTGGTCAACATCGACAACGGCTTCGGTGCCGGATATCAGGCCCACATGATCGAGCGTGCGTGCGGCCAACGTGGAGAAGGAGAACCTGACATGAAGACCCTTAGATGGAATCTCGCCGAGAACGCCACGCGAGCACAGCTTCTGGGCGACACCCTGCTGCAGCTGCCGTCCGATACTCGGCAGCGTCTTGAGGCTGCGGCCGATGCCGCGGGCGTCCCCGATCGCCATCATCACGATATCGGGGAGGTTCTCGCCACCATCAATGGCTTGGCGGTTTCTCCGGCGGTGCGCGACCATATGCGCGCCATCTACACCATCTTGGCCGAAGCCGAGGCCGCCGCGCACGGCTGCGCGGTCGAGCAGACCCACTTCCACGAAGTCGGCGACGGCTCCCGTATCCGCAACACGCTGCTCGTCTGCCTGGCGGTGGAAGCAACGGGCGCGAAGCGCATCGTGGCCACGGCGGCGCAAACGGGGCAGGGCGAAGTGGAATGCGCCCATGGCACGCTTTCCATCCCGGCTCCGGCAACGTCGGCCATCATCGCCCGCGGCATCCCCGTGAGCGAGCATACGTTGCCCGGCGAGCGCATGACCCCCACGAGCGCGGCCATGATCTTGCATTTCGTGGACGAGTTCGAATAATCGTCGGCTTTGGCGAACGCGTCCCGGGTAACCGCTCCCGGGACGCCTCCGCGTTCAGCGCAAACGAAAATCGCCGCAGGCGCGGTCCCTCATCTTGCAGCGGGCCTTGCCTGCGGCGATTCGCCGTTTTCGGGGCCTTCGGGCGTTACCGCGTCCTGCGTCGCTAGCCGTTGAGCTGGTCGATCACGTCCAGATCGGCTTTCGCGCCCTCAAGGATGGCCTTGTTGCCGAACACGCAGACGGCTTCCTTGTCAAGCGCCCCCTCGATGACGCCCGCAAGCTCGCGCAGCTTCTCGGGCGTGGCTTCGATCATCTCTGCTCGCGTCTGCGCGCGCGCCTCGGGCGTGCGGCCGCTCAGGAAGTCGCCGTCCTGGCGGCGGATCTGCATGCGCTCCTTGAGGGGAGCATCGAAGCCGGCGACGGTGCTGACCACGTAGCCGTCCATCTCCTCGGGTGCGGGATCGAACGCGGCAAGCCATGCGGGCGTGCCGTTGAACCGCTCCAGCGTCTCGTCTAGATGCGGGTCGCGATACGAATAGAAGCGTACGGTGCCGCTGCGCGCCGCCTGGAAGCCCGCACCGTAGGCGCCGCCTTTCACGCGCACCTCGTTCCACAGGTAATCGTAGGAAAGCACGCGCGCCGCGATCTGCCACACGCCGGTGTAAGGCGCGCCGAGCGAGCGGCGGTCGAAGCCCGTGGAGGCGTAGCACACGTCGGTGGGCACGATGAACGCCTCGTTGCGCACCTTGGGCTTGGGAATCTCCAGCGCGGTCGGGGCTTTGCCCGTGCCCGCCGTGATGCCGGCGCATTGCCAGAAGCGCATGACGCACTCGTCGCTGCCGGCGATCGACACCAGCAAGTTCGATGCGTCGAACAGCTTACGCGCCACCTCATCCAGGCGTTTCGCCAGCTCAGCGGCTCGTTCGTCGAAGTTGTCCAGCAGCTGCACCAGGAAGCGGTGGAAGTCCACGCCGCCAAGCTGCTGGCGCACCACGCCGGCCGGCAGGAAGTACGACGTCAGGCGCGCCATGGCCGCCGCATGCCCGGCGTTGGCGAAGCTCTGCTCCATGCCGATGCGGCGCTGCTGCAGCGCGTCGCGGATCTTGCCGGTGTCGGCGAAGTCGGTCCTCGCCAAGATCTCGCTTGGCAGCTCGGCCAGCCATTCGACGTTCTCGGCCAAAGCCGATGCGCTTGCCACGAACGTGGGCGTCACGGCATCGGGGTCGTGCTCGTCCTCGTACACCTCGCAGAAAAACGAGCAGTTGCCCAGCTTGCCGTTGGTGAGCGTATCGATCTCGGCCGCCGAATGCGCATCGGTGCCCAGCTTTCCCAGCACGATGCCGAGCACCGCCGCATAGGGCAGGTCCTCGAAATCAAGGCAGCTCATATCGAAGTAGCGGTAGGCGAAGACCAGGCCGCGCGTGGGCAGGTGATGGCGGATACAGGGAACGGGCGTGCCCTCGGCCAGGCCGTATGCGGGCTCGACGGGTGCGGGCCCGATGTCGGCGACTGTCAGCTGCGGCAGTTTCGCCACATCCTCGGGTGCATCCGGCGTCTCCTGCATGCGGCGAAGCAGCGCAACCTCATCCTCGACGTGCTGGAAGTCGTCATCGGTGAAGCCGGCGGCAAGTTCGGCCAGATAGCGCTGCCCGGGGTCGTCCTGCTTCTCGACGGGGACTACCTCCACCTCGGCCATGTGGGCGCTGTCCAGGAACACCTCGCGGATAAGGTCCTCGAAATACCCCTCGTCAAGCGCGCGGCGCAGGTAGGCGAAGTCGTCTTCGTAGCGCAGATAAGCGGTGGCGAGATCGTCGTCGTAGAGCCAGCCGCACAGCGAGGTCATGGCAAGCGCCACGCCATCGGCCATGCCGAAGTCGCGTTCGCGCATGACGAACTCGGCGCGGGAGATGGACGCCTCCACGAGCGCGTGGTCAAGCCCGCCTGCGGCCAGGCGCTCAAGCTCGGCATCCACGGCGGGGCGTAAGCGCTTCGCGGCGTCTTCGCCCAAGTCGCGCACCTGAAGTACGGCGAAGGGCTGCTGCACGGAATCGGCCAGGTAGGACTGCACGTCCCCGGCTATACCGGAATCCAGAAGCGCGCGCTTGAGCGGCGCCTCGTTGCTGCCGGCGATGGCGTCGAGCAAGATATCGACGGCCACGATGCGCGTGCGCTCGCGCACGTGCCCGATAACCCAGCCCAGGCCCATGCAGGCGTTTTCCGGTGCGGTCGCCATCTCGCGGCGCACGCCCAGGGCGCGCACGGGCTCTTGCGCGGGCAGGGTGCGCGGCGCAAGCTCCGCAAGCCCCTCGGCTGCGCGCTGCTCGCGGCGTTTCGCCTGCTCGGCGGCCACGGGCGTCAGGTAGCGCTCATCCAAGAACGTCAGCATGCGGTCAAGGTCCAGGTTGCCGTACAGCACGATGTAGCTGTTGTCCAGGCGGTAGTGCCGCTCGTGTTCCTCGAGGTAGTGCTCGTAGGTGAGCGTGGGGATGGCCTCGGGGGTGCCGCCGGACTCGAACGCGTAGGGGGTGTCGGGGAACAGGCTTGCCTGCAGCTGGTCGTACAGCACGCTGGTGGGATCGGACAGCGCGCCTTTCATCTCGTTGTACACCACGCCGTTATAGGTAAGCTGGCGGCCTTCGCCGTCGCCCTCTTCGGCATCGGCCACCTCAAGGTGCCAGCCTTCCTGCTCGAACACCTGGCGCTTGCGGTAGATGTCGGGGTGCAGCACCGCGTCCATATAGACGTCGGCCAGGTTCATGAGGTCCTGGTCGTTGGTGGATGCCACGGGGTAGAGCGTTTTGTCGCCAAAGGTCATGGCGTTCAAAAACGTCTGCATACTGGTTTTCAGCAGGTTGACGAAGGGCTCTTTGACGGGGAACTTCTCCGAACCGCACAAAACCGAGTGCTCCAGGATGTGGAACACGCCGGTGTCATCGGCCGGAGGGGTGCGGAAGGCGATGGAGAACGCCTTGTTGCGGTCGTCGTTGCGCAGGTATAGAAGCTTCGCGCCGCTTACCGGATGGGAAAGCGTGTAGGCATCGCCGTCGATCTCGGGCAAGGGCTCGGCCGTGAGCACGGTGAACCCGTGCAGTTCCTGGCCTTGTTCAAGGTTCATGCAAGCCGCCTTTCTCTTTACTGGTTTCGCCCGCTATTGTCGCACAACGGCTGCGGCGCGGGGCGCGCTCCGGCTTCGCTCCGTGGTTTTTCTACCTAGGTGCCGGGGCCTGCCGGCCAATCCCTTATAATCGAGGGCATACACAGCATGGAAACGCACAAGGCAGGAGGTTCGGCATGGCGCAAGATCGGCGCTTCTCCCATATCACGGTCAATGCCGGCGACGAGGACGACGTGGTCATCCAGGCGGGATCATATGGCCGCCACCAGGTCGAAGAGGTATTTGAACAGGACGCTTGGCCGGAGCCCGAGCTGCAGCCTGAGCCCGTTGCGGCGCCCAAGCCGCAGCACGCGGCCCAGCAGGCGCCTGCCCCGCAGCATGTCGCCAAGCCTCATGCCGCGCACGCCCGCAAGTCGGAACCCGGCGCTTGCGAAGGCGGTCCCAAGCCGGCCCATCGCGCCGAGCAGACGCTCGAGGACCTGGAAGCCGGCCCCATGTCCGGCATGCAGAAGGCGGTGCTCATCGGCGTCGGCGTCATCATCGTCGCGGCGATCGTCTACTTCGCCCTGTTCATGCGCTGATCGGCTGTTTTCAAGAGAAAGGCCTGACCATGTCCAAACATAGCTTCAACATCGCCCGCGGCGCCCGCAAGCAGCAGCCCGAGGGCGACGCATCCCTGGGTCTGACCGAGGCGTTCGCGCCCATCGGCGCCGGTGACGCCCCCGAGCAGCGCGGCGCCGCCGACGGCGATACGTCGCTCGGCCTGACCGAGGCGTTCGCGCCCGTCGCGGCTTCCCACGGCGCGCATGCCGCCGGCTTCAGCTATCAGGGCGACACCTCGGATGACTATTCCGATCCGGTGGAGAGCCTCGAGCCGCGCGACGAGCCCGTGTTCGGCGACGAGATCCCCGCCGCCATGCCCGCCCAGCCTCGCGGTCGCCACGGCAAGCCCGAGCCGGTGGAGCATCCGCACCTCAAGAAGTCGCGTCGTGTCCGCCGCGTGCTCGTGATCATCGTGGCCCTGCTCGTGGTGCTCGCCTGCGCGCTGGGGTATTTCGCCTTCCAGCTGTGGAACGAGTCCAGCCGCGCCATGGTGCAGCAGACCCAGGCCCAGCAGCAGTCCACCGACGTGGGCAACCTTTCCCAGGACAACTCCGGCAAGGACGCGGCAAGCGCCACTACCACCAAGAAGACCGAGGTTCCCAACCTGGTCGGCGTGCTGGGGCAAACCCAGGATGCGGCTATCACCGCGCTTGCGCACGGTGCCACGGTCACGTCCTCCAAGGACGTCAACGAAGAGGGCAATTCCGTGAAGAAAAGCGTCACGGTGGCCCTGACCGCCGAGCCCGCCGATTCCCGTTCGGGCACGCCCACGGTCTATCTCGGGCTTGATGCCGACGGCAAGGTCATCCAGGCCGGCTACTCCGCCGCCACCGCGTCGCTCGGCTACGGCTCGCTCAGCTTCGCCGACGCCGTGAAGAACGAGCACATCGTCGAGAAGACGCTGCGCGAGGCGGGCGTGAATGTGGCAGACGGCTCGGCCAAGCTGCCTACCGACAAGACTTCGTATTCCACGTACGCATCGGACGGCACCACGCTGGTGAAGGAGAACTGCTCGTTCAACGGAACCGTGGACATTAACGGCGCCGCCCACACCTGGTCGAGCGTGCTCATGTACGACTACAGCACGGCCAATGCCTCGGGCAACCTGGCAGATACCGTGCGCATCATCTATATCTACATCAACGCGTAGCTTTCGCTTCTTGTGTCCATCTTGTGAACGCTGGCCGGTGAGAAGGGCGGTCCCTTGCACCGGGCGGCGTTCACGCTATAATAAACGAGCTGTTCACAAGCGGGGGCGTAGCGCCTCCCACCTAGTTCGGCGCTTTCAAGCTGCTGATGGGTCGTATGAATACCTGAACATGGTTCGTTCATTACGCCCGCATGCTTGAAGCTGTGGGTTTTTTTATGCCATGCGATACCGCATGCAAGGAAGGAAGGTGAGTGCGATAGCCGCTCAAGAGCCTAGGCTCAACGAACAGATCACGGTGCGCGAGTGCCGCCTGATCGGGTTCGACGGAACGCAGTTGGGTATCTACCCGGTTGCCCAGGCGCAGCGCGTTGCTGACGACCAGGGGCTTGATCTTGTTGAAATCGCCCCGAATGCGGAACCGCCCGTGTGCCGCATCATGGATTACGGCAAGTTCAAGTACGATCAGGCCATCAAGGCGAAGCAGGCTCGCAAGAACCAAAGCAAGATCGAGACCAAGGAAATGAAGTTCCGCCCGAAGATCGACGTGGGGGACTACACCACGAAGAAGAAGCACGTGCTTCGCTTCCTCTCCGCTGGCAACAAGGTCAAGATCACCATCATGTTCCGCGGCCGCGAAATGGCCCATCCGGAACAGGGCCTGACTATCCTGGAGCGCCTGGCCGATGACCTGAAGGACATTGCGGTCATCGAGAGCCAGCCGAAGATGGAAGGCCGCAACATGCACATGCTCATCGCCCCGCTTCCCGCAAGCATGGCGGCGAAGAAAAAGAAGGCAAACGACAAGAAAGACGAAGGAAAGGACGAAGGCAATGCCTAAGATGAAGACCCATCGCGGTACGGCAAAGCGCTTCCGCGTTACCGGCTCCGGCAAGATCATGCGTGCTAAGGCCTACAAGAGCCACATTCTGACGAAGAAGTCTCAGAAGCGTAAGCGTAATTTCCGTCACGAGACCGAGCTGGCTGCCGCTGACCGTCGCGTCGTGGCCCGCAACCTCGGCCGTCGCTAAGTTTTAAAGGAGCAGTGATAATCAATGGCTCGTATCAAGCGTGCAGTCAACGCCAAGAAGAAGCGCCGCACCGTCCTTAACCGTGCAAAGGGCTACTATGGTGCCAAGTCCCGTTCCTACACCGCTGCTAAGGAACAGGTCCAGCACTCCCTGCAGTACCAGTACCGCGATCGCCGCAACAAGAAGCGCGAGATCCGTCGTCTGTGGATCACCCGCATCAACGCCGGTGCCCGTCTGAACGGCATGAGCTACTCCGCCTTCATGAACGGCCTGAAGAAGGCTGGCGTGGAGCTGGACCGCAAGGTGCTCTCCGACATGGCCATCAACGACCCCGCGGCTTTCACCGCCATCGTCGAGGTCGCCAAGAAGGCCCTGTAAGCTGTTTCAAGCTTCAAATGTGCAACACCCCGCTTGGGAATCCAGGCGGGGTGTTTTGCGTTAGGGCAAGGGTTTCTCATAAGATGATTCCTGTTGTTTCGCGCGCGCGAAGGACTGGTCGTGCGTAGCGTATTCGCCGCAACGGGCTGAAGCCGAATCGTCGGTCGCGACCATGCTATCGGCCACGCTGATTTTCACCTCGCCATAGGTAAGGGTTGTTGTGATACGAAGGCTGCACGCTGTCGAACCAGGTTTGCCTGCCCACGTCATCTCGGCTGTAGATACGAAAAAAGCGCCCCCAAGGCGCTTTCTACGTGCCATGCTATCGCGCAGCGCTTTGACGCTTACGATGCCTCCAGCTCTTCGTGCGTTCCGGACAGCGTGCGTCCGATGTAGGTGCGCGCTGCGGCGGATGCGGTGCCGGTATAGCCGGTCTGAACCTCGATGCCGGCTGCTTTCAGGGCCGTCTCCGAGGTTGGATCGATCCTGTCGACGATCATGACGCTGACATCAAGATCCTTCAACACCTGAGCCAGCTGA
>JAUNWR010000011.1:0-24977 GCA_030540215.1 Coriobacteriia bacterium | reverse complement strand
CGGCGAACATGCCACGGTCAACGCGATAGCACATGAAACTTGAGCTGCGTGCAAATCTTGGCGCCACATCAAGCCCCTGGCAAGCTACCGCTATGCGCATGGCGTCCTCCCTCCTAAAGACGATATACACTTTACCGATAGATTACCGGGCTGTTATGCGCCGGCCCCTTAACCGGCGCATAACCAACTGTTAGCGGCGCCTGTTGCGCTGGTGCGCAACCTGGGCGCGATGGGCGCGTCCAGGGCGGAAATCGCCGCCCTGCGCACCGGACGCGTTGTTGGCCTTCGCGCGGTTGGCGGAAACGTTCCTAGAGCCGTTGCCGCGCTTCTGCTGCGAGTCGTGATCGGCGTTGCTGTGCTTCCTTGCGGCGTGCGCCGTTCCGCTGGCGGGCTTTTCGGCGGCTTTGCGGCTACCCCGCTTGGCGCGGCGGGTGTTCACCTCTTCGGCCTGTGCGGCCTCGCGCGCCTTGTTCTTCCTGCGCGTGCGGGCGGCTTGCTCCTTCTTGGCCTGCTGGATCTCGGGGTCGCGACGAGCCTCGGCGCGCTGCGCCCTGGCAGCGGCCTCGTTCTCGGCTTCGTGCATGTCGAAATGCTCAAGCTCAAGCTCGGGGATGGTGCGCTTGAGCAGCTTCTGGATGTCGCGCAGCGCATCGGCGGTTTCGGGGCTGACGAAGCTGACGGCGAAGCCGGACGCGCCTGCGCGGCCCGTGCGGCCGATGCGGTGCACGTAGTCCTCGGGCTGCGTGGGCAGGTCGTAGTTCACCACGTACTCGACTTCCTCCACGTCGATGCCGCGTGCGAGCACGTCGGTGGCCACCAGCACGTCAGTGGTGCCGTTGGCGAAGTTCTCAAGGGCGCGGCGACGCTGGTTCTGGCTGCGGCTGGAGTGGATGGCCTCGACGGAGTACCCGACCTTCTTCAGGCGGCGGCACGTGGCGTCCGCGCGGCTGCGCGTACGGCAGAACACGATGACGCGCCTGTGGCCGCGCTCCTTCATAAGGCCCTTGAGCAGCTCGGGCTTCACGGCTTGCTGCACGTGCATGACGTATTGCTCCACCGTGTCGGCCGTCTCGCCCTTATGGGCGATCTCGACCATGGCGGGGTCATGCAAAAGCTTCCCGGCCGTGCTCATGATGGTGCGGTCGATGGTGGCGCTGAACAGCAGGGTTTGACGGTTTTGCGGCGTGGCGCCGATGATCTTGCGCATGGCGGGCCAGAAGCCCATGTCGAGCATGCGGTCGGCCTCGTCGAGCACGAGCACCTCCACGCTGCTCAGGTGAGCGGCTCCTTGGTCCATAAGGTCCACCAGACGACCCGGCGTGGCGATGAGCACGTCGACGCCGCGGTTGAGCGCCTGGATCTGCGGGTTGTAGGAAACGCCGCCGACCACGGTGAGGATGCGATGGTGCGTGTTCTTCGCGATGGTGCCGCACACCTCGCCGATCTGCTCGGCAAGTTCGCGCGTGGGGGTGACCACCAGCATGAGCGGGCCCTTGTTGCCCTTGGCGTGGCCGAGCTTGTCCATGGTGGGCAGGCTGAACGCGGCGGTTTTGCCCGTGCCGGTCTTCGCGGCGGCGATCAGGTCGCGGCCCTCGAGCACCTTGGGAATGGCCTGTTCCTGCACAGGGGTGGGGGTGCTGTAGCCCAGCTGGGCCACAGCCTGCAATGCCTGGCCCGAAAGGCCGAGCTCGTCGAAATGCGTCATGTAAGGTAGATCCTTTCCAGATGCGCGCGGCTCTATCGCACGTGCGCGGGTTTATGCCCCCAATAGAAATGGAGGAAATGCTTCTTATACAGCGGGTTCGCCGGGTCTTTCTCGGCGTTGGCAAGCTCCATGGCGGCGCACGCTATGTCGCGCGCGGCGTCAGGGCGGCGAAGGAAGCTGCCGTTGACCAGCATCGAACGCGCGCTTTCGGGGCTGCGGGAGATGTGGCGCAGCGCTTCGAGCAGCTCGCGCCAAGTGGTGACATGCATGGCCGCGCCGTGGGCGGTGAGCAGCCTGACGTTGGCGTTTTCCTGGCCGTATGCACGGCCGAGCAAGATCATGGGCACCTGCGCGCACAGGCACTCGGTGACGGTAAGGCCGCCGGATTTGCAGATGACCAGGTCAGACGCCGCCATAAGGCCTGCCATACCCTCGACGTACTCGAGCACCGTCACGCAATCGGAGATGCCCAGGTCGTCGCAGGCCCTTCGCAGGTGGCCGGCGTATTCGGCGTCGTTTCCCGCGACGAACACGAAGTGCAGGGTGTCGCTGAACGTGTGCAGATACGGCAGCAGGTTGTCGAGCGCCGTGCGGAAGTGCACGTAGGGCCGGGGCAGATAGGCTCCGGCGAGCGCCAGCACGATACGCTTGTCCTGCGGCAGTCCCAGACGTTGCCGGGTTTGCTCGCGGTCGTAGCTTGCGCGAAAGTCCTCGCGTGTGGGGATGCCGGTGATGCGGATGCGTTGCTCGGGCACCAGGCGCGGGCGCAGCGTCTCGGCCATGCTCTCGGTGGCGACGCAGAACAGGTCGGTCGATAGATGCGGCCACAGGCCCTCGGTCTCGTAGTCGGTGGGAACGCACACGATGGGGAAGTGCTGCCCGGTGAGCATGCGCGCCGCTACGGCGACGTTGGCTGCGGTGATGTGCGTGCATATGATGGCAAGCGGGCGACGCTTGCGCACCAGTTCGGTGAACTTGCCGTACATCAGGTGCGACCAGATGCTCCCGCCGCCCCACAAAAGCCTGCCGGTAAGCGTGAAGCGCCACGTCAGGTCATAAATCGGGCGGGTAGGGCCGGTGAACATGGAAGCGGTTTTGTCGCCATCGAACACCACGCGGCCGTAATCGAGCACGTCGAGCACCTCGACCTCAAGACCGTCGGGGAGCTTCGGCACGACGGAGAAGGCCTCCGTGGGCTGCTCGCGGCCTTCGGCCTGTTCGGCTTTCATGTATTCGAAGGCTTGGGCGACGGCGTTGGCGGCGCTGCGATGTCCCGAGCCCACCGAAGCGTGCATGACGATGACCAGCGGTGCGGCCTGCTCGTTGTGCGGATCGGTTTCTGCGGGGGTAGCGATGATGGGTGCCTTTCCCTTCAAGATAGCGAAAAAGCCGGCAAGCCGGCTTTCACTAATAAGAAGGGCCGGTACTCGACCAGCCCTAGCGTTCGAATGGTGCCCCCAACGAGAATCGAACTCGTGTCTCAGCCTTGAAAGGGCCGCGTCCTGACCTCTAGACTATGGGGACGGGTTGCGCTTCCGTGTCGAAAAGCAGCCCGTTCAGTATGCCAAAAAGCAATTCGTTTCGCAAGACCCGATTGCGGGGTTGTGCATATTTCTTACACAACTTGGCGCCATTTCAACATACCGGATGGGCTCGTTTGGCGCAAACCCCCGTAAACTGATGATCGTCGATGGGGCGTGAAACGATCGGGTGCATTGGCCTGCGCTGATGGGGGACGCCCTTCTCGACGGGAAAAGGGGGACACGGGAAGCCGTCGGCCTACTTCGCGGCGTTTGAGCGCCCGTAACGCTCGTAGGCTTCCGTGACCTCGATCTCGTACTGCTTGCGGTTGCCCTTGACCACCGTGTCCAGGATAAGGCCGCACGCGAAGCACAGCAGGCCCACGAACACCAGGCCCACCGCCAGCAGCGCCGTGGGCAGCTTCGGCACCAGGCCCGTGGCGGCGAACTGCGCGATGACCGGCACGCCGGCCACGAGTCCCAGCACCACGAACAGCAGCGCCACCCAGGAGAACAGCGCCAGCGGCTTGTAGTCCTTGAACAGCGACATGATCATCATGAGCACCTTGAAGCCGTCGGAGAAGGTGGACAGCTTCGACTCCGAGCCCTCGGGGCGGTCGCGGTAGTCGATGGGCACCTCGGCGATGCGCCAGCGCTTGTCGACCGCGTGGATGGAAAGCTCGGTCTCGATCTCGAAGCCCGGCGAGAGCACGGGCATGGTCTTGGCGAACACCTTGTTGTAGGCGCGGTAGCCCGTCATGACGTCGGAGAACTCGAAGCCGTAGATGGCCTTGATGAGGAAGCGCACCAAATCGTTGCCGAAGCCGTGGAAGGCGCGGTCGTTCTCCTCGCCGTAGGTGCCGTTCGAGAGGCGGTCGCCCACCACCATGTCCGCCTCGTCGGCGAAAAGCGGCGCGAGCAGGGCCGGGGCCGCCTCGGCGGGGTAGGTGTCGTCGCCGTCGACCATGAGGTAGGCCTCGGCGTCGATGTCGCGCATCATCTGGCGCACGACGTTGCCCTTGCCCTGGCGGCGCTCCACCTTGACCGTGGCCCCGTGGGCGCGCGCGATGTCGCCCGTGCCGTCGGAGGAGTTGTTGTCGTAGACGTACACGTCGGCCTCGGGCAGCACGCGGCGGAAGTCGTCGACCACCTTGCCGATGGTGACGGCCTCGTTGTAGCAGGGTATGATGACGGCCACGCCTTTGCCCGTGAGGGCGGCCTTATCGGTTTCAGTCACCGGGCGCTCCTTCGTGAAAGTTGAATGCACAATTACTAGGCATGCTACTCGAAACTGCGCGGTTTCGCTACGTGAATGCCGTGCTTTCCGCAGTATATGCGCGGATGGCGTGGGATTGTTGTGCCGATGGGGCAAGGGGTGCCATAATCGACGGGTTGCGCTGAGAGCGCTTTTCGCCTGCCGCGCGGGTCGTTCGGCCTGCTGCCGGTGCCGTGTTCCGGCATGCAAGGTTGGCGGCGCGTGCGCGACGGCAATTGGGAATGTACCGAGCCGGGCCTTGCACGAAGACCCGGTGGATGCGGGATGCCCCCGCTTGCGATGGAGAGGAGCCCTGCGTGAAGAAGCTTATCGCGCAGCTTATGAAGTTCGGCGTGGTCGGCGTGATCGCGTTCGTCATCGACTACGGCCTGCTGGCCTTGCTTACCGAGGCGTTCGGCGTGAACTACCTGGTCAGCGCCACCATCTCGTTCACGGTGTCGGTGGTGTTCAACTACGTGGCGTCGATGCGCTACGTGTTCACCCATAAAGAAGGTATGTCCCGTCGCCGCGAGTTCATCATCTTCGTGGTGCTGTCGGTGATCGGCCTGGGCATCAACAACGCTTGCATGTGGGCGGGCGTCGAGCTTTTGAGCGTGCACTATCTGATCACCAAGATCTTCGCCACCGCGGTGGTCATGGTGTGGAACTTCGTCACCCGCAAGATCTTCCTGGACGCCGGCGATGCCCCGCAGGAGCAGCAGGCGTAATCGTTGCTACGCCTGAAGGCGCGCCTGCTCAAGGCTATTGTCTGGCGGGTACGTGCGTCGGATGATGAAGTGCCCGATGCTGAAGGCGTGTGCGCTGGATGACGGGGTGCCCGACGCTGAACCACGACGCGAGAAACAACGAACCCGCCAGGCTTGGTACCTGACGGGTTCGAGGAAAACCGGAATGGTGCCCTAGGCAGGGTTCGAACCTGTGGCCTTCTGCTCCGGAGGCAGACGCTCTATCCAACTGAGCTACTAGGGCGTATCTACCTATTATACGCTACTGTCGCCCGAATGGGCCTGAAAAAGAAACGAGTGTGAACATGACCGAAACCATCACCATCGAGCGCATGGGCTATGGCGCCGAAGCCGTCGGGCATCTATCCGACGGCAAGACCGTGTTCGTGGAGGGTGGCGCCCCGGGCGATGTGGCAAGCGTGGAAGTGGTCGAGGACAAGCCCACGTTCGCCCGCGCCCGCATTGCCAAGCTCGAGCAGCCCGGCGTGTGCCGCGTGATGCCGAAGTGGGCCGAGCCCGCGGCAAGCGGCGCGGCCCCATGGCAGCACATCGCCTACGACTCGCAGCTTGAGGCCAAGCGCGCCAATGTGGTGGCCGCGCTTGCCCGCACGGGCGGCTTCGGCGACGCGGCGGCGGAGCTGGTGGCGCCGTGCCTGCCCTCCAAGCGCCAGTGGGGGTACCGCAACAAGTTGGAGCTAGGAGCGCAATGGGATGCGAAGGGCGCGTTCAACCTGGGATTTCACCAGGAGGGCAGCCCTGATGTGATGCAGGCGCTGTCCTGCCCGCTGGCTCATGACGCCATCGCCAAGGCGCCCAAGGCGCTGCGCGGGGCGCTTCGCTATCTGCAGGGCTCCGATGATCTTGGCATCTTCCGCGTGGGCGTGCGCACGAGCGTGCGAACGCGCGAGACCGAGATCGCGCTGTGGACGCGCCCGTCGGGCTTCCCGCGCGCGGCGGCCGCCAAGATGCTGAAAAGCTCGCTCAAGGCCACGAGCGTGGTGCGCGTCATCGCCGACCCGGGCAAGGCGCGCAAGATCAAGGGCCTTGAGGTGCTCGACGGCAAGGGCTGCTGGCAAGAGCAGCTGCTCGGCGCGCGCTATGTGGCGCATGCCCCGTCGTTTTTCCAGGTGAACACCGCGCAGGCCGAGAAGCTCATGGAGCAGGCCATCCGCATGCTCGGCGGAAGCGTGGGGGAGGACGGCCCCGAGGGCCTCGACGGGCTGCTCGTCGCTGACCTGTACGCGGGCTGCGGAACCTTCGGCGTGGCCATGGCGCGCGCCGGCGCCGACGTGATCGCCGTGGAATCCGCGGCCTCCTCGGTGCGCGACCTGCGCCGCAATGCCGACGAGAACTACGTCGACATCGATGTCATCGGCGGCGACGCGGCCCGCGAGCTGCCCGAGCTGGGCGGCCTTGACGCGCTGGTGGTCGACCCGCCGCGCGCGGGCCTTGCCGACGGCGTGCCGGCCGACATCGCCGCCGCCCGCCCGGGGCGCGTGGTCTACGTCAGCTGCAACCCCGCAACCTGGGCGCGCGACGTGCGCCGCTTCGAGGACGTGGGTTACCGCCTGGAGCGCGTGCAGCCCGTCGATCTGTTCCCGCAGACCTACCACGTGGAGCTGGTCAGCTGCTTCGTGCGCACGGCGTAGCAGGCCGTTTGCCGGCGCCCTGGCCCCGTTTGTGCGTTCTACGGTTTTTCCCCGCAGGCGTTTTCAGGTTTCGCCGCGTCCGGTCCCAAGCTGCTAAACTACACATCACGAGATTCGTTAAAAAGCAACGCCCGCCTTTTGCGCGGGCGTTTTCGCGAAGGCCTCCGGCAAACGTCGGGGCCGGCTTGAGAAAAGGAGAAGTCCCATGGCTTTGTACACTCCCGCGTATCAGCCCACCGGCGACGAGATCGCCGTCATCAAAACCTCCAAGGGCGACATCCGCGTGCAGCTGGCGGGCAAGGACGCCCCCATCCACGTCGGCAACTTCGTCGAGCTTGCCACCAAGGGCTTCTACGACAACCTGAAGTTCCACCGCTACGTGCCCGGCTTCGTCATCCAGGGCGGCTGCCCCAACACGCGCGACCTTGATACCGACCAGGTCATCGCCGCTGCCGGCAACCCCTTCGCCGGCCTCGGCACCGGCGGCCCGGGCTACTGCATCAAGGAGGAGTACTCCACCAACCCCAACAACCATCATGCCGACGGCGCGCTGGCCATGGCTCGCAGCCAGAACCCCGATTCCGCGGGTTCGCAGTTCTACCTGTGCCTGGGCGCCCAGCCCATGCTGGACAGCGGTTACACCGTGTTCGGCCAGACCATCGAGGGCATGGATGTCATCGCCCAGCTTCGCGTCGGCGATGTGATCGAGGGCATCGAGATCGAGAACGCCGCCGAATAACCTGCTAACCGCAGTATTCCGAAGCGTACAAGATAGCGAAGGATCCAGATGAACAACCAGTTATTCCAGCAAGCCCGCGCAGCTTATGCGCAGAAGGACTTCCAAGGCGCCTTGGAGGCCTACCAGCAGTGCTTGCAGGACGAGGCCAGCCCCCTCGCCCCCGGCGAGATGGGCCAGCTGTACCACCAGATGGGCAACTGCCTGGTGAAGCTCAAGCAGCCCAACGAGGCAATCCAGGCCTACGGTCAGGCCGTGGCCGACGAGGCCTACGACGCCCGCGGCGGCGTGCATTACAACCTGGGCATGGCCTATGCCGCCCTGCACGACTACGAGGACGCCGTGGCCAACTTCGAGGCGGCCGCATCCGATGCGAAGTACGATTCCGCCTACAAGGCCTACACGGGCATGGGCAACGCGCTTCTGAAGATGGGCAAGACCGCCGAAGCAGGCGTGGCGTTCCGCAACGCCGCCCTTGACGAGGCCAACCCCGATCCCACCAAGGCCCTGTTGAACCTGGGCGTGTGCTTCATGGCGCTCAACCGCGCTGCTGACGCGGTGTCGTCCTACGAAAGCGCCCTGCAGTTCGACATGCAGCCCGAGATGCGCAACCGCCTGTACGCCAACCTCGGCCAGGCCTACGTCGCAACCGGTCAGATGCAGAAGGCCGTCAACGCCTTCGAGGAGTCCATCGCCGACAAGACGTACTTCCTGTCCGACTCCGCAAGCGTCGATTACCAGCGCGCGGTGGCCGCCGTCGCCCAGGGCACGTCCGAGATCACCCAGGTCATGGCCCCGGTCTCGGTTCCCGGTGGCGCAGCGCCCTCCGATTCGGCGGACCTTTCCGGTATCGATGTGGCGGCCGACGGCTCCGCTATGTACGCCGAGCAGGACCCCTACGCCGCCCAGCAGGCCGACCCGTACTACTACGGCGACCCCTACGCCGCCGATGCCGGCCAGTACGGCGCGGCAGCAGGCGATGATCGCTTCTTCAGCGCTTCCGACGAGGAGCTGGAGCAGTGGTCCAAGGGCGTTGCCAAGCGCGATCGCAAGCGCCGCAACGTGGGTCTGAAGATCTTCGTCGTCATCATCCTGCTCGTGGTGGCGGCCTTCGGCGGCGCGCTGTTCATGTACACGCAGGGTTGGGGCTACCCCAGCCAGGACAGCGTGGCAACGCAGCTGTTCGCCGACCCCGATAACGCCTCTGCGCTGTATTCCGCCGAGGTCAGCGACACGTCCGCCGCTTCCATGACCAACTCGCTGGTGAAGGATTCCGCACCCACCATCAACGCCGTGGAGAAGTCCATGACCGACTCCACCGTGTACGTGTCCGCCGAGACCGAACAAGGCGGGCAGATGCAGTACAAGCTGTCCATGGTGCGCGACCTCATCGGCTGGAAGGTCAGCAACGTGGAGCTGTACTTCCCCAGCCAGAACTAACGGCTCGACGAGCTGCGGACTTCGCGTCCGGGCCTGACTCCAAACGGCTCGATGCGCAGTCAAGCATCGAAGCCGCAACCAAGGTAACCTGCGCCCGTGGAAACGGGCGCTTGGGATAAGAGATAAGAAGAAAGGTACCAATCATGGCTATCCAGAAGACCTACAGCATGATCAAGCCCGACGGTGTGCGCAACGGCCACATCGGCGAGATCGTCAACCGCTTCGAGCGCGCCGGCCTGACCGTCGAGCGCATGGAGCTGGGCATGGTGACGCTTGACCAGGCCAAGGCCAACTACGCCGAGCACGAGGGCAAGCCGTTCTACGACGGCCTCATCTCCTACATCACCTCCGGCCCGGTCGTGAAGATGGTCATCTCCGGCGAGGGCGCCGTCGCCAAGGTGCGCACCCTTATGGGCGCCACTAATCCGGCTGAAGCTGCCCCCGGCACGATTCGCGGCGATTTCGGTCTGATTATGGACGAGAATGTTATTCACGGCTCCGACTCCCCGGAGTCCGCTGAGCGCGAGATCGGCATCTTCTTCGCATAAGCCGAACGGCATCCTGCAACTTTGGAAGCCCTTTGCCCGCTCAAGCGGGCAAAGGGCTTTTTGATTAGGCGGTATGCTGGATTATTGTTCGCGCGTGTTGCCATCGGCACGCTGCCTCAAGGGGGTGGCCGTGCCGCCTGCAAGCGCCCTGCGGGCGCTTGCGATATCGGAGCCCGCAATGCCGTAAGACGAGAAACGGATGAAACATGCTCTATCGAGTTTTCGACGCCGCGGAGCTACCCGCATTGGTGTCGGCATTCATGGACGGCTACGAGGTCGTGGCCCCCGTGAAGCGCGGTGCGCACTATTCGTTCGAGGCCATCACCTCGCCTGACGAGATGGACCTGGCCTACGACACCACGCTCGCATCGCCGAAGCGCTACTTCCTTCCTCCCACTGAAACGCTCATGCGTTACAACGCCGCCACCAACGAGGTGGCCGATTTCCAGGAGGAAGTGGTCCCGCGCGTGATTTTCGGCGCCCATGCGTGCGACATCAACGCCATCAACCGTCTGGACCTGGTGTTTAGCGACGGGCGTTATCCCGATCCGTACTACAAGGCCCGCCGCGCCGCCACGCTGATCGTGGGCGTGTCGTGCAGCCCCGACTCCGATTGCTTCTGCAACCTGTGGGATGCCGACGAGGCGCGTTTCGGCTACGACCTGTTCCTTCATCGCCTGGGCGACAAGTTCCTGGTCAGCATCTCCAGCGTCGAGGCCGCCAACATCCTCGAGTCTGCGGTCGACCTGCGCGACGCCACCAACGAGGACCGCATCGAGTTTCGCCACGCCACGCGTGCGCGTCAGGCGGCGTTCAATCCCGAGATCCCCGAGATCCAGGACGTGGCCATGCTCATGGATGCGTTCCACTCCGATCCGTTTTGGGAGGAGCTGGGCAGCAAGTGCTTGGCCTGCAACGCCTGCGCCGCCGTGTGCCCGACGTGCTTCTGCTTCGATATCCAAGACGTGCTCGACCCTGACGGGCAAACCGGCGAGCGTCAGCGCATCTGGGATGCGTGCACCTCGCCGCAGTTCGCCGTGGTGGCCGGCGGTCACAACTTCCGCCCCACGGGCCGCGAGCGCGTGCGCCATCGCATGTATCACAAGCTCAACGGCTTTTTGGCCACCTACGACCGCATGCTGTGCGTGGGCTGCGGCCGCTGCGTGAAGGCGTGCAAGGCCGACATCAACCCCATTCGCGTGCTGGAGTTCTTCGAGAAGAAGGGGGCCGAAGGTGCCTGCTAACACCGATTTCAACCCCGTGGTCGTATCGCCGTACCACGATGAGCCGGCAGCCATGACGGGCCAGGAGCTCATGGCAGCCAACCCGTATCGTCCGTGGCCGGCGCGCATCACGTCCATCACCGAGCTGACGGCAACCGAGAAGCTGTTCGAGTTCCGCCTGATCGATGAGCGCATCCGCGAGGCGTTCCGTCACGAGCCAGGCCAGTTCGTCGAGCTGACCATCTTCGGCGTGGGCGAGGCTCCCATCTCCATCTCGTCAAGCCCCTCCAAGCGCGGCTTCATCGAGCTGTGCGTGCGCCGCGCCGGTCGTTTCACCGAGGCGCTGCACAAGATGCAATGCGGTGACATCGTGGGTATCCGCGGGCCCTTCGGCCGCGGCTTCCCGTTCGAGGAGATGAAGGGCCACGACATCCTGCTGGTTGCCGGCGGCCTGGGCATCGCGCCGCTTCGCAGCCTCATCAACAACATCCACGACGAGCGCAGCGATTTCGGCAAGGTCACCATTATCTATGGCTCGAAGAACCCCTCCGAGGTCATGTTCCGCAACCAGTTCGAGATGTGGCGTCACCGCAAGGACTTCGACCTGTACCTGACCGTCGACAACCCCGACGACACGTGGGATGGCGAAGTGGGCCTGGTCACCAAGCCCTTCGAACATTTGGAGATCAGCCCGGCGAACACCTTCGGTGCGGTGTGCGGCCCGCCGGTCATGTATCGCTTCGTGGTCGCCGAGATGCGCAAGAAGGGCATCAGCTACGACCATATCTACATGAGCTTCGAGCGGCACATGAAGTGCGGCATGGGCAAGTGCGGCCACTGCCAGATCGGGCATCAGTACTGCTGCATCGACGGGCCCGTGTTCAACTATTGGGAAGCGAAGAACATCCAGGGGTCGATGTAGATGGGAGGCACGAACATGGGATGCGGAAACGACGAGCGCCAGGCGCGCGACCTTCCGCGCGTCGTGGTGGTCGGGCTTGCCAGCTGCTTCGGCTGCCAGCTGCAGATCACCAACGTCGAGGAGCACCTGACCGACGTGCTCGGCCAGATCGACCTGCGTTACTGGCAGCTGGCTTCGAGCGAGCCCATGCCGGAGGAGTTCGACGTGGCCGTCATCGAGGGCGCTGTGACTACCGAGGAATCCGAGGCCACGGTGCGCAAGCTGCGCGAGCGCGCTAAGTGCGTCATCGCCTTGGGCGCCTGCGCCGCCACTGCCGGCATCCCCGGCATCGCGGCGCGCAACTTCTTCAAGCGCCCGAGCCAGGTGTACAAGGACGTGCCGGCGGCATGCGGCTCCATGGTGGTGCCGCGCCCGGTCTGCGCGGTCATCGACGTCGACTACACGGTGCGCTGCTGCCCGGTCGACACCATGGACTTCATCGATGTGCTGCAGCGCGCGCTGTACGGGTCGAACAAGTTCGACCGTACGGGCACCATGTGCGGGCAGTGCAAGCGCAACGGTACCGATTGCTTCTTCGACCAGGGTCAGCTGTGTTTGGGCCTGGTGACGGTTGCCGGATGCGGCGCGAAGTGCGTGAACCTTGGGCGGGCGTGCAACGGCTGCCGCGGGCTTTCCCCCGACGCCAACCTTGACGCCGCGCGAGCCGCATGCGTGCGCGCAGGCGTGGACCCGGACGATCTCGACGAGGCGCTGGCGCTGTTCAACCAGGTTGAACGCGTGCAGTCGGCGCGCGAATAGGAGGCGAATCGATATGACGAGGACCGCCATTTCGGTAGACCATATCGCCCGCGTTGAGGGCCATGGCAACGTGCATCTGTCCATCAAGGACGGTGCGGTGGAAACGTGCGAGATGAACGTGGTGGAGCCGGCGCGCCTGTTCGAGTCCATGGTGGTGGGCCGCAAGTTCGCCGACGTGCCGTATATCGCCAGCCGCGTGTGCGGCATCTGCTCGGCAAGCCACGTGATCACCGACATCCTGGCCATCGAGCGTATCTTCGGCGTGGAGGTCACCGACCGCACGCGCGCGCTGCGCGAGCTTCTGGTGTACGGCAGCTACCTGCAAAACCATGCGTCGCACCTGTTCGTGTTCGCCGCGCCCGACTTTTTGGACATGGCAAGCGTGTTCCCGCTGGCCAAGGCCAACCCCGAGCTGTTCGACCAGGCGCTGGGCCTGAAGTCTCTGGGCAACCAGCTGTGCAACCTGGTGGGCGGTCGCTCCATCCACCCGATCACCGCGGTGGTGGGCGGCTTCACCCACGAGCCGTCGCGCGACGAGTACCTGGCCATGGCCGACAAGCTCGACGCCGAGCGCGAGTTCGCCCGTGCGGTGGTGGACCTGTTCAACGGTTTCGCTGTTCCCGACATCGCCACCCAGGGCGACATGATGGCCATGGTGGCCGAAGGCCGCTATCCGGTGGCCGACAGCCGCTGGGCGCGCTTCTTGGACGCGGGCGTCACGTTCGACGCCGATAGGGCTTGCGAGCAGGTCGAGGAGTACGAGGTGTCGCATTCCGCGGCGCTGTTCGCCCGATGCAGGCAGACGGGCAAGACCTACTTCACCGGTGCGCTGGCGCGCATCAACGCATCGTGGGGTGCGCTTTCGCAGGAGGCGAAGGTTGCGGCCGCAAAGGCCGGCCTGCGCCCGCCCGAGCGCAACCCGTTCCTGAACAACGTCGCCCAGGCGGTCGAGGTGCTCGACGCGCTGGGACGTTGCGCCGATCTGTGCCGCAAGCTCGCCGAGCCCGACGGGCCGTTCGAGGGCGACAGCGCCCCGGTGCCGTTCGAGGTGCGCGCAGGCGTGGGCACGGGCTTCACCGAGGCGCCGCGAGGCACGGTATTCCATCAGCTCGAGCTCGACGATGCCGGCCGCGTGGTGCACGCCACCATCATGACCCCCACGGCGCAGAACTGCGCGAACCTGGAGGCCGACATACGCGTGCTGGCCGAGAAGCTCATCGCCGACGGCGCGGAGGCGCCGGAGGTGCGAGTCGAGGTTGAGAAGCTCGTGCGAGCCTACGACCCCTGCTTCAGCTGCAGCGTGCACTAGGGAACCGAATAGCAGAAACGATGGCGGCCCGCGAAATGCGGGCCGCTGTTTTATGTGTGGCAAGATGGCGTTTGCGACGCGTTAACCTTCCAAGCGTCGATTACGTTGATTGATCGTAGCACTTGCGTGCATGGTAGCCAAAGCAACAACGTTGAAGGGTAATAAAGGAACCGGATATACAATGGCTGCAGGTAGAATGCCTTGACGTGGAAGGATTCGGCTACAAGCTTTGTGACCACCCGATAGACGATTCGCTATTTTGGACGTACTAGGTTGTTTTAATGTCGCCGATTCGATTTGTTTTTTATGGAGCATCCCGGGTTTCATCATCAGAAGGGACACCGCGAAAACTCATGAGGGGAGAGACGATGGCAAAAGGCAAGAAAGCGACGATAGGGAGTCAGGAACAGGCCATCCAAAAGCATCGAGACATGTTGATCGATGCGAAGAACCTAATTCTCCGAGGTGCTCCTGGCACTGGAAAGACTTACCTTGCTAAACAGATTGCCGCAAGTGTCGTTAGCAATGGGGAAATTGACAGGTACGAAGATTTGGGCCCTGAGCAGAAAGCCCAGATTGAGTTCGTTCAATTCCATCCGAGCTATGACTATGCTGACTTCGTTGAGGGGTTGAGGCCCAGTCTCAATGACGATGGAAGCATGGGCTTTGAATTGCGGGATGGCATCTTCAAGCAGTTCGTTGACAAAGCAATTCGAAACTATGAGAACTCACGAAAAACGATTGAAGTTATCGCAAAAGAAAAGATCGCTCGAGACTCAATGGAGTGTTTCTTCAATCATGTAGATTTTGGCAAAGACGAGTATAAGACGACTAGGAAGTCGGCATTTGTGATTTCCGGGGTGGACGATAAGCACGCTAGCGTCTTTATTCCAGAGAATGAGGCTTGCAACAAGCTTAATTTAAACCTTAATGATCTCAGAAAGATGCTGGTATCAGATGAGGGGTTCGAGAATGTAAAAGCCGTTGCATCGTTTTTTGGAAGAAGCTATAACAAGCAACATGACTCTTATTACTTACCTATCTATCAGCAAATTAAAGAGATCGAAGCGGATATAGCAACCGACTCGAAAGCGGGGGTAGAGCGAGAGGAGCTTAAAAACTTCGTCTTTATCATCGATGAGATCAACCGTGGCGAAATGTCAAAGATCTTCGGCGAGCTCTTCTTCGCGATCGATCCTGGCTATCGTGGTGAAGCGGGAGCGGTTTCCACGCAGTATGCCAACTTGCATTCTGATCCCGATGGGAAGTTCTATATCCCCGAAAACGTTTACATCATCGGCACTATGAACGATATCGATCGTTCTGTTGACAGCTTCGATTTTGCCATGCGTCGGCGTTTCCGCTTCGTGGAGCTGAAGGCAAATGACAGCCTTGAAATGTTGTCGGCATTAGGCGACAAGAAAAAAGAGGCGAGTGCAAAAATGCTTGCTCTTAATAATGCGATTGCGAGCGACGAGGATTTGAATGAGAATTACCAAGTCGGAGCAGCATATTTCCTGAAGCTGAAGACCCTTGGCTTCGATGAGCTTTGGGCGGACTATTTAAAGCCGCTTCTGCAAGAGTATATTCAAGGAACGTACAACGAGAAAAGCCGTATGAGCAGGTTTAAAAAGGCATACGACAACGCTGCGTTCAACCAGGGTGATTTAAATGAAATTGCTCAAAATCAAGGATAACTCTCGGCAGAGCAAGGAAGTCTTTTCGCGTATAGAGAATGTAACGGGCAGAATCGCCGACAAAACACTGGGGCAGCTTGAGCGCGAAGGGATATTCGTTTTCCCGGAAACCATAAAGGACGCAAAGGGCATCACGCGAGATCAGAAGTTGCTCCAAAGCGTCAATGACGATTACCGATCCAGCAATGTGATGGGTTTCGTTGGCCGTGGCGAAGAAAGGCTGGTTATCGAATCTCGCTTTTGCGGAGAGGGTGAGGACTACTTTCTTCAATACCTTCTGGAAACCGTTTTGCAGCTTCCTAATATCGTAGATTTTGACTCCGATGCCAGTCAAGAAGACAGGATGTTCAACATCCTGTTGTTCATGTTCCCGTATTACCTTAAGGCGGCTATGAGAAAGGGCTTGTACAAGCAATACATTCGTCGCCAATGCAATGACGCTCATGTAAAAGGCGCCATCGATATCGCAAGGCATATTAAGGAAAACACTCCGTTTGTAGGAGCTATCGCTTACAGCCATAGGGAGTTTTCCTTTGACAATAGCCTAATGGAGCTAGTGCGGCACGCTATTGAGTTCATCAGAAGAAAGCCGTACGGAAGCAAGTTGCTCTGTAAAGTAAAAGACGAGGTGGCGCTTGTCGTAAGTGCGACCCCGGGATATAAGCACTCTGAGCGGCAAAAAATCATTGAGCAGAATACAAAGAGCGTTGTTCGTCATGCTTACTTCAAAGAGTATCTTGCGCTGCAAAGGTTGTGCCTTCTGATTCTTCGGGAACAGAAGCACCAGATTGGTTTAGGGTCGAAGCGGATATATGGCATTTTGTTTGACGGCGCATGGTTGTGGGAGGAATACATTAATACGCTGATAGGAGATTATTTCTATCACCCAATGAATAAAGGCGGCGATGGAGCTCAAAGGCTGTTCAACGGGAATATCGGATTGATTTACCCTGATTTCATTGGCAAGAATAACGAGGGCCGAATCATCGCGGACGCCAAATATAAGCCGGTGGGCAATATTGGCAACCGGGATTATTTACAGGTGCTTGCCTATATGTTTCGTTTCGATGCCAGGGTTGGCTATTACCTATACCCCGATTCGATAGGCGATGACGACCAGAGGTTATGTATGAACTCTGGCTCGACCTATGAGGGAAATGTGACACCGCGTAAGGACGTTAGCGTTCTCAAGCATGGCTTGAGAATCCCTTTGGGCGCACACAGCTATTCTGACTTCGTTGCTGGAATGAAAAAGTCGGAGCAGGAATTCGTTGACGATTTTCGTGAATGACAAGGGGGTCATGTCTTCCGCCCTCTTACGCTTCAATGCTGAAGCCTAGATGCGGCCATAGGTTGTTCAGGGTTTTTCCCAGTTCAGGGCTGCTGCGGATCGTATCGGAGAGCTTTTTCATGAACTTGCAGTCGTCGGGCAGCTCGCCAACGTAACGGCGTGCAGAAAACAGCGGCGAAGGCTGGAACACGAAGCTACGGTCAAAGAAACCCCCGTGTTTTAACGCGCCAAAGCGGATGTGCCCGTCGCGGCACGGGTACATGCATTGAACTCCGCAGCAGTCTGTTCCGGTTTGGGTGATAAGGCAGTATGCGGGGCCGGGTACAAACGGGCGGTTGTCGATGCGCAGAATGTCGCCTGGGACAAATGGCAAGGGGATATCAAGATGCTCGCTGCCGGGTCCGAACGCATTGGCTTTGCGCTGTGAGGAAACCCGATGCGATTGGGCGGTTTTAGGCGTGCTGAAGAATTCGATCTCACCGTCAGCGGTGGCGAAAAATACGTAGCGAGGCTGCAGGAAGCCGTCATATGCCGGTTCGGCGGCAAGGTCGTACAGCTCGATAGCCCAATACATCTCCGACCAGTCATCAAAAACGGTATCGTTTTTGGCGCGATATATGGCTATTGCCTGCTTGGCCTTGTTCAGCGAAACGGCGGGGAAGGGGCCATCGCAGTGGTCGGCGCATCCGTCCTCCGGGTCGAAGTACATCAGGCTGACGTGGAAAATGAATCGCGATCCATCTGCTGCATGCAACGCTTCGACTGCATGCTCAGCGCAGCGAACGTATTCACTGATCACGCTTTTGTTCGTTTCGTCTTTGGTCGTGCTTTCGAGGCATTTGAGCAAACGCAACTTCTTATCGAGCGAGATGGGCGCTCCGGCGATGATTTCCGCATAAACGGTCGGCTGCAGCCGTTCCTGGTTGCTTCTCAGATGGTTGATGATTTCGGTCGAGTCGAAAAGACCGAAGATGGCGTTTTGCAAGAAAGCGTTCACGATGCATTCCTTCCAGATATCGATCGCGTTGGTTGTCCGTGGTATTGGCACACATGGTAGTCCCCAAAGCAAGAACGTTGAAGGCTAATAAAGGTGCTCGGTATACAATGGCTGCATGTAGAATGCCTTGGCATGGAAGGATTCGGCATGGCGAACAAACCAAACCAGAAGCTTCGGATGTTGTATGTGCTCAAGCTGTTCTTCGAGGAAACGGACGCGGAGAACGGTCTGACAACGCAGCAGATCATCGACAAGCTTGCGAATATTGGCTTAGAGGCTGAGCGTAAAACCATCCATCGCGATATTCGTGCGCTCAAGGATTTCGGGCTGACCATCGAGCAGCGAGGCGGCAGGGAATGGTATCTGGCAAACCGTCCGTTTCAAATCCAGGAACTTATTATGCTCGTGGACGCGGTGCAAAGCACGCCGTTTTTGACGGAGGGCACCACCGATAGGCTCATCAAAAAGGTCCAGGGCCTTGCAAGCGAAAGCCAGCGCGATCTGCTACATCGCCGTATCGAAGTCCCCGGTCGCGTGAAGATGCATAACGCAGCGGCGTTGGAAAACGCCGACATTATCCAGCAGGCCATGCGCATGAAGCGCAAGGTATCGTTCAAGTATTTTCACTACAACGCCGCGAAGGAAAAGGTCCTCAACCACGCCGGCGAACCGTTTTCGGTGACGCCGGTGCGCTTGGTGTATGCAGACGAGTTCTACTACCTAATTGCCTTCATGGACCGTTGGGCAAATGTCGAGGGCCATCAGCCGTTTAGCCCGTTTCGCGTCGATCGCATGCTTGGCGTGCAGGTTTCCGACGAGCTTGCCACGAAGGATGCGCGTATCGCCACGTATCGCTCCGATGAGCATATCTCGCCTTCGTTCGGCGTGTTTGCGGCGGAAATGACGAATATCGTCCTTGAGTTCGACGAACGGGTGATGAACCCCGTTATCGATAAATTCGGCTTGGATGCGCTTGTGTTCAAGCAAGAGGGTGTGATGATGCAGGCGCATGTGAAGGCACCGCTGTCGCCGCAGTTTTCGGCTGGCTGCTGCAGTTGACGCCTTGGGCGAAGATTGTTTCGCCTACGAGCGCGCGGCAAAAGTATACGGAATGGCTGAAGGACACGCTGGATATGTACGTGGAGGATTAGCGATGACCGATTGCGCACGTTTGCAGGAAGCAATGGACCGCCTGAACCCTGAGCAGCTTCAGGCGGTCGAGCACCTTGATGGGCCTCTTTTGGTCATCGCCGGTCCGGGAACGGGGAAGACGCAGCTGCTAAGCCTTCGCGCTGCGAACATATTGGCGAAGCGCGATGTTTCGCCAAGCAACATCTTGTGCCTGACGTACACCGAAGCCGGTGCCGAAGCCATGCGCAAACGCCTCGTCGAGCTGGTAGGGCGTGATGCATATGGCATTCAGGTATGCACGTTCCACGGGTTCGCGAATGCTGCGCGCACGTTGTATCCGGATGCGTTTTCGCGAGCCGCTTCTGACAAGCTGGTAACCGGATTGCATCAGATGGAGATTATGGACGGGCTGCTTCAGCGGCGTTCGTTTCGTCAGCCGCTTTCTGGCGTTTACCAGGGAATGGCCAGGTATACGCATGAAATGCTCGCATTCGTTTCGAAGGTGAAACGCAGCGGCGTGTCGTATGAGCAGCTGGCTGCGATTGCGCAGCAGAACCTGCAAGCCGCCGATTGGTTGGAGCAGAATTCCCCGCTATGTGATTTGGCTGCGCAACGGGCAAGCGTTGCGGTTGCGGAGCGATTCGAAGAAGAGGTGTTTCGCGCTCATTCCGCTGCTCCGCGCGAGCTTAAGCATGCGATCGTCGCAACGCCTGGTGTATATGTTCCGTTCATCGAGCAGCTCTACGATACTGCGGTGCGAACCGAACTTGTCAACGAGGAGGGCAAAACGCCCGGTTTCCGCGAGGTACGCGACGAGTTCTTTGGTGGTACGAACAAAGACGGCCGTTTCTTCAAGGTGCGCAAGCAAAGCGAGAAGCTGGCGGCGGCGTGCGAGGTTTCTCGGCAATACCAGGCGGTACTCGATGAACGGGGGCTGTACGACTACGACGATATGATCTTCGATTTCGTGCACGCGGTCGAAGAAAACCCTTCCCTCCGTCAAACCTTGCAGGACCGTTACGCCTATATCCAAGTCGATGAATTCCAAGACACCAATGGCGCGCAGATGCGCATCGTCGAGCTTTTGTGCGAGGGCTTGGAACAGCCAAATGTTATGGCCGTTGGCGATGACGACCAGGCCATCATGCGTTTTCAGGGTGCAACCATCGAGTGCATCAACCAGTTCGCTGATCGCTATCAGCCTTGCAGCGTTGTTTTGCGTACAAACTATCGATCCACGCCGGCTATCGTCGATTTGGGACAAAAGGTTGCTTGCCAGGTTGAACGGCGTTTGGGCGCTAGCGAAGGCAAACAAATCGTTGCGAATCGTGCGCAAGGCGATCAGGTGATGTTTTCCGAAATGGTCTATGAGACGCAAGCGGAAGAGTATCGGGCGATCGCGCGTAGCATTCGCGAACGCATGGACTCCGGCTATGCGGAATCGTGCGGAAACGCTGACGAGGCGATTGCCGTGATCGCGCCGAAGCATGCAACGCTTCGGGCGCTTATCCCGTATTTGGTTGCGGAGGATGTCCCTTTCTCGTACAGGCAAACGCAGGATGTGCTCACAGCTGAATGCATGCAGGCGGTGCTTGCCGGCATTCGATGCATTGCGGCGTTGTCGCAGGGCCGTGAGCAGCTGTGCGATGGCTATTTGCCCCAGGTCGTGGCCGCACCGGAGTTCGGCGGCTGTCATGAATCGTCGGTGGCCTTCGCACTATGGGCACGGCGGGAGCATCACGGGCATTGGCTGCGCGCGATGGGCGAATCGTCGAACACGCGCATCAAGGGTTTGCATGACGACTTGATGAGGTGGGCGGCAAAGGCTCCGTGTGCACCGGTTCGCGAGCTTCTGTTCGAAATCGCGGCAAAGCCCTTGGCGTATTATCGTCGCCTGAACGGGGTAGATCCGCTAGCGTCCGCGGAGTTCAACTCTGGAGTGCGCGCGTTGCTGCGCTTTGCCGAGGGCGAGCTGGATGTCGCGGGTCGTTGCGGGACTGCGCTTCGTCTGGCGGATGTGGTAGACCGTCTAGATGCCGCCCAGCGGTACAAGGTTGCCATCGATGCAAGCTTGAGCTTGGGAAAGCCCGGAGCTGTGCGCCTTACCAGCGCGCATAGCTCGAAGGGCTTGGAGTTTGATTGCGTGTACTTGGCGGATGCCGATGATGGCACGTGGCATAAAGGCGCAGCGGGCGGTGGGCTGTATCCGGACAACCTGCTGATCGGCGATGCGAAGGACGAAGACGATGCGCGCCGTCTGCTGTTCGTCGCCCTGACCAGGGCTCGGCGTCATCTGCTGCTGTTCCGTGCTGCGGGCCAGACGCTGCAGGAGCTTGTCGGCGAGGTTTCGACCGAAAACGTCCCTCCGGAGCCCGAGCGCTTGGATGCGGCGATCGAGTGCGATTGGCGTGCGAGCTATAAGCTGGATACGCCCCAGCTTGCTGCGTTGTTAAGCGCGGAGGAAGACGTTTGCTGGCTTACTGCTTCGAAGCTCAATGCTTTCGTGACATATGAGCCCGGGTGCACTAATAGCGCAACGTTTCCCGAGCGCGAGGTCGTCCGTTTGCCCAGTATGCCTAACATCTCAACCGAGTTCGGCACTGAAGTGCATGCCATGCTCGAAGATGTTTCAAACATGGCCCTTAGTGCGGCGCGGCGCTCCCTTGATCAAGTTCTTGCGGCTCATAGGGCAAATATCTCGCACTTGGATTTCCCTACGGGGGAGGTTTCCCAATATCTTGAACGCTTTGATGCCATATGCAAAACGTTTGTGCCATGGCTTGTGGAGCACGTTGCCGGCTGTCGTTGCGTTGCGGAGGCTCGACTGCACGCCGCCACGGCGGCGGGGTCGCCCATATACGGTATCCAAGACTTGCTGCTGGTTGATGATGAGGCAAAAACGGTACGCATCGTCGATTACAAAACAGGTCTAAAGCACGAGGTGCCCACGAAGTACGAGCGTCAACTGAAGTTCTACAAACTGCTGGTGGAGTCGTCTGCGGAATTCGAAGGCTACACGGTGGAAGCCATGGGAGACTACTATGTTGAGCCCGATAAGAAGACGGGCGAGTTGAGCAAGCCGTTCATGGCTACGACAACAGCTGAGGAGGTTTGTGAGCTTGAACGGCTTATCGACGCGGTGTGGGCGCGCGTCCGCGCAGGCGCATGGGATACGAGCGCGTTCGAGCAAAGCCAACTGTTCGAACAAGCGCGTGAACAGCAGGAAAGTAGTCGCAACAAGAAAGAGAAAGCTGCGGTGATGCAGCAGGCCTACGAGCAATGGCTTGTGGAAACCGCGCCAGGGTGCTAAAAGACAGCTGCCTTGGGGTCATTCCCGGGGCAGCTGTTGACCTCTCAGTCGTTTGGGTTGCTTGACAGGATGGTCAGGTCGTCTATCCATCGGTAGCCGATGGAGCTTTCTACCCAGGAATGCGTGGATTCGTGAAGGGCTTTGCTTACTAACGCAGTATAGCTGTTCAGAAGGGTGTCTATGAGGATAGGCTTGCCCGCTCTGCATTGCTTGAAGTAATAGCTGATGGCTTTAAGGGGCTGATAGGCCCCTTCAAGGGGGTTGCGAGCTAGTTCGATATCAAGGTAGTCAACCCCATCGACGTAAGCGACGAACAGCCCTTCGTTTTCGTGCTGGTCCCACATGCTGTATCCGTAGCACATCATGTCGCTGACGTCGCCGTTTTCCTCGTGCTCTGCTAGCAAACGGCCATAGGCTGCGGCTTCTTTTGCTGATTTTTGCGGGAACTCTTCGCTCGCTTGCTTTGCGCCCCACGTTTTCATGGTGGTAAGCACGAACGGGTTGTTCGGCTCATCGACGTTGCATACGATGTCGCCGACATGAAACGGCGTGGGAAAGGCGAAAAACATGCCGTCGAACGTATTGTCTAGTGCGACATCTTCATCATTGTCGTAAATGCAGCTTATGCTGGCGATTTGCCCGTGGTGATCGAAAAACAGGCGGTCTGCTTGTTGCTCTTCGCTTGGGTTGACGAGCAGTTTCTCGATAATGAATCCCAAGTGGTCTTCGTTGCAGGTTTCGTTTTCTTCGCGTTCGGCCATCCATTCCATGGCTTTGCCGAAGCATTGCTCGTACATGGTGTAGACGTATAGATCAGTCTCGGAGCACTCGTTTCCATGTGCTTCTTTCCATCGGTAAACCGCATCGCCACCGTATTTGAACTTTTGCACATAGCGATTTTGCAAAGCGATATATCGCCGGAGAAAATCGTGAAAGTCAGGAATGCCTTGCCCCTGCCAGCAACGGCGTGGGCCCATGGAGCAGTTTGGCATGGTATCGATGATTTCCCTCCATGCAGCGATCTTTTCGTCAAGCGTAGCCGTATGGCAGTGCCACACCAAAAACGCCGCTTCAGGCGTGGTGAACTGGTGGCCGAGCTGTTGGAGGTGCTCTCGGATGTCGCGGGAATCGATAAAGCGATAAATGTCCACGGTTATGCCTTTCAACGGAGATTGGTGGCTAGATTATCGCGCGCTGCTCACGAGCGCCTTTCGCTATGAGCGTTATGTAACTGTTCAACATGTCGTCTATGGCTACCGGTTCTCCCGTTCGGCGCTCTTTGAAGTAAGCGCTCACAACCTCAAGAGGGCGATAACGGTCGGGTAGGGGCTTGCAGGCGAATTCTAGGTCCAGGTAGTTGCCTCGACTGCCGTGGCCGTCAACAAGGATGATCCCGGCTCCTTCTCCGCCCTCTTGCATGGCGTAGCCGCTCCACGACATGTCGGATATGTCGCCTTCTGCTTCGAATAGAGGGACGATTCGGTCGTAAAACTCCGCGCCTCTAGGCATTTCGCTTTGCGGGAGTTCTTCACGTGCGTTTTCTGATGTCCATGTGCACAAATCGGCGAGAACGCAAGGACGCTTGGGGTCTTGGATATCGCATACGATGTCGCCAGCATGAAACGGTGTGGGAAAGGCGAACCACATGCTGGTAAACATCATGGAAAGGTTGGAGTCTTCCTCGCATGTATCAAGGCAATGGACATTAACGATTTGGCCGTTTCGGTTGAAGCGAACGCTGTCCGTCCAACGGCGCTTTTCATCAGCGTCAATAAGATGTTTCGAAATGATGAATCCGGTACAACCGTCGTCGTCGGCCGCCCAATCTTTTGCTGCATCAAGGCAGCGACAATAGCTGGTGTAAACGGCCGAGCTGACGTTTTCTTCCAGACGTGCAAAGAGGGCTTTCCATGAATAAACTCCGCCTGCTGCATCTTTGAATTGCTGCAGTTGGCGTATTTGCAAGTCGATATACCGCCGAAGGAACTTATGAAAATCGGGAATACCGAGTTCGAAACAACGCGGGTTCATGGAACAGTTCGGCATGGTATCGATGATTTCCTGCCATGCGGCAATCTTTTCGTCAAGTGTGGCGGTGTGGCAATACCATACCAGGAACGCCGTCTCGGGAGTGGTGAACTGATAATCGAGCTGCTTTAGGTGCTCCCGAATATCGCGGGAATCAACGAAACGGTAGATATCCATGGTAGTACATCCTTTTCGCTAGGGTCTATTCCAGCTGTATAGTAGAGAGTGACGGCTTTGACATGGGCACAATAAAGGGTCTGAATATTCTTCATGTGCTGGTATTCTTCTCGTTGTAAATAAGGTTGCTGCCAGCTAGAGTAACGGTCAATCAAAAAGGGTTCTCAAGATAACGAATTTGGCAACAGAGGTAGCCTCGTTATGCGCGCATGCTTATACATGGGTAGCAGCTTATGGGTGGCATACCCAGTATTATTTCGTAAGAGAAGGATGAGAAATTATGTCGATTGAAATCGAAGCAAATCCAGATGCGCCTAACCGCTTTAGGAATCCGTACCTCTTCGATTTAGACCAAAATAAGTTCCCTTTGTTCACGGACAAAAATATCCAGTTGGTAAACGCGATGATTGCCTACAACTCTTCATATAATCGCTACTCAGATGATGACCTCAAGCAAATGTATCGCGACATGTTCGAAAGTGAAGAAAGTGAAGA
>JAUNWR010000010.1:0-38275 GCA_030540215.1 Coriobacteriia bacterium | reverse complement strand
TGCGCCCTGCGCCCTGCGCCCAAGCGTATCGTACCAAACCCAAGTAGCGGATATGTCGTATCCGCAAATGACATCCCAAAAGAGAGAAATTTGCAGAACTGGTTACTAGCACCCGCCCGGCATACTGTGCAGGAATCGAAACCACAGGAAAGACCGATTAGCACTTCACTGAATCGTGTTCAATTGTTTCACATTGCGCAGAACGAAGCCTGATTCACATTAGGCCACTATTACTCGCGACATCCGAGCTTCCCTTCTTGATGCGATCCCTAAAGACTCAATCCACTAATACAAAAAGAGCGGCCCCGAAGGACCGCTCTCTATTAGCTGAAATGGCTGAGATGCTTATTCAGCAGCAACCGTGTAGTTCTTGTTCACGGAAGAATCAACAGCAACACCCGGGGTCATGGTGCCGGAAACGCTGACGGACTTGACGTACTTGCCCTTAGCAGCAGCAGGCTTCATGCGCAGGATCTCGTCGTAAACAGCGCCGTAGTTCTCAGCGAGCTGCTCGGGAGTGAAGCTGGCCTTGCCGATGATGACATGAGCAATACCGTAACGGTCAGCGCGATACTCCACACGGCCGCCCTTGAGCTCCTTGATAGCCTGAGCAACGTTCGGGGTGACGGTGCCGAGCTTCGGGTTCGGCATCAGACCGCGGGGGCCGAGGATCTTGCCCAGACGACCGACCTTGCCCATCTGGTCAGGAGTAGCAACGGCAGCGTCGAAATTAAACTCGCCAGCCTGGATCTGAGCAGTCAGCTCGTCGGTACCGACGATGTCAGCGCCAGCCTCACGAGCAGCATCAGCTGCAGCGCCCTCGGCGAAAACAGCAACACGGACGGTCTTACCAGAACCGTTCGGCAGGGAGACCGTGCCACGCAGCTGCTGATCAGCCTGACGGGTGTCGATACCCAGGCGGAAATGAGCCTCGATGGTCTGATCGAACTTGGTGGTGGCGACTTCCTTCACCATTGCAAACGCCTCAAGCGGAGCGTAGGTGGCATCGCCGATCTTCTCGACGGCAGCGCGGTAAGCCTTGGAATGCTTTGCCATGATAGTTCCTTTCGTGGTTCGTAGCGAGCTTATGCGGCTTCTAACGCAAAGCCCTTCCACTGTCCAAAATCAAATGCATCAATCGATGCGGAATTCTTAAGCCTCGCCCCTGAGGATAGCGGCCAGCTTCTTAGAAGGCACGTAGGTCTTCTTCATCTCGACGCCCTCGACGCGCACGCCCATGGAACGAGCGGTACCGGCAACGATGCGCATAGCAGCATCGATGTCGTTAGCGTTCAGGTCGGGCAGCTTGATCTCAGCGATCTCGCGGAGCTGATCCTGGGTAAGGGTACCCACGAACTTCAGCTGCGGGATGCCGGAAGCGGACTTCAGACCCAGCTTCTCCTTGATCAGCACGGCCGCCGGCGGGGTCTTGCAGATAAAGGTGAAGGACTTGTCCTCGTACACCGTGATCTCGACAGGGATGATGGTGCCCTTCTGCTCCTGCGTCTGAGCGTTAAACGCCTGGCAGAACTGCATGATGTTGACACCCTGAGCACCCAGAGCCGGGCCGACGGGCGGGGCCGGATTCGCAGCGCCAGCAGGAATCTGCAGCTTAACGAAGCCGGTAACTTTCTTCTCAGCCATTCTAATTACCTTTCAAAATGCTTTTGCACTATATATCTTCACAGCCTAAGGAATGAGAAGCCCCGGTCCACGCGGGCACGCCTTGAAACTGCAGAGACCATTCTATATGCAGGAAACCTGATCGAACGAAAGCTCCACCGGGGTTTCACGACCGAAGATCGAAACCATGACCTTAACCTTGCCGGCATCAGGCATGACCTCAGAGACAACGCCATCGAACTCGGCCAGAGGACCGGAAACGACCTTAACGGCCTGCCCTGCCTCAAGATTGGTAGAGGTTTTCTTCGGGGCCTCATGACTAGTACGTTTCATGATCTTGTTATACTCGTCGCGAGTAAGCGGCGCAGGCTTGCTGTCAGCGCCGACGAAACCGGTCACGCCAGGAGTATTGCGAACGGCAGCCCAGCTGCGATCATCAAGCTCCATACGAACCAAAACGTAACCCGGGAAAACCTTCTTTTCGCTTTCCTTGCGACGACCGCCCTCTTTGATCTCGGTAACGGTCTCGGTAGGAATCTCGATAGCGAAGACATTATTCTCAAGACCCATGGTTTCGATGCGGGTTTCAAGGTTCGTCTTCACCTTGTTCTCATAGCCGGAGTAGGTGTGAAGCACATACCACTTCTTCGACATGCCTTAAGCCCCCAATCCGGAAATCAAAAACAACAGCGGCGTGATAATGCCATTGTCAAGTACAGCAACGTAAATGCCGAAGAAGAGAAGTGCGGCAACCACCACAACGCTCCAACGAAGAACGTCCTGACGACTGGGCCAAGTAACGCGCTTCATCTCAGCCTTGACATCCCTGAGGAACTGAAAACGCTTCTTCTTGGGCTTAGCAGCTTTCTTCTCGGCCTTCTTTTCAACAGCCTTGCTCTGCTTAGCGTCCTTTGCGAAATCAGCAGCCTGAGAAGATTTACCGAACAGCTTCTTCTTAGGAGCTTCGGTATCAGCGCTTTCGCCCTGGGCTTGCTTCAATGCCTCGGCTGCTGCTTCGGCCTGACGAGCTTCCTTACGAGCGGCACGAGCGGCAGACGCCTTCGCACGCTGAGTTTTTGATTTCTTAGCCATCTGATTCCTTTAGGGATCGTTTTACCTCTAAACGCCAAACAAGCAGCCTGGCATCAAGCTGCTGATCAATTTAGCAACCTGACTACAAGCTGCTCGCTATTCGAGCTGGCAGGCCAGGAGGGACTCGAACCCCCAACATGCGGTTTTGGAGACCGCCGCTCTACCAATTGGAGCTACTGGCCTATGCCCGTGCTAACCTCTGAAAACTATCGAGTTTCCTTATGCAGCGTGTGCTTCTGGCACCACTTGCAATACTTCTTCAACTCGATACGATCAGGGTTGTTCTGCTTGTTCTTCTTGGTCGTGTAGTTACGGCGCTTGCACTCCGTACACGCCAAGGTAACCATCGTGCGCATGAACTCTCCTTATAAGCCGTATTCAAACAAGCTTGAACGCATACACATGAATCTTAAGAAAGGGCCCGCCCGAAAGCGGGCCCTTTAAAAGCTGCAGCTTAAAACTAAGCGATGATCTTGGTCACTCGACCAGAACCAACGGTGCGGCCACCCTCACGGATAGCGAAGCGGAGGCCTTCCTCCATTGCAACCGGGTGAATCAGCTCAGCGGTGATGGTGATGTTGTCGCCAGGCATAACCATCTCAGTGCCCTCGGGCAGGTGAGCAACACCGGTGATGTCGGTGGTGCGGAAGTAGAACTGCGGACGATAGCCATCGAAGAACGGGGTATGACGGCCGCCCTCTTCCTTGGTCAGGATGTAGACCTGGCCCTCAAACTTCTGATGCGGGGTAACGCTACCAGGCTTGCAGAGAACCTGGCCGCGCTCGATGTCCTCGCGCTTGATGCCACGGAGCAGGCAGCCGATGTTGTCGCCAGCCTGAGCCTCGTCGAGCAGCTTGCGGAACATCTCGATGCCGGTGCAGACCGTGTTCTGGGTCTCCTTGATACCGACAATCTCCAGCGGGTCGTTCACATGCAGAACGCCACGCTCGACACGACCGGTAGCAACGGTACCACGGCCGGTGATGGTCATGGTGTCCTCGACAGCCATCAGGAACGGCTTGTCAACATCGCGCTCCGGCGTGGGGATGTAGGAGTCAACAGCGTCCATGAGCTCCCAAACCTTGTCCTGCCACTCCTTGTCGCCCTCCAGGGCCTTCAGAGCAGAACCGCGGATGACCGGGATGTCGTCTCCGGGGAACTCGTACTCGGACAGGATCTCGCGGGTCTCCATCTCGACGAGCTCGATGAGCTCCTCGTCGTCGACCATATCGCACTTGTTCAGGAACACGACGATGTAGGGAACGCCGACCTGACGGGCGAGCAGGATGTGCTCGCGGGTCTGAGCCATGGGGCCGTCGGTAGCAGCGATAACCAGGATAGCGCCGTCCATCTGAGCAGCACCGGTGATCATGTTCTTGACGTAGTCAGCGTGACCCGGGCAGTCAACGTGAGCATAGTGGCGAGCATCGGTCTCATACTCGATGTGAGCAATGGAGATCGTGATGCCACGCTCGCGCTCCTCGGGAGCCTTGTCGATGTTCTCGAAGGCGGTGAAGTCAGCGTGAGCGGTGCCATGGGAGCCGTCGTTCTCAGACAGCGTCTTGGAAATAGCGGCAGTCAGCGTCGTCTTACCGTGGTCAACGTGACCGATGGTGCCGATGTTAACATGCGGCTTGGAACGCTCGAACTTCTCCTTAGCCATGTTTCATCCTCCTTATAAGGATCGCTTTCGCGAAACGAATCTAAAATAAAGCGCCCGATAAATCGGGCGCAGTGTAAGTATTGGTAGCGGTGACTGGATTCGAACCAGTGACGCCACGGGTATGAACCGTGTGCTCTAACCAACTGAGCTACACCGCCAAAAAGCTGGAGCCTGCGATCGGACTTGAACCGACGACCTCTTCCTTACCAAGGAAGTGCTCTACCGACTGAGCTACACAGGCGAAAGATGGTGGGCGCGCTAGGATTCGAACCTAGGTAGACAGAGTCAACGGGTTTACAGCCCGTCCCCTTTAACCACTCGGGCACACGCCCATGTTTCGCTGCTTAATTCATGTGCATTTATCAAGCTGCCTGCTTGCGGATCGGTGAGAACCCGAACGCGCGAGCAGTGGAATCATATGCTAGCTGAGAAACCGTGTCAACCCTTTACACGGCCCCGGGTGTATCCTCTTCAAACCTTCTCAAAGCTTTGAATCCTTATCACCCGTTGCTGTAAGCTGTCCGGCTTTCCAGCAGGCGTTCCACTTCGAAGCTCGCTGTCGTGAGCTCCGCAAGCGAGGTAGTATATTACGGGATAATAGACGTTGTGGCAACCCCTTTTTTCAACTTTTTTAAAAAGATGGGGTCTCTCTTACATGCGCAGAGCTCCCCCATTCGTATGGCAGGTATTGTTTTCCCTGTTCAGCTTTATGCTGACATGACCTTGGCGTCATTTAAGCAAATCTCATTCTGTGCCCTGCCGTCCGTTACGTTATCTGTAATGGGGGCTCTGCAGCCATTGGGCCCATTACTTCCCTCCTACGGTATTGCGCGTTGCCTATCGATTACATGCTCTAAAACAAATCGAGGGAAGGCGTGTATGCCTTCCCTCGATTACATGCTATTCAGGATATGTCTTCTAGGGCCTATGGCGACTAGAACTGCAGCGCATTCGTGAAGTTCGACCACGAAAGCGAGTCGGTATTGCGGACGCATGCGCCGAACGTGGGAGCATGCACATAGGGAGTTCCGCCGTAGCCGCCGGCGATTCCCACGTGGCCGTAACGCCACAAAACATCACCCGGACGTGCCTCGCTGACGGATACCACTCGAGTAGCACGAGCCATCTGAGCCTCGCTTTGATGCGGCAGCTCAATGCCAAGCTGACGATATGCCCACGTGACCAAGCCGGAGCAGTCGAACGAATCAGGTCCCTCGGCACCCCAAACGTACGGGCAGCCGATACGCGAGCAAGCGTAGGAATACGCAGCGCTGTTGTCTCCCGCGGAGCCGCCGCCGCTGGGATAGACGATGGTGCTGCCACCGCTGCTGCTGCCGCCGCCCTGGTTGCCGCCGCCGTTGCCGCCGGCAGCTGCAGCTGCAGCCTCCGCCTCTGCCTGTGCCTGGGCAGCCGCTGCGGCAGCGGCCGCAGCCTGCTCCTGCTCAAGAAGGGCACGTGCCTCTTCGTCAAGAGAGTTCATGAGGTCGGTAGCATTTTGAACCTTGACCTGAACCTCGTCGTGGATCTGCTTGCATTCCGCGGCCTTCTGGGCAGCGATCTGCTCTTGGCGGGCAAATTCGTCTTTGGCAGCCTGAAGCTGCTCACGAGCGGATTTAGTCTGGTCGACCAAATCGGCGTCGTTGGCGTTGATCTGGTTCAGCAGCTCCCAGTTCTGGGTGAACTCGGCAAAAGAGGAAGCACCGAGCAGAAAGTCGATGAACGTGGTGGAGCCGGAACGGTACATGCTGCGGGCACGCGTGCTCAGGCGATCTTGCAGACCCTCGATTTCCTGCGTGGTCTCATCGATCTTGACCTGCTGCTCATCCATGGAGCGCTGAGCGCTCTCTTGCTCGTCAAGAGCTGCATAATAGTTTTCGCCAGCGGTTTCAAGATCGGCCTGCAAGCCAACAAGCTGGTTGCGGACGGCATCCGCCTCGGCCTGCTTCTCAGCGGCCGTTTCAGCAAATGCGAACTCGGGGATGATAAGCGACGTAGCGCCAAGCGCTGCCGCGCCGCCGATAAATGCTCGCCTGCTGAGATCGATTATAGATTGGCTCATCCAAGAACCTCCTAGATTGAGCTTAGGTACTGTGTTTACGGGCAATAGCATCGCATATGATAGCACGGAGAACGGTTGCAGGAAAAACGCTTGTGTGCTTGCGTTCATAAAACCAGTTCACGTGTATGCTTTTACGCAAACCCCCGAAACGCGAAACGGGGAAGGAAACCCAAGGCCCCTTCCCCGTCGAAATACCTATGTATGTATCGCAGTTACTACGCAGCCGCAGGATTCACGTCCTCATCCATGCGAGCCTCGGTGTAGTGGTCGAACTCATCGTAGATCTCCTGCGAGGGCTCTGCCGTGAGCTTCGACACCACGAAAATGCACACCAACGAGATGATGAAGGCAGGCAGAAGCTCGTAGATACCGAACACGCCGCCGAGCGGCTTGATGAAGTTGTGCCAAACCACTACCGTGATAGCTCCGCCGAGCATGCCCGCAAGGGCACCGGGAAGGTTCGTGCGACGCCAATACAGGCTGCACAGCACGAGCGGACCGAACGAAGCGCCGAGGCCGGCCCATGCATAGGAGACGACGCGGAAGATGACGGAATTCTCATCAAGGGCGATAAGGATGCCGATGATCATGACCACGGCCAGCGTGATGCGGGAGACGATCATGACCTGGCGATCGGTGGCGTCGCGCTTGATGATGCCGCGGAAGATGTTCTCCGCCACCGAGGAACCGGTGATGAGCAGATACGACGAAGCGGAGGACATGGACGCCGCCAGGATGCCGGACACCACCACGCCGCACATGAAGGCGGGCAGGATCATCTGGGCGATGACGATGAAGATGTTCTCGGCAGCCGCATTGGTGCCGAAATACGTAGGCAGCATGGCGCGGCCGATGAAGCCGATGCACAGAGCGCATACCATGGAGATGACGACCCATACCACGGCGATGATACGCGACTGGCGAACCTCCTCGGCGGAACGGATACCGAGGAAGCGCACGAGCACCTGCGGCATACCGAAGTAGCCAAGGCCCCAAGCCAGAGTGGAGATGATGGTGAGGATGCCGTATTCGGTAGGTTCGCCGAACAGCGGCTGATCGCCCTGGACCGCCTGCAGGCCGGTATCCGCGTCGATGATGGGCGTAGTAAGCTGCCCGCCGTTCAAGAAGCCGGGGATGTTCTGCAGGAAAGCCACCGTCACATCGATGCCGCCGACGGAGGCGATGGAGCCGATGAGCACCACTGCCAGGGCGAAGAACATCAAGCAGCCCTGGATGAAGTCGGTTGCCACAACCGAAAGGTAGCCGCCCACCAGCGTGTATGCGAACACCACCACGGCGCCGAAGATCATCATGGCCGCATAGTCGATGCCGAACAGCGTATGGAACAGCTTGCCGCACGTGACGAAGCAGCTGCCCGTATATACGCAGAAGAACAGCAAGATGATGACCGCCGCCACCGTGGACAGGATGTTCTTCTTGTCATGGAAGCGGTTGGAGAAGAAGGCCGGAATGGTGATGGCATGCACGCGCTCGGAGTACTGACGCAGGCGCTTGGCCACGAACAGCCAGTTCAAATACGTGCCGATAGCAAGGCCGATGCAGGTCCACATGGCCTCGGAGGCACCGAAGAAGTAAGCAAGACCGGGGATGCCCATGAGCAGGTAGCCCGACATATCGGAGGCCTCGGCGGACAGCGCCGTGAACCACGGGCCCACCTTACGACCGCCGATGAAGTACTCATCGGTAGAGGAGTTCGAGCGCTTGGCGTAGGAAAAACCCACCGCCAGCACCACGACGAAGTAGATAACCATGGCCAAAACGACCAGCAAATCATTCGATTCCATGTTCTGTGCCCGCCCCTTATGCCGTTTTCAAGCCCATCCCCCAGGCAAACTGCACGGCCCTCCAGCCGGCATCGCCGAAATCCGGGAAACGGACGCATTTAACGACCGGTCGATTGTTTACATTGACGCTGGGATTATACTTGACTTTGCCTACCTCAGGTAGGTGTTTTCGATTGTTCTTACCCCGCAAACGGCGAAAGGATGCACCACGATGCCAGCTTACGCAGAGCTTGCCCACGAAGCGTTGGAATCAACGCGCGATGC
Organism: Coriobacteriia bacterium; assembly: GCA_030540215.1. Lineage (GTDB taxonomy): Bacteria > Actinomycetota > Coriobacteriia > Coriobacteriales > Eggerthellaceae > Senegalimassilia. Next base: position 29,769 of record JAUNWR010000010.1, on the reverse strand, counting down.
GCTCACCCGCGAATACGAGTCTTTCAAGGCGAAGGGGCTGGCTCTGAACATGGCGCGCGGCAAACCCTCCCGCGCACAACTTGACCTGAGCATGCCCATGCTCACGTGCATCGTCGATGTCGACGACTGCACCGCCGAAGATGGCACGGACTGCCGAAACTACGGCGTGCTCGACGGCATTCCCGAGGCGAAGCGCCTTATGGCCGTTATGCTCGACGATGACGCCGAGCATGTGATGGTATTCGGCAACTCCAGCCTGAACATCATGTACGACACCATGGCTCGTTGCTGGATGTTCGGCACGCTGGGTCATACGCCCTGGTGCAAGCTTGACGAGGTGAAATGGCTGTGCCCCTGCCCGGGTTACGATAGGCACTTCGGCGTGACCGAGGCCTTTGGAATCAAGATGATCCCCGTTGCCATGAACGAGGACGGCCCGGATATGGACGAGGTAGAGCGCCTGGTTGCCGAAGATGCTTCGATCAAGGGCATCTGGTGCGTGCCGAAGTATTCCAACCCCAGCGGCGCAACCTATTCCGAAGAGGTGGTGCGCCGCTTGGCCGGCATGTCTTGCGCGGCCGACGACTTCCGCATCTTCTGGGATAACGCGTACGGCATCCATCACCTGAACGACGACGCGGCGCAGCAGGACCAGCTGCTCGACATCCGCCGCGCCTGCGATGATGCCGGGAACCCCGACCGCTGCTTCAAGTTCGCCTCCACCAGCAAGGTCACCTTCCCCGGCGCGGGCATCTCGGCTATGGCGGCAAGCAGCGCCAACATCGCGGACATGAAGGCGCATATGAGTCCGCAGATCATCGGCCACGACAAGCTCAATCAGCTGCGTCACGTGAAGTTCCTGCACGATGGGAAGGGCCTGGCGGAGCACATGGCCAAGCACGCCGCCATCCTGCGCCCCAAGTTCGAGCTGGTGGACCGCAAGCTGTCCGAGGGCCTGAACGAAATCGGCGGCTGCACCTGGAGCAAGCCGCGCGGCGGGTACTTCGTCTCGTTCAACGCCCCCGCCGGATGCGCGAAGCGGATCGTGGAGTTTGCCAAAGACGCCGGCGTCACCATGACGGGCGCAGGCGCCACCTGGCCGTACAAGCAGGACCCGGCCGATAGCAACATCCGCATCGCCCCCAGCCTGCCGCCCGTCGAGGAGCTGGATGCGGCGCTCGACGTGTTCGTTTGCTGCGTGAAGCTGGCATACGCGGAGAAGCTGCTGCAGGATTAAGCCGGATACGCCGATCGGATGCGCCGTTCGAGCAACGTCGGCACAATGCGGCAACGATGATGCGCCAACTTGTTTTAGCTCGAATGGATACATGCCGTGAACGCAAACGCGTAAAGGGCAGGCAGGCTTCTCTTGCCTACGTCGATTCTCCCTTGCAAGCATGCTCGGCATTGAATCGTGTCTAGATTCTTTTTGCGACCGATACATATATAAATAGGTAAGGCCCGCTCGATTGAGCGGGCCTTACTTGCGCTTGCTTCCGTTTGCGTTAGTTAGCTTGCTTCGCAGCGTTCCATGCTTGCACGAGTTCTTGAGCAGCTGCATGCGGGTCAGGCGCGGCGCATACCGCGGATACCACGAAGAAGCCATCGACGCCGGTTTGCGCGACGGCGGGGATGTCCGCCACCTTCACTCCCCCGCCAACCACGATGGGAACGGGGCTTGCCTGATGGAGCGCCGCCAAGTCCTCAAGGCTTTTCGTGATAATGGTGCCGTCCGCCGCCAAACCGCAGTCGGTTTTCGTGGGCGTCTCATGCAGCGGGCCGACGCCCAGATAATCGACCAGCGACATATCGGCGGTTTTCACGTACTCGAGCATCTCGTCCGCACGAGCGGAAAGGCCGACCACCGCATCGGGACCGAGCAGGGCGCGGCACGCCTCGACGGGGATGTCGGTCTGGCCAACGTGCACGCCATCGACCTTGACACCCTGCTGACGAGCGGCATACACCGCATCCAGACGGTCGTCAATGAGCAGCGCCACGCGGTCTTGCGCGCCGGCTTGCCGTAGAACCTCGGATGCCTGGGCCGTGCAGGAGATGAGCTCGCGAGCCGAACACTCCTTCGAGCGGATCTGAACACAAGTGAACCCTGCCGCGATGGCCTGGGCCACCACGTCGGCAACGGGTCGGCCCAAGGTGTTTTCCGGACCCAGAACCAGATATGCGGAAATATCCAGGTTGTCTCGCATGCTCATGCTATTCCCCCTTTTCGGCGTTCCCATCGGCAACGTTGCTTTCAAGGATCGCATCGACGCTTCGAACCTTCTGCTCCATCATGTTCTCGAACCCAGGGCGGACATCCGCCTTCAGGATGACCTCAGTGCGGATGCCCTTCTGCGCCAAGACGAACGTGGCATCGCGGACCACGGTCATGACCTCGTCCCATTCGCCTTCGATCTCGGTGAACATCGAATAGGTCTTGTTGGGCAGACCCGATTCGCGGATGACGCGAACCACCTCGGCCACCTCGGGTGCAAGCTCGTCGCCCACGCCGAACGGAGCGATGGCCACGGCAACCAGCGTGTTCACGATGCTATGCCTCCTGAATCTCGATGGAGTTGCCGGCAACCGCCTCGGGGGTTGCACGGAACAGCTCGTCGATGAAGGCCACTTTGAAGCTTGCCGGAGCATCGGCGACGGCTGCAGCCGCGACGCCCGCCAGATTGTAGTGGTTCACCGCGGCAACGGCTGCCGTGAACGGATCGGTTTGCGTTGCGTACACGGCAAGCACGCCGCCCTGCGAGCAGCCGAAGCCGGTGACCTTGCCCATGAGCGCGCTGCCGCCATGGCTGATGACGACCGAATGCCCGTCGGTGACCAGGTCGGACTCGCCGGAGATGACGACGGCGCCTTCCGTATAGCGAGCCAGCGCGATAGCCGCCGCACGCGCAGCCTCCACCGTATCGGCGGTGTCGACGCCACGGGCGCGCGAAAGATCGTCGGCCGTGCCCTCAAGACCCCACAGACCGGCGAGCGCGATGATCTCGGAGGCATTGCCGCGCACAATGGCGGGCTTATACTGCTTGAGCTCGGAAAGGAGCTTGGTGCGCAGGCTGCCGATGCCGATTCCCACCGGATCGAGCACCCACGGCTTGCCGGCGGCCTGAGCCGCGGCCGCCGTGCGCGGGATGGTTTGCTCGTAAATGGGGAACAGCGTGCCCATGTTCAGGTACACGGCACCGCCTGCGGCAACCAGGGTTTCGCCCTCGTCGGGCAGATAGACCATGGCAGCCGAGCCACCGACGGCGAGCTGGGCGTTGGCCACGAAATCGATGGTAACGGTGTTGGTGATGGATCCGGCCAGGGGATTGTTGGCGCGCACATCGGCGGCGGCCTTCGCGATGGATGCCTCGAGCTGATTTTGTTCGATCATATTCTCTCCTTTGCAACGAAAAACGAGGACGCTACCGTAGAAGATGGCGCCCTCGTCCGTGCACGAGAGATGCTCCCTACGCCAGCGTTACCTGGACAGGTTCAAAGGGTTAGGCATGCGCCCTCTCAGCGCCGACGTTGCCGCCGGGCACCCCTGCATCGAATCTGTTAAGCATATATTACACCGGCGCGTAAACAGCTTGCCCGTTAAACCGCTGAACGGACAAAGGAATCGCACGAGCCAAGCAACCGGCGTTACCGCGCGCCCTTTGCGCGCGACAATCGCCGAACGGATGCGGCAAAAACCGAAAACAGCGGAACCCTTCAGCTTACTGTGCGCGCTTTTGCCTGCGGGACAAACGCAATGCCGCTATTTCGGCGGCCACCGCGCAGGCGGTGAAAGCAGCGGAGACGAACGGCATCGCCAGAAGCGGCATGCAGGTGATGAACACGCCTGCGGCGAACGACCCGAGCGCGCTGCCGAGCTGCAGCGAGGAGTTCGACAGGCTGACGGCGAACGCCGCCTCATCCCCGGCGTTGAGCATGATGAACGAGTTCTGCGCCGGCAAGAATCCCCAGGATATGCCCGTCCACATACACGCCGCCGCCAGCGCCGCAAGCCACGATCCCGTGACAAGCCCCAACACCACCAGCGTTACCGCCTGAAGCGCCACGCAGCCGATGACCGCCGAAGCCGAACCGAAGCGATCGGCTGCCCAACCGCTTGCCTTCGAGCCGATCATACTCATCAATCCGAAGGCGAACAGGGAGCCGCTCACCCACTCCGGCTGGGGAAGGACGCTTTCCATAAACGGCGTGATGTAGGTGTTCATGGAGGCGTATCCCACGAACATGAGCACGGTGCAGATCAACGGCAGCACCACGCAGGGATTGCGGAACACGCTCAGCGCATCGGAGCTGCGACGGCCCTGCCCAGCCGACGAGCCGCTCGGCGCGTCGGGTACGCGCACGATGAGCGCTATGACCGCGAACGCGACGCATGCCGCAACGACGAGCACCCAATACGCCTGCTGCCAGGTGATGACGTTGCGCAGCATGCGCGCAGCGGGAAGCGCGAAGACGAACGATGCGCTGAAGCCCAGCGCCACATTCGACATGGCCGAGGCGGCGCGCGAAGGGCCAGCGATGCGGCTTGCCGCGATGTAGGCGGTTGCCGCGAAGGTGCCGTTGCCCACGCCCATGACGGCACGGCCCGTCAAAATGACGGGATAGATGGGGGTGGCGGCGCAAATAGCCATACCCATCACCATAAGCGCGAGGCTGACCAGCAGCAATGTTTTCGGACCGCGCGAGGTGAGCGCCATGACCAGAAGCGGCGTGCCGATGGCGTTGCATACGCCATAGACGCCCATCATCAGGCTGACCTGTGATAAATCGATGCCGGCGATTTGCGCGACCTGATCGGGCACGCCCAAGATGTACTGATAGGCGCATCCGAACACGAAGCAGCTGAGCGCCAGCACCGAGATCATGAGGTTGCCGCGAGCGCGACTGGGCGCCTCCACCGCGGATGCCGTCGCCATCTCGGAGCCGCTCATGCCCCCACTTCCTGCACACCTTGAGAAGCGGAATCCACGCGGATACGCAGCAGATCGCCCGGCTGTAAGGCGATCTCGCTGGTGAACGCATAGGTTTCCATAGTGCGATTCGCCACCGGCACCGGCTCGGGTGACGGATTGGGACGGTCGTCGTTTGGCTGCACCAGCCAGGTGAGGCCCTTCACGTTCGTCGTTTCAATGGCCTTGCGCGGAGAAAGCGCCTCGAGTTCATCGCCTTCGCGGAAACGGTTATGGCATGTGGCCTCGATTCGCCACCTGTCCTCCCCTTCCGGGCGGCATGCGGTCACCGTAGCGGCATGCAGGTAATCCTTGTCATAACCGTCACGCTCCTGGCGTTGGCTTGGCTGGCCGAAATAGAAGCCGGTGCCATAGGGGCGATGCGAAATGGCATGCAGGTCGGACATGACCGTGGACGGATCGGCGCCATCCATGACCGCCCGATAGGCATGCACCACCGTGGCCACGTAGAACGCGCGCTTGTTGCGGCCTTCGATCTTAAACGAGCTGACGCCAGCTTGCATCAACTCATCGAGATGCTCGATCATGCACAGGTCATGCGCGTTCATAACGTAGGTGCCGCGCACATCCTCCTCGATGGGGTAATAGGCGCCGGGGCGTTTCTCCTCCACCAGCGCATAGCTCCATCGGCACGGCTGCGCGCAATAGCCCTTGTTGCCCGAGCGCCCCGTCATGGCCGCCGACAACATGCAGCGCCCCGAGAACGCCATGCACATGGCGCCGTGCACGAACGCCTCGATCTCAAGATCGCGCGGCGCCTGCGCGCGCAGCTCGGCAATATCCTCCACGCTCATCTCGCGCGCGACCACCACGCGCGAGGCGCCCAGGTCGTGCCAGGCGCGCGCAGCTTCGGCGTTCATCACGGAAGCCTGCGTGCTCACATGCAGCTCCATATGCGGCGCGTAGCCCTTCGCCAGAGAGAACGCACCAAGGTCGCTGACGATGAGCGCATCGGCGCCCGAGGCGTCAAGGGCCTCCAGATACGGCGGCAAGGCGGCGATATCCGCCTGGTTCATGAGCGTATTCACCGTCACGTACACCTTCACGCCCGCCGCATGCGCGAAGGCGACGGCGGACGGGATATCGTCAAGCGTGAAGTTCTCGGCACGTTGGCGCATGCCGAACCTGTCGGCGGCCAAATACACCGCATCCGCCCCGAAACGGACGGCAGCCTCGAGCTGGCTGCGGCCGCCCGCAGGCGCAAGGAGCTCGGTTGTTGAAAAGTCAGTCATCGGTAGCAATCTTCGTAGTAATCGATCCAGTACAAACACGAAAGCCGCCGCGAGGCCTCGAACCCATCCAACCGGACGCCGCACGGCAAATCCGGCACCCTTTGCCCCAGCCCGGTAAAACGCATCTTGCATCAGGCCAGACCGGGCGCGGCCTTTCGGCCACGCCCGCAAGGTTGAGAATGGGAACGAAGCGGCGCAGCGGCCCGCAACGTCGGTGTTAACCTACTTGCCCTCGGAAGGGTCGTAGCTGACGCGAGCACCCTGAGGGGTGTCCTCGATGGTGAAGCCCAGCCCCGTAAGGCCATCGCGCACGGCATCGGCCACGGCCCAGTTCTTCTCGGCACGCGCGGTGGCACGGGCATCGAGCAGGGCGTCGACAGCCTCATGAGCATCCGAGCCTTCGTAGCCGGCAACCTGTTTCGCCAGGTCGACGACCTCGGCCGGATACGCATCTTCCTGCGCGTCCTCCCAATCCTGAGGAGCAACCTCCACGCCGAACACGCGCATGAGCGTAGTGATGGTCTCGCGCAGATCGCGCACGGCGGGAACATCGGAGAGCGAAAGCGTCTTGTCGGCGATCTGGGTGTTTGCGAAACCGACCAGGTCGAACACCTCGCCCAGCGCACGCGGAGCGTTGAAGTCGTCGTCCATGGCCAGGACGAACTCGACGCGCGTGGACTTCGCCTGCTTCAGAATTGCCTGGGTATCAAGCGGGCTGGGCACATCCTGGGCGTTCTTCATCTGCCAATCAAGGTTGCGCACGGCGTTCTCGATGCGGGAAAGCGCGGATGCAGCCTCGTCAAGACGCTCGTCGGAGAAATCGAGCGGGCTGCGGTAATGCGTTTGCAGCATAAGGAAACGCAGCACATCGGGGGACGTGGTCTTGAGGATGTCGCGCAACAGCAGGAAGTTGCCCAGCGACTTGCTCATCTTCTCGTGGTTGATCTGCAGCATGCCGCTGTGCATCCAATGATTGGCGAAGGTGCAGCCGCATGCGGCCTCGGACTGGGCACGCTCGTTTTCGTGATGCGGGAACACCAGGTCGGCGCCGCCGCCATGGATGTCGAAGGGCAGGCCCAGGTACTTGCGCGACATGGCCGAGCACTCGATGTGCCAGCCGGGACGGCCCTGGCCCCACGGGCTTTCCCAAGAAGGCTCGCCGGGCTTGGCGGCCTTCCACAGCGCGAAGTCGAGATGGTCGCGCTTGCGGTCTTCCAAGCCCTGGCCGTCGGCGCGCAGCTCGCGATGGCCGCCCTCCATCTCGTCGATGTTGCGACCGGACAGCGCGCCGTAATCAGCGTAGCTGCGCACGCTGAAGTAGACGTCGCCTTCGACCTCGTACGCATGGCCGCCGTCGATGAGCTCCTGGATGAGCTGGATCATCTCGGGAATCTCCTCGGTAGCGCGCGGGCGCACATCGGGGTCCTGCACGTTCATGGCGTGCATATCGTCGAGGAAGGCTTGCGAATACTCGGCGGCAACCTCAGCTGCGCTGCGGCCCTCTTCGTTGGCCTTCTTGATGATCTTGTCATCGACATCGGTGATATTCGAGACGAACTTCACGTCGAAGCCGCGCCAGGAGAGGTAGCGGCGGATGACGTCGAAGCTGACGAAGGTGCGCGCGTTGCCGATGTGGATGTAGTTGTACACGGTGGGGCCGCATACGTACATGCCGATCTTCCCGTGCTCGAGCGACTCGAAAGGCACCTTCTCGCGAAGTTTGGTGTCGTAAATCTTAAGCATTTGCGTTCCTGTTCTATATGCATGCCGCATGGTGCGGCGGGTTGACGAAGGCTGCGAAGGGACCGAGCGCCGAAACCTGCGCCCGAACTAGCTACATCGCGCCAGCAGGGCCACGGCCGTGGCGGAGATGCCCTCCTGACGGCCTTCGAAGCCCAGGTGCTCGGTAGTGGTTGCCTTCACGCCGACGTTGTCGACCGCGATGCCCATAGCAGTTGCCAGGTTCTCGCGCATCTGCTGGCGATGCGGCGCCATCTTCGGTGCCTGAGCTGCGATGACGCTATCGACGTCGATGATCTGGTAACCCTCTTCGCGCACCTTGGCCGCCACCGCCGCCAACAGCTTCATGGAATCGGCACCCTCCCATTCGGGGTCGGTATCGGGGAAAAGCTTGCCGATGTCGCCGCCGCGGATGGCGCCGAGCAGCGCATCTGCCACAGCATGTGCCAGCACATCGGCGTCGGAGTGGCCGAGCAAGCCCAGAGTGTGCGGGATATCCACCCCGCCGATGATGAGCTTGCGGCCCTCGACCAGCTTATGCACGTCGTAGCCCTGCCCTATGCGCAGGGCGCTGAATCCCAGGCTCATTGCTCCTGCTCGCCTTTCTGCTTGAGATAACGCTCGCGCACGGCGGCCACGAGCATGAGGTAATCCTCCGGTACGGTGAGCTTGATGTTGTCGCGCTTGCCCTCCACCACAAGGACGCGGCCGCCGAGACGCTCGATCAGCGAACTGTCATCGGTGCCGACGAAGCCGTCGGAGAGCGCCGAGGCATGCGCGCGGCGGTAGATGCCTGCGCGGAAAACCTGCGGGGTCTGCGCGTTCCAGAACACGCTGCGGTCGGGCGTGCCGACGATGACGCCGTTCTCCACCACTTTCAGCGTGTCGATGGCGGGATGGGCCACCACGGCGCCGTCGGCGTCGATGTTGCCCTTAAGCGTGGCGATAGTATGGGCGATCAGATCGGCCGAGATGAGCGGACGGGCGCCGTCGTGCATGACAACGTACTCGAACTCCTCGGGCACGAGCTCAAGACCGGAAAACGCCGATTCCTGACGCGTGGAGCCCGCCGCGGCGACCACGATGGGCGTGGCGAACGGGAAGGGGTCGACGGCCTTGCTCAGGTATTCCGCCTGACGATCGGCCGGGCAGACGATGACGATGAGGCCGATATCGCCCACGGCGTCGAAGGCCTCGGCAGACCAGGTGAGGATCGGTTTGCCGCCGATTTCCACCAGCTGCTTGCCGCCCTCCTTGCCGAAACGCTCGCCCGTGCCGCCGGCCAAGATGATGGCCGCCGTCTTCGGGTTCTTGTCGACCTTGCCCTCAAGGCCGGCCAAGGATTGCGTGAGCGCATCGATGTCGAGCGCCGTGGCCAGATCGGCTGCGGCGAGCACCGAGGACGAGAACACCGGGTCAACGGTCTTGGGCATGGTTTCCTCTTTCCGTCGAAAACAAATGAGGCGGCCCCTTTCGGGACCGCCTTACATTCTAAAGCAACTGCCGCGTTTTCGCAGGCACGCTACGCGCTGTATGGAAAAAGAGCGCGTGGCAGGCGCTCCCAGCCGGCCCAAGCAGGGCGCAGCGAGAGCAACCGGAACCTTAATCCGCAGCGCCACCGCTTGCCGACCCGCCCGAGCCGGAAACGCCGGCATGGCCCAGATCGAAGTTCGTGAGCAGAAGCTCGGCATCGCGCGCGATGTTATCGTGCTTGCGCGGCGCGGGGATGGATCCCGTGCCAGGGACGAACGCAAGGCTTTCGCCGTCCTCGGAAACGTTTGCCTGGATGACCGAACCCGACGTCCACTTGCCCTCGAGCAGCTCCTCGGACAGCGGGTCTTCCAGCAGGCGCTGGATGGCACGGCGCAGCGGGCGGGCGCCGTAGGCGGCATCGGTGCCTTCCTTCGCGATGAGCTTGTAGGCGTCATCGGTGAGGTTGATGGTCATGTTCTGGGCGATCAAGCGCTCGCGCAGGTCGGCCACCATGAGCTTGGCGATCTTGACGATCTGCTCCTGCGTCAGGGACTTGAACACGATGATCTCGTCGATACGGTTCAAGAACTCGGGCCTGAACAGCTTCTTCACCTCGCCCATGACGCGAGACTTGATCTCCTTGTCGGAAAGGCCGGCCTTGCCCTCGGGGCTGAAGCCGAGCGTGGTGGGCGCGGAGATCTCGCGGGCGCCGACGTTGGACGTCATGATGATGACCGTGTTGCGGAAATCGACCGTGCGGCCCTGGGCGTCGGTCAGACGGCCTTCCTCCAGAATCTGCAGCAGGATGTTGAACACATCGGGATGGGCCTTCTCGATCTCGTCGAACAGCACCACCGAATACGGGCGCTGGCGCACGGCCTTGGTGAGCTGGCCGCCTTCATCGAAGCCCACGTAGCCCGGAGGCGAGCCGACCAGACGGCTGACGGAGTGCTTCTCCATGTACTCGGACATATCGAAGCTGATGAGCGCGTCCTCGGAGCTGAACAGGAACTCGGCAAGCGCCTTGGACAGCTCGGTCTTGCCCACGCCCGACGGGCCCAGGAAGATGAAGCTGCCGGCGGGGCGCTTGGGGTCCTTCAAACCGGCGCGGCTGCGGCGGATGGCCTTCGACAACGCGGTCACGGCCTCTTCCTGGCCGATGACGCGCTCGTGCAGCACGCCTTCCATGCGCAGCAGCTTCTCGGTTTCGGCCTCGGTGAGGTTGGACACGGGCACGCCGGTGGTCATGGAGACGACGTCGGCGATATCCTGCGCCGTTACCTCGTGCACCGACTTCTGGGAATCCTCGGCCCACTTCTTCTCGGCGGCTGCGCGCTCGTCTTTCACGGCGGACTCCTGGTCGCGCAGCTTGGCGGCGCGCTCGAAGTCCTGCTCGGCGATGGCCTTGTCCTTGTCGGAGCGGATCTGGCGCAGCTTGTCGTCCATCTCGCGCAGCTCGTCGGGCAAGGTCATGTTGCGGATGCGCATGCGGGCGCCGGCCTCGTCCATGACGTCGATGGCCTTGTCGGGCAGGAAGCGGTCCTGGATGTAGCGATCGGACAGCGTGACGGCTGCCTGAAGCGCCTCGTCGGTGAAATGCACCTGATGATGCGCCTCGTAGCGGTCGCGCAGCCCCTCCATGATGCGCAGCGCCTGCTCCTCGTTGGGCTCGCCGACCGTGATGGGCTGGAAGCGGCGCTCAAGGGCGCTGTCCTTCTCCAGATGCTTGCGGTATTCGTCGATGGTGGTGGCGCCGATGACCTGGATCTCGCCGCGCGACAGCGGCGGCTTGAGGATGGCGGCCGCGTCGATGGAGCCCTCGGCAGAACCCGCGCCGATAAGCGTGTGCATCTCGTCGATGAACAAGATTATGTCGCCGGCGTCCTTGACCTCCTTGATGCACTTCTTCAAGCGGTCCTCGAACTCGCCGCGGTACTTGCTGCCGGCCACAAGAGCGGACACGTCGAGCGTGAGCAGGCGCTTGCCGCGCAGGATATCGGGAACCTGGTTGGACACGATGAGCTGCGCCAAGCCCTCGGCGACGGCGGTCTTGCCCACGCCGGGCTCGCCGATGAGCAGCGGGTTGTTCTTCTGACGGCGGGAGAGGATCTGCATGACGCGCTCGATCTCGCCGGCGCGGCCGATGACCGGGTCGAGCTTGCCGTCGCGCGCCTTCTGCGTAAGGTCGGTACCGAACTCCTTCAGGGCGCTGTCGGGCACGGTGCCGGCGGCCTCAAAGGGGTTGCGGCCCGCGTACACAGGGCTTTGGCCCACCAAATCGTTGAGCGCGGTGCGCACATCGTCGCCCTTCACGCCAAGGCGCGAGAGCACGTCGAGCGCCGTGCCCTCGTTCTCGCGCACGATGCCGAGCAGCAGATGCTCGGTGGAGATGTAGCTTTGCCCCATCTGCATGGCCTCGCGCAGGCTGTTCTCGAGCACGCGCTTGACGCGCGGGGTGAACGATAGGTGGCCGGACACGTCGGCGCCCTCATCGATGGAGGCCACCTCGCGGATGCCCTTCACCACGGCGTCGTAGGCCACTCCCAGGCGCTCAAGGGCCTGGGCGGCAAGGCCGTCCTTTTCTTGGATGAGGCCAAGCAGGATATGCTCGGTGCCCACATAAGGCTGATGCAGGGCGCGTGCCTCGTCCTGGGCCAAGACGAGCACCTTGCGCGCCTTGTCCGTGAACTTCTCAAATGACATGAAGCCTCGATTCTCGCGGCATATGATTATGGTCTCGGTTGTTCATGTTAGCACTCCCGTCAAGGGACTGCTAAGCCGTTAACGTTTCGTATACATAATAAGGTAGCCCGGAGCCGCGCAGCGCCCGTTGCCCTTGCTACGTGCAATCCGCACACACCGGAAGCGCTTTTAGACCCCTTTTGCCCCTTTTCTCCCAGATTGTGCAAGGCGTTCTTCACGAAAGGTCGACAAGCGCGCAAGCGCGGCTCCTTGCCCGCCGCACACGCTTATACTGATAGCGAAACGCGCAACTGCGCGGCCCATCCCCCTTCAACCGACAGGATCGCATGAACAGGCACACCATACGCTACGCCCTTATCCTCGTCGCCGCCCTGGCAGTGGCGGCGCTGGCCGTCGCCCGATTCGACGGCCTATGCTCCATCTTCTCAACCGTTTGGTCCGCTCTTGAGCCTCTGGCCATCGGCGCCGTGCTGGCATATCTGCTCAACTTCATAGCGGCGGGACTCGAATCCCGATGGTTTCCCCGCTCCACCAACGCGCTGGTGACGAAAACGCGCCGCCCCATCTGCGTCATCTTGGCCATCGCCGCCGTCACCTTGGCGCTTGCGGCGCTGACCACGTTCGTGGGCGGCGAGTTCAAGTCCGTGGGCGCCGCCATCATCACCGGCATATCGGAAGCCGCCGCCATGGCGTCGCAGGCCATCGCGAACCTTCCCGGCGCGCAAGCCATCCCCCTTCTGGACGACGCAACCTGGAACTCTATCGGGCAAAAGGCACTGGACGCCATGGGCGGCACCGACCAGGCGCTGCGTATCGTGGCGCAGACCAGCGGCGAGGTGGCGCATCTGACGCTTTCGATCTTGCTGGGCATGGTGTTCGCGCTGTACCTGCTGCTCGACAAGGACCGCGTGCACGCCGGCGCCATGCGCGCGGCCAGCTTCATCCCCGGCGAGGACCTGCGCCGCCGCGTGCTGCACGCGTGCGCCATCACCAACGACTGCTTCTCGCGCTTCATCCGCGGGCAATGCATCGAGGCCGTTATCTTGGGCGCCCTGTGCGCCATCGGCGGCACCATCCTGCAATTCCCCTATGCGGCGTCCATCGGCCTTATCGTAGGCGTGTCGTCGCTCATTCCGTTTGCCGGCGCGTGGATCGGCGGCATCATGGGAGCCGCGATGATCCTGTCGCAAGATCCTATGCAGGCCCTGCAATTCATCGTGTTTTTGGTGGTTCTCCAGCAAATCGAGGGACACCTCATCTACCCGAACGTGGTGGGACAGTCAGTGGGCCTGCCGAGCATCTGGGTGTTCGTTGCCGTGATCGCGGGCGGGTCGCTATTCGGCCTTCTGGGTGTGCTTTTGGGCGTACCCGTCATCTCCACGATCCGAACGCTCGCCATGGAGCACTTCGCGCTAGTTGATGCCGAAAAAGATAGCGAAGATGAAAGCGACGCGGCGATTCAACCCGCGACGACGGCATAACGTCATCCGCAACGGGACGATTCCCGTATGCGTCGGGTTAAACCTAATGGGCCGGCCCCGGAGGAGTTCCGGAGCCGGCCCATCGCGGCATTGCCTCTATTTACGCCATCCAAGTTTTGGGGGCGCGGGCCAAGCACCGGAACCTCCCTTGCGACGTTGCCGTTATTGAGATCGACCAAGTTTGGGCACAGCTTAGGGCTGCCTTTCCCCTTTCCCTACTCTGCCCGATTGCCCGCAAGGAAGTCGAGCAGCTCTTGCCTGGAGTGCACGTCGAGCTTTGAATATATGGCCCTCAGATGCGTGCGCACAGTGTTCTTCGAGATGGTCAGGTGCTCGGCGATCCAGTTCGCGCTGCGGCCCTGGGCGAACAGGTCGAGGATCTCCAGTTCACGTGCGGATAGACCGTACACGGGATTGGAAGGATCGCATAACGAGATCGCATCTCCCCCATCGTGCGCGGCAACCAAAGGCGCACCTTCAACATCTTGCGAAAGAGGGCCGTTCGTACCCCACGCCGCGGTACCGCCGGCCGCAGCATCGCCGCCCCCGACCGAAGCCTTCGCCTCCTTACGAGGCTCGGCCCCTGAAGCGCCGGAAACCGACGCCCCACCGGCCACCGAACCATTCGCCGCCATCGAAGCCGCCGCGCAAGCCTGACATGCGGCGCAAGGATCCGCCGAGAGCGCACGCGCCTCCGCCTCGCTATCCACCGAGCGCGCCATAATCCGCTTCAAATCGTTCTCCGGGAACACGTACACCAGCACGAGCACCACCAGAAACGCAAGCGCCATGCCCACGCCCATGCGCACAATGCCGTCCACATAATATGGCTGCAGAAAACCGCCGACGGCCCACCCTGCGAGCGAAGCGACGAAGTACACGCCTTGGCCGATGCCGAACACCCGCACGGCAGAGAAATCATAGCGAAACGCCATGTATGCCATGAAGCAGGAGAACACCATCCAAAGGCACTCCTTGCCCACCGACAAGAACGCGACATCGAAGCCGAAGCAGGAAAGCAGCATCATAGCGATGCCGAGGACGATCAAGCCAGAATACACCCTGCGTGCGCCACGCACCGTATCCCCATGATTGACCACCGCCACGATGACGATGGCAAGCAGACCCACGCAAAACACGATAAGGGTGCCGGAGCGCGCGAACACATCGGCATTGCCGATCATCGACGTGATGCCCTTGCCCACGCCTGCGGTGAACGCGACCAAAGCCGAAGCAGCCACTAGCTTGCGATACATGTGCCGCTCAGGAGACCGGCGCGCCATGAGCTCGCCCTCGGTCGGCGCGGCGGAGGGAAACGGATCGGCATCGCCCATGGTGAGCAGCAAAGCCGACACGATCGGCAATGCCGCGATGAACAGCAGCCTGAGCTCGGGCGGGATGCCGACGCCGACGTAATACAGAAACGCCGCAAACAAAAGGGAAATGCCGCCGGCGGTGAGCGAGTCGCCCAACGAGATGGAGCCGTAGATGCACCCTGCCTTCAAGCACAGCACGGACGTGCCCACCCCCGTGAGCAATGCCGCGATCGCGAAAAACGGGCCGCCGCCCATAATCACGGAATAGCCGAGCAAAACAGTGAACAGCGAGGCCGTGCACGCGCCGGCGATCACGAACGCCCGTCGTTCGAGAAGCCTGGTGACCCGCCGCCACATCGCCGCAGCAGCGAACATGCTGCAGGCGATTCCCGCGGTTGAGAGCAGGTACATCTGCAACACGAACGGCGTTTGGTCGCCGGTTGGGAACATGCGCATGATCTCGGTGGAGTTGTAGCACAGCCAAATCCAAGCCCACCACGCGCCGAAACCCAGGAAACGCAGGTACGCCCATTGCTCGGCGATGGGCGTGGGCGCAGCAAGACCGCTCTTCACGCCTCGATTGCCCATATCCGACCCCACAGGCCTCTCAACGGTATCCCCCATGATCCCCCCTTGGTAAAAGCCCCTCCCCAACGGGACTTCGTCGTTCATTCAGCCCGATGGTATCACATGACCCGGGCCGTAAAGCAAAGCGGGCGCCTGGGCTTTTTGGCCCAAGCACCCGCGTAAGCGATAAACCAAGTCGCCCTTACTTGAACTCGATCGACGCCGTGGGGCAGCGTTTCGCGCATTCGCCGCAACGCGTGCACATGCCCAGCTGGGCGGAAACATCCGCAGCGTGCAGATCGATATGCTCGGCGCAGGCGACGGTGCAGACATCGCACGCCACCCCCTTCGAGGCGCGCAAGCACGTATCCGCGTTAACATGCGGACGGAACCTTACGGCGAACCGTCCGAATATGCCGAGCAGGCCCGCCACCGGGCACACGTTCATGCACCACTTGCGGCACAAGACCAGCTCGACGGCAAGCGCGACGGGAAACACGAGCACCGATGCGGTCATCTGCTTGTCGACGATGAGATGCCACAACGAGGCGACGCTGCCGAACGTGAGCCCTATCGGGCATACAAGGCAGAACAACGGAAGCCCCGCGACCAGAGCGCACACGAGCACCGCCACCAGCACCCAGGTTCGGCTATCCTTCGCGATGCTTCGCAGGCTTTCCTTTAGATCGAACGCGGACGCAACACCCGCGCAAGATGCGCAACCGCCCTCGCAGCCCTGATCGGGCAAACTCGCCGGCTTGGGATCTCGCTTGAAGAAACGCCTGATCACCGGCGCAGGGCACCCCCATGCGCACCACGCGCGCCCGAACAGGAGCGAAAACGCCAACACCACGCCGGCCGAAATGGCTGCGATCGGGATGAACGACTTCGCCGCGAACATGGCCTCAAGGCCGCCAAGCGGGCACAACAAGTTGAACTGCCCGACGCCGAACGACGAAGGCGTGCCCAGACCGCAATCGAACGCCAGCGACGCCAGCACCGCGACGAGCACCGCCGTCAGGGTCACGCGGCGGGCAAGCACCATGCGACGGCCCTGCACACGGCCGCGGCCCTGCACCGTTTCCTTTTCCTCCATACCCATCTATGCCTCGACCCCCTCGGCCATCTGCCTTGCCGTCGCCACACGGATCCCGCGCGCTTCGCCGCCGGAAAACGACGTGTTGACGTTCGCCGGGCAGATGCGCACGCACTCCCCGCATCCGTTGCATTTCGAATCGTCCACGACGGGACGTCGCTCATCGTCGAATGAAAGCGCGCCATACGGGCAGGCGTCCACGCAGATGCCGCATGAACCGGGCGTCGCAAACGCCAGGCAACGCTCGGGCAAGACCTGCGCGCCGCCGATGCGGCCCTTCTCGGGCGCATACGGGTCGATGCTGCCGATGGCCTCGGTCGGGCACACCTGCCGGCACAGATCGCAGAACGTGCAGCTGCCGGCGCGGAAATCAAGTGCCGGGGTTCGCACGGCCAGCACGCCGGCCTCGATGCCAAGAGGGTACAGCACATCGGTCGGGCACACGCTGATGCAACGGTCGCAGCGTATGCAACGCGCCATGAACTCGGCCTCGTCGGCCGCACCGGGCGGGCGCAACGCATCGCAAGAGGCCGCACAAGGGCGAGCTGCAGCGCCTATGCCGGCACCCACGGCGAGCGCAGCCGCGCCAAGCACGAACGCGCGGCGGCTCGGATTCGCTGGTTTCATTGCACACCCCTTTACGCGGCGAGCAGCGGCAATTCGTCGGACACGCAGGTCAGCGCATCGCATGCCTGCTCAAGCGCGCCTTGGCACACCTTCAGCATGCCCGTATAGAACGTGGTCTTCGCATACTCTTCCGCCGCTTCCTGAAGCTGCCCGATCCAATTGAGCAGATGCTGCTCGATGAAACGGCGTTGGCGCTTCACGTTCTTGATGGCGTCCATATTCCGCCCATCGCGGATAAGGGTCGCAGCCTTCGCGTTCATATGCGCCAGATATTCCAGCTCGAAGGAGATGTGGTCCTCCGGTTCGTGCAGATCGGGGTTGACCTTGAAACCGTCCTGGATGAACCAATCGATCAGCTCATCGCGCGTGCCGCCCATCATGACGTGCTCCTCGGTGGTGAACACGCTTTCGTACGGCACGGCGGAGCGCCTCTCCTGAGAGAACACGCCTGCCGCCAGGAAGATGCGCGCGTACTCCACGGCAAGCTGGCTGCGACGATCGCCGGCGCTGAACTTGAAGTATCGGCGCAGAAGGTTGTAGCCGCGGTCGAGCGCCTGATTACCGGTATTCTCGGGCCACTGACCCCCTGCCAGCTCGGCGATGGCCTCCTCGGTCAGCTCCTTGTAAAACACCTGGGAAAGGAACGTGAACGTGTCGACGTTCGCATCCAGGAACTCAAGCATCTCCTCGGTGGTGGTTTTCTCGTCCTCGGTCATGCTTCCCCCTTTTCACTCAAACGGATAAATAACCATGCTCGTCCATGGTCCTACCTGCGAAGCTTTACGAACGAGTAAAGACTCGCAGGTCAAACCAACGTCGGCGAGGGTGCCCGCGGCGCCCCGGATCGCCGGGAACCCGAAGGTGAAGCGTACCTTGATACGCAAGTTTTCGAGTTCCCGCGAAGACGAGGCGCCGCGAGCGTCTGCAGCGTCGAATAGCGCTTTCGCCGTCAGGCAAAAGCTAGTCGAGCGGCTGCAGGAAGAAATCGAGCAGCGGAGTGCCCACAAGCCACATCGCCACGCGCAGGGCGATGGCGCACACCACGCCCGCTGCGGTCGCCGCAACGCCTGCCGCGGTTGCGGACTCGGCCTTCTTCACGGCAAGCGCACCGGCGACAAGCGCGATGACGATGCACGCGAACGTGGCGACGATCCATGCGACGCAACCGGACTTGGCGTTGCCCAGCCATGCGCCGGCGTAGACGAAGAACGCGATGGAGCACACGGCGGCTACCGCGGAGCAGGCGACCGTCAGGATGCCGGCAAAGCCCACAGATGCGGCCTCGTCCTTCGCAACGGCCTTGAGCAGCAGGTTCAGACCCGCGCCGGCAACGGCGGCCGTGGCCCAGTACGACAGGGGCAAGGCAATGGTCATCCACGCCTGACGAGCCTCCATCATGTAGGAATAGCCGCACATGAACGGGAAGATGATGGCGATGGCCATCGTCACGACGCCGACGATCCTCGTGCCGGATTCACCGGACTTACGCACGAGCATGATCAGGTAGATCAGAGCCAGCACGATCAGCACGCCGATAAGGGCGGCCTCGACGAAGATGCCTGACGTGGGATGGTTGAGCGCCTCGAAGATGCGATCGATGTGCTTAAGATGCGTCACCGAGGCGACGCCGCCAACGGCCAAAAGCACGATCGCCACGATCGTCTCGACCTTCGTGGGCAGCGGGTTTTTCCTCGCCAGGGCGCCCATCATGGACGTCGCGAACAGCCAGGCGCCCGCACCGCTGATGACGGTGAACAAAACCAGGGACCATTGGGCTTCCATTAGTCGACGCTCCCTTCAGTGGTCATGTACTTCGACGTGGTCTGATGCACGTCCTCCCCTGCCCACTTCGCGATCTTCGGGGAAAGGATGTAGGCGGAGATGGGGCCGTTGCCCACGTCGGGCAGATGATGGATGGACTCGGCCGGATACTTCGCCAGCTCTTTCGAGACATCGGAGTTCGGGTCGTCCAGATCGCCGTAGAAACGCGCCGTGCCGCAGCAGTTCTTCACGCACGCGGGCTTCTCGCCGGCGCTGGTCAGATGGCTGCACATGGTGCACTTCTCGACGACCTTCTGCTCCTTGTTCCAGGAACGCACGCCGTAAGGGCACGCCATCATGCAGTAACGGCAGCCGATGCACTTCGACTTGTCGACGAGCACCTTGCCCGTCTCCTCGTCGCGATAGCTGGCGCCGGTCGGGCACACGTGCACGCACGGTGCGCCTTCGCACTGCTGGCACTGCACGGGAAGCCAGTACGTCTGCACATCGGGGAACACGCCGGCGGGCTCGATCTGCAGCACCTTGTTCCAGCGCTCGCCCATCGCGATATCGTTCTCCATCTTGCACGCCACCTCGCAGCTATAGCAGCCGATGCAGCGATCAAGGTTCACTACCAAGCAATTACGCGCCATAGACGGCATTACCCCCTCCAGTGTTCTCGGATTCCTGCGGCATCCACGCAGTGAACTGCTCGGGCTCGGTCCAGATGCCCTCGGGTGCGCTATCGGCCTTCTTGATGTTGATTTGGACGCCGCGCAGCACGTAGGTGCCATACACGTCGTTGAACGGGCAATCATCGCTGTTCTGCGTCAGCAGGTTGATGTTCATGGCCTGCCATGCGCGGTTCGGGTCCTTCGAATCAAGCAGCTCGGGGAACCAGAAGCGCTCCTGGTAGATGACCTTCGGGGCCACCGACTTGGTGATGCGGGCCTTGCCCTGCGTCTTGCCGCGCTTCGACTCAAGCCACAGCCAATCCCCGTCCTCGACGCCGATCTCCTTCGCCGTTTCCGGGTTGATCCACGTCTCGGGATACGGATACAGCTCGCGGGTGTAGGGCGTGTTACGCAGCGTTCCGTGGTGGAACACCGGCAGACGGCCCTGCGTCAGCGTGTAAGGATAGTTCGCGTCGTAACCCGGATCGCCTTCCACGGGGCTCTCGTAGGGCTCCAGGTAGTACGGCAGCGGGTTGTAGTTGTTCGACTTCGGGAACACGTCGGTGGCGGGCTCCATGGAGCCGGTGCCGTCGATGGCGCCCGTGTTGCCCAGCAAGATGTTGCCGTCGAAGTACGGCTCGCAGCGCTTGGAGGTCGTATGGAAGCCGGCCGGCTTGCTCGGATCGTCGTTATCGGGGAACAGGTGGCTGTTGTACGACTTCGCCGCGTACTCCTCGATGGTCTGGTACTCGGAAGGCGCCTGAGCGTCGAACTTCTCCCAGTTCCAATCCTCGCGGTCGTAGTAGAAGCTGCCCACGAAGTAGCCGACGTAGTCCTTGTACTCCTCGTAAGTCTTCCAATACGTGCCGTAGAACTTGCCGGCGATATCGGGATTGAACGAATCAATGCAACGCTGATGGCCGCGCTTGGCAAGAGCCGCCGCAAGCCAAGACCAGTGCATGCATTCGTCAACGGCCTCGTAGAGCTGCGTGCAGGGGCGACGGATGGCATAGGTGTTCAGGCGGTCCTGAGCATATGCCGTCTCAAGCCACTCTGCCGTCGGGAGCACGTAGTCGGCCAGGCACACGCTCGTGGTGGTCCAATGCATGTACATATGCACGTTGAGCTCGGTGGTCATCATGGCATCGTAGAGGCGCTTGGCGTTGCCGATCATCACCAGCTTGTTGCCGGAACGCTCGATCCAGATGCGCGGACGATACGGCTCGCCCGTCTCGATGGCCTTGAGGACCGTCGGGATGTGGCTGGCAAGCCAGTGCCCCAGGCCCTTGTGCTCGGTGTAACCCAAGCGCGCGTTGGCCTCGGATTCGGGCATGCGCAGCGGATGGTCGGGATGATGCAGGCCGAACGGCTGCACGACGTAGTTGCACGGCTCGACGTAGCACGGGCGGTCCTGCACGATGGAACCGGGCTGGCGGATGCAGCCCATCAGGATGTCCATGATGGCGTCGCCCTGAGCCGCCTGCGCGGAGTTGATGGTCTGGTCGGTCGCCACGCCCAGCGAGATGCCGGCGTTCGGGCAACCTTCCACGTAGATCTTGATGGCCTCCTCGATCTTGTCGGCATCAAGCCAGCAGACCTCTGCGGCCTTCTCCAGCGTCCACTCGGCCACATGCTCCTTCATGATCTGGAACGCCGTACGGGCCTTCTCGCCGTTGGGAAGCGTGTAGGTACCGAACATCTCCGGGTCGATGGAGCCGTCTGAGGGGAACGGGTACGGCATCGCCACGGCGGCGTTGGTCTTCTTGTCCCACACCACGTACTCGTCTTCGCCGCCCAATCCCAGCTCGCTTGCTCGATAGGTCAGGCGCGTGTCCTCGTGAACCAGGAACGGCAGGTTGGTCCACTCGCGGCAGAAGTCCTTCGCCCACAGGTCGTGCTCGATGATGTAGTTGATCCAGCACAGCATGAGCGCCACGTCGGTGCCAGGTCGGATAGGCAGCCACACGTCGGCCTTTGCAGCGTCGGGCGTCAGACGCGGGTCGATGACCACGGTCTTCATACCGTTGTTGCGCAGCTCGGTCACCACGCGGCCCGTGGAGCCGATGCCGTGATACGAAGGGCCGACGCCCCACATGACATAGGTCTTGGTGGGCGTGCACTTGTCATCGGGCAGGTAGCCGGGCAGGTAGACCTCGGTGACCGGGCCATCGGCCAGCGACGTGTCGGCCGTGCCGTTCAGGCAGAACTCCATGTGGTTACGCGGCAGATAGCACTGGGCGCAGCCGGGCTCGAAGAAGTTGCCGCCGCCCCACACGGAAAGGAAGCGCGCCGGGCTGAAGAACTGCGGGTTGCCGCCGCCGCCCGTGGAGGTTACCAGGCACTTCGGGCCCTCCTTCTGATACCACTCCCACATGACCTCGGAGATCTCGTCCATGGCCTGGCCCCAGGAGATGCGCTCCCACTCGTTGGAACCGCGCTCGCCCTTGCGCTTCATGGGGTACTTGATGCGGTTGGGGTTGTACAGCGCTTGGATACCGGCCAAGCCCTTGGCACACGCTGCACCCTTGTTCATCGGGTCCTGCGGGTCGCCTTCAAGCTTGACCACCTTGCCGTCGCGCACGTGCGCGACCATGCCGCAGTTGTTCAAGCAGGCGCGGCAAATCGTGCGGATCTTCTGCGTCTCCCCCGTGGTGGCCGCCATCGCCGGCTTGACCTGCATGAGGTTCTGCGTGGTGGCGCTTGCCATGGCCACAGCGGCGCCGGCGAACGCGGACAGCTTCACGAAGCCGCGGCGGCTGATGCTCGTCTTAGCCAAAACACACCCTTCCTTTCCTTTTCTCACTCGTTTACTCATCCTTGCTTCAAGCGGCCAAGCGGCCGCGGAAAGCCATAGCTGTTTTCCCGGAAGCCGTTGCACGGAGCGCGGCGCCGCCGACCTAAAACGAGGCACGACGGATGCGTGAGGATCTGCCCCGCTGCAAATGAAGGGAGGGGGAGGATGCAGCGGGACGTGCAAGGGAGGAGGGTTCGTCGCATGAACGCTGCGCGCCGTGCGACGGCTTCCGAGATAGATGCCGAGATCAGGCGATCGCGCGAAGGCCTGCCTGGGTTGCGCGCCATGCGCCATCCCAAACGATGCCGCCGGCGGTCTCGAGCGCATCCATGAAGTACTGCGGGTAGACGCGCTTGCCGTCCGGCGAGACGACGTTGCCGTCCTGCTCGACCGCCTGCTCGACAGCTTCGCGGCTCGCGCCATCGGAAGCGGCGCAAACGGAGATCACGCGAGCGAACACGTCGCGATAATGCGGACGGTCGGCCAACAAGGCACGCATGGTGAAATCAGGGTCGAGCGAAGCCGCCAGATCACGGCCCGCCTGGGTGATGGAAATGCCATCGGAGACCTCGGCCTCAAGCGGAACAGATTCGTCGCGCTGGATGTCCTCGAGCGTTCCGTCGTAGACCTGACCGTCAACGACGATCTGCTCGGCAAGCGCGCCGTTGCGCAAAAGCGATTCGATGATGGTGGCGGGAGCTTGCGAGTAGGATTCGCTCCACACCTGAGACAGCTGCTCCTCAAGCTGCGCACGGTCGAACGTCTCAACTTCGGCATACATGCCCAGCACACAGGTAACAGGCTCCTTGAGGCGCGGATTGTGCTCTACTAGATCGATTGCCATGATTCCCCCTTCGTCTCATCTCGTCGAAGGGGCTGGCGATATGCAGGTCCGGCTTGAGAAGCGCTCCCCCGTTTCGGGCTGTAGAGCGACAAACTTCGTCCGGTCCGTTTCCCCTTCGGCGTTTACGAACTCTACAAGGCGCACCTGGATGACCGCATGCTCGAAAATGAACGAAATCAAGGATGATTCGCAGGGTGATGAGCGCAAAGGACTAGTCACGCAAAATGGATTAGTTGGTTTGTTTTCCCAGTTGAAAGCTATTCTTATATGGAAATAGCTACAGTATTTCGACCAAACCGACATCAAAGGCCGTATCAGCCGGAAACAAGAAAAGCCCGCCCGAGCAACAGCTCGGACGGGCTTTGAAGAACTTCGTCGATATAACGACGATGCAAAGAAAAAGCTTAGTACAGCTTGGCGCCGGCCGGGATGCGGTCGGAGACCATGAGCAGGTTCAGACGCTCCTCGGTGGTGTCGTCGTCGACCTTCTCCTCGTGCACGGCGGACAGCAGCATGCCGCAGGAGGCGATGCCCATCATCTTGCGCGGCGGCAGGTTGGTGATGGCCACGAGCGTGCGGCCTACCAGCTCCTCCGGCTCGTAGTACGCGTGGATGCCGGACAGGATGGTGCGGTCTTCGCCCGTACCATCGTCAAGCGTGAACTGCAGCAGCTTCTTGCTCTTCGGCACGGCCACGCAATCCTTGACCTTGACGGCGCGGAAGTCGGACTTGCTGAACGTGTCGAAGTCCACCTCGTCGGCGAACAGCGGCTCGACGACCACCTTGGAGAAGTCGATGGGCTCCTCGGCGGGCTGCTCGACCGGAGCGGCCGGACGTGCGGCGGGCTTGGCGCCAGCAGGGGCCTCGTCGCGCATGTGCGGGAACAGCAGCACGTCGCGGATAGTCGGCGAATCGGTGAGCAGCATGGTCAGACGATCGATGCCGATGCCCACGCCGCCTGCCGGAGGCATGCCGTACTCGAGCGCGCGGATGTAGTCGGCGTCGTAGCCCATGGCCTCGTCGTCGCCCATATCCTTGACCTCGACCTGCGCACGGAAACGCTCGGCCTGGTCGACCGGGTCGTTGAGCTCGTTGAAGGCGTTGGCGTACTCGTGGCCGCAGATGAACAACTCGAAGCGCTCAGTGAGCTCGGGGTTGTTCGGCAGCTTCTTGGCCAGCGGGGAGATCTCCAACGGATGCTCGGTGACGAACACGGGCTGGATGAGCTTCTCCTCGGCCACGGCCTCGAAGATCTCGGAGATGAGCTTGCCCTTGCCCCAGGCGTCCTCGGCGCGTCCGCCGTTCTTCTCTAGGATGGCCACCAGGTCCTCACGGCTGCGATCGAAGGAAACCTCTTCGCCGGCGTAGCGCGTTGCCAAGCCGCACATGGTCTCGCGCGGCCACTGGCCGGACAGGTCGATGTCGACGCCCTGGTAGCTGACCTTGAGCGTGCCGCAAGCGGCTTCCGCGGCCGCCTTGATGAAGCCCTCGGTGAGGTCCATCATGCCGTTAAGGTCGGAGAAGGCCTGGTATGCCTCCATGGTGGTGAACTCGGGGTTATGGTACGGGTCCATGCCCTCGTTGCGGAACTGGCGGCCGATCTCGAACACCTTCTCGAAACCGCCTACAAGCAGGCGCTTGAGCGGCAGCTCAGTGGCGATGCGCAGGAAGTAATCGCGGTCGAGCGCGTTGAAGTGCGTCACGAACGGCTTTGCGTTCGCACCGCCCAGGATGGGATGCAGAAACGGCGTTTCCACCTCGTAGAAGCCCTGGTCCTCCATGTAGCGGCGGATGGCGGCGACGATCTTGAAGCGCTTCTCGAAGACCTGCTTGACCTCGGGATTCATGACCAGATCGACGTAACGCTGGCGATAACGCGTCTCCTTGTCCGCCAGGCCGTGGAACTTCTCGGGCAGCGGACGAATGGACTTGCTGAGCAGCTCGAAGGACGACACGGCCACGGACAGCTGACCGCGACGCGTGCGCATCATAGCGCCCTCGACGCCGATCCAGTCGCCCACATCAAGGTCCTTCAGGCGGCCGAAGGCCTCTTCGCCCAGCTCGTTGATGCGGCAGAACAGCTGCATGTCGCCCGTGGCGTCGCGCAGGCCCAAAAAGGCGATCTTGCCCTGAACGCGCTTGGACATGATGCGGCCGGCGACCTTGACCAGGTCCTCGGTGGAGTCCCCGTCCTCAAGGTGCGCGTACAGCTGCTCGAGCTCGGCCAGGTGATGGCTGTAGTCGAACGCATGGCCATAGGGGTTCTGGCCTGCATCGAGCATGGCCTGGCGCTTGGCCTTGCGCACCTCGATGGGATCGTCTTCGATAACTTCAGGGGTATTGCTCATGGGAAAGCCCTTCTAAGTACAGGGATTTGGTTGAGTAAGCGAGAACGGCTGCGGTGCGTCGGGTTTGGCCGAAGCAAGCGGGCATAGGCCCGTCGCCTTGTCCGTGAAACCGAATGCGCAAGCGACGCGGCGCAGCCAGCCGCAACGTCGAGCAGCTCCGCTTACCCGCGGGCAAGCGGAGCTTGCAAATTTGCTAGTGCTCGATGTTGACGATCTTCATCTTGATGACGCGGCCGGTCGGGCCGGTGGTCTCGATCTCGTCGCCCTTCTTGTGGGCCAGCAGCGCAGCGCCCACCGGGGACTCGTTGGAGATCTTGCCGGCATGGCTGTCGGCCTCGGCGGCGCCCACGATGGTGAACACGCGCTCACGGCCGCCCATGTCGACGGTGACGGTGGAGCCGATGTGCACGGAGTTGGAGCGCTTCGGGGTTGCCACGACGGTGGCCTCGCCCAGGATACGGGTGATCTCGGCGATGCGCGCCTCGAGCATGCCCTGCTCGTTCTTCGCGTCGTCGTACTCGGAGTTCTCGGAGATGTCGCCGAACTCGCGCGCTACCTTGATGCGCTCGCCCACCTCGGCGCGCTTCTCGGTTTCCAGGTAATGCAGCTCCTCTTCGAGCTGCTGCTTGCCCTCGGGGGTAAGGATGTAGTTGTCAGCCATGTTGTTCACCTATCTATACGAAAAAAGCGGTATGCGCCGGACCGCAGCCCGTTGCGCATACCGCGTACCAACCTTGTGAAGCTGCGATCTACTCGCTCTTCTTGCGGGCAGCGGTGGTCTTCTTCTTGGCGGCGTCCTCGTCGTCTTCCTCGACCTCGACCTCGTCGGCCTCTTCCTCGGCCTTCTTGCCCTCGCCCATGCCCTCGCGCAGGTTCTTCACGGTCTTGCCCAGAGCGCTACCGAGTTTTGGCAGATTCTTCGGGCCGAAGATAAGCAGGATCACCACGAGGATGATCAGAAGCTCAGGCACGCCCATTCCCAGAAATTTCATGTGTCCTCCAAGTACTCGTCCCAGCCCGGGCATCGGGCCGTGATATGCAACGCCGCGTACTTTAACATAACCGCAGCTTGCCGACGCACCTTCGATGAAAAGCACACGCGCTTGCGCGGCACTCCAACGGATATGCACCGTTGCACGAAAAAGGCTCGGTGCGAACACCGAGCCTTGACCATGCAATGGTCGGGATGACAGGATTTGAACCTGCGGCCTCTGCGTCCCGAACGCAGCGCTCTACCAAGCTGAGCCACATCCCGATTGCCGCTTTCGCAGCGGGGAATATATTAGCATAACCATCCGGCATCTGCGACGACTTTTTTCAAAATTTGTCGCCGCGTGCGCGCCTATCGCTTGAAACTCGACAGGATTCCCGGTCTGGCCTGGGGTTTCGGCAGATAGATGAAACGCGGCTCGAAATCGAACAGCTCGGTGATGCGCACCTGCGGGCTTACCGTGATGCACTTCTTCATGCACGCATCCACGCACAGGCCGCACTGCACGCACTCAGCGCAGGAGAACTCGAGGAAGCTGCCGCCATCGGGCGTGCCGTCTGCGTTGGGGCTGGGCTTGATGGGGCTTTTGCTGAGCGCGCCCGTGGGGCAGAACACCGCGCACATGCCGCACGAATTGCACACGGAGGCATCGATCTCCACCCTGCCGAACAGGCGCGTGTCGACCTGCTCGACCGCAGGCTCGCCCAAACGGTCCATGGCATCGAGCACCTGGCTGCGGCGCCGCTCCTGGAACTGGGGAAGCGTGCCCGAAGCACCCGCCCCCAGCTGCTCGCGCAGCGTGGCGTCCTTGGCCTTCATTCCGAGGTTTTTGCGGATGACCATCTCGGCGGTCTTGCCCGCCGCGCTGGCCGTCCACGAGGTTGCGCTGGTGAAGAAGCCGCGGCGCGCCTCGCCGAGCAGGCTGTTAGCGTTCTTGAGCGCCAGCCCTTCGGGAAATTCCGACGCGCGGGAGACCATTGCCGGCGCCCCCTGGGCCTGCATCAGGTTGTTCGCAGAAGCGATGGTTTCGTCCACGCCGGACGAGGTCGCCCTGAACCTGCATGTTTTGCAGCACCCGTCCACCAACACGATGTCCTTGGCGCCGACCGCCGCCAAACCGAGCAGCAGACTCTCATCGACGCGCGCCAGGCAGGGCACTTCGGCGAACTTATGCGGGTCGGCCAGGCCCTTCGAGGCGATGCGGGCGCAGGCGATGACCGCGCGCCCATCAAGGGCGGCCATGGCCTCTGCCGCCGCCTGCTCAAGCGCCTCGTCGGCAGGGCGCACGGGAATCAAGGCCTCGGTGGGGCAAACCACCGTGCAGGCGCCGCACGCCACGCAGGCCTTGTGGTCGACGCTGAGCACGTTGTTATGCACGCTGATGGCATCCGCCGGGCAGGCATCGATGCACTTGCGGCACGAGGCGTTGCGGTTGCGTACGGCCACGCAGCGCTTCGAAGCCGGCACGACGGCCTTGTCCTCAAGCTCCTCGGCCACTTCTATGATGTCTGCGATGTTCGGCATTCGCCTTCCCCCTCATTTACTCCCGCGCGTATATGCCGCGGCGAAGATTAGCGTACGACCGCTGCATGCGACGGGTTCGCATCATAATCTGCGCGAAATCGGCGCGGGTCGGACGCGGACGCTTCACATGGCGCTACTCGCACTCGATGCGCTCCTGCACGATGCGCTCGAGCGCCGCCAGCTCGTCGGGCGTGTTCGCGTTCATAAAGCACCCGCCCATAGGCTCGGCCTCAAGCACCTTCTTTTGCGGGAACTCGCACACGTTGACCTGGTTGAAAAACACCTGAGCGCGCTTCTCCCCCTCATTGAGCGCCTCGCGCACGGCCGGCAGGCAACCCGAACGGCGGTAGATCGCGTGAAACGGCTCGAAGCCGTGCTTGTTGACGGGCACCACCACATCGGCCCCCGTCCCGGTCATCTCGAGCGCTTCGGCGACCACGAGCGACGGCGACGCGAGCACCATGTCACAGGCCACAACGGCCACGTAGGGGTTACGGGCGCAGCGAAGGGCCGTGTAAAGGCCCGGCAGCGCGCCGCGCTCGTTGATGACGTCGGACTCGAAGCGGATCCCCAGCCCGGGATACTGCTCTTGCAGAAACGCAAGCTCCTGCGGCTCGTTGGTGGTGATGATGAGCTCGTCGGCCACCGGCGAGAGCCGCTCGACCAAACGGCAGATAAGGGGACGCCCGCAGAACGGGACCGTGGCCTTGCTGCGGCCCATGCGACGGCTTTCCCCTCCCGCCTGGATGACCACTGAAACACGCGGACGAGCGAATCGGGCTTCCACGTAATCCGCCAACCCCGCCACGTCGTTTATATCGAAAGCCGGGATGCCGTATATGCTGGCGGCCTCTGCCGCCAGCGGGATGTCGGTGACCACCGCGACCGTTGCGGCCGTGGGCATCTTGTTGGAGATGTCGGCATGGTCGGGATAGCTGCGCGCGAGGCGGTCCTCCTCGGCCTGGTCTAAAGGCTGCGCTGCGGGATGATCATCGGGATGAACCTCGGCCGCATGAGGCATGGAGCCGCGTCCGAACTGGGTGAAATCCGTGCCGAGCGCCCATCCCTTGCGAGCGCCCTCGGCGAACACCTCGGCGGTTCGGGCATCGGCCTTGTTGCCGGCGCGCATGATCTCGATGGTGGGCAGGCCGCTTTTGCGATAACCCTCGACGATCACCACGTCGTGGCCGGGCATGCTCGCCACGATGTCGGCGCATTCCGCTTCCCCATCGGTGGTTTGGATACGCGCCATCTGGCCCGGTGCCGCGATAACCGTCTCGCTGGCGCCGGCGTGGCGATGCCGCCACGAGTCTTTCCCAGGGATGTCGATATCGAACCCGACATGGCTGTGGTGCTTGACGCTACCCACGTCCAGACCACGACCGACCAGCTCGGCGATGAGCTTCTCGATAAGGGTTGTCTTACCTGAATTGTGACGCCCGACGATGGAGACGGCGGGGCTGGGAAACTTGATCATGCGCATATCCTTTCGTGCGAAAAGTATAGCACGCGCCCTTCCGACGTACGCCCAGCGCACAAGGCCGGACCCGAGCTTCCGGTTAAATTGCAATGTTAACCGGACATCATATGATAGCTGAGCGTTTTCCCAG
>JAUNWR010000087.1:0-6645 GCA_030540215.1 Coriobacteriia bacterium | reverse complement strand
CGGAATCGTTGACTATGGGTTTGACCTCCCTGACTATGATCTTTGGGTTAGTGGCAGCGAAAAAGACGAAGATTTCGTTAACAGTATAGTTAGGTACGGAGATGGTGATTGGCCCAGCGAGTCCTTTACGAATTATTACGCTGACTATTATCACACCGATTACCCGCAGTTGATATTTGCGAACAAAAGCAAAGACGCGGATAAATCACTATTGATAGTAGGGGACTCTTATACAAATTGTATTGAACGCCTGTATGTGAATCACTATAAGAAGGTTTTTGTGTACGACCCTCGGCTGGCAAAGGAGACGCTTTCGGAATTCATGGAGCGATACAACAATGAGGTCGATGACGTTATGTATATGATGTGCTATACGAATTTGGCCGACAAGCGGGTTGCTGAAAACTTGCGCTAAGTATTCGCTCCTGCTTTGATGCGATTCTTGCCTCTGTGTGGTGGCGTTCGTGTTGAATCGCTTTTAGAGATATCGCTTGATTGGGGAAACGCTATATGTGGTTAACCTTTGCTCTGGCTATCTGTATCGGCGTTGCGGTGTTGTATGCGCCTGGGTATTTGGTGGGTCGAGCTGTTTCGCTTGAGCGGTTTGCTTCTTTTGCGGTTGCGCCGGCGTTTTCCGTTGTCGTGCTAGTGATTCTTGGTGTCGTCTTCAATGCTGTGCATGTAAGGTGCGACGGTTGGATGTTGCTGCTTGCGTGTGCGGCTTTGTGCCTGCTGGTTTATGGCGTATGTTGTAGGCTTCGCGGTCTGAGGGGCTGCGATGGGCGCACCCGTTCGGCTCGGAGTGCTCTTGATAGCGAATGGGTGCTTGTTGCCCTCTATGTTGGGGTTGCTGCGGCGGTTTCCTTCGTTGTATTCGTCCATGCGATGGGCGATCCGGTTTCGTTTTCTCGTAATGATGACACTACGGTGCACCTTTCGGTTGTTCGTGGCTTTTTGGAATCAGGCACGTTTTCCACTTTGAACGTGACGAAATATCTTGATCTTGGCGAATCGGGCGGCTACTATCCGGCGGCTTGGCATGTGGCCACCGCTGTCGTGGCTTCGCTTGTCGGTAGTCAGGTTGCGCTTGCTACGAACGCCATGATTTTTGTGGTATGCGTGTTTGTGCTCCCCATCGGCGTGCTCTATCTTCTGCGACAGCTGTTCCCGGATAACAAGCTCGCTCTTTACGCGGGGTCTTTGTTCTCGGTGGCGTTTTGCGGATACCCCTGGGGCTTCGTTGTATTCGGGCAGTTGCTTTCCAATTTGTTGTCGTTTGCCTTGATCCCCGGAGCGCTAGGTTTGCTGATTGGCGGCCTCAGCGTCTCTAGTGCGCCAAAAAGCGGTTTCGTTGTGGCTTATGCTTGCAGCATGATTTCCGTAGCGCTCGCTCAGCCGAACGGCGCCTTTACGTTGGGGATATGGTCGGTAGCATTTGCCGTCTCATATCTGTGGAGCAAACGGTCCGACGGCTGTTGGTCAGGCAAGCGTACTGCCATCATATTGTGCTTTATCGCATGTGCCGCATGGGTCTTGTTGTTCGTTGCGCCGCCGTTGCAAGGTGCGGTCACCTACTCATGGAAGCCAACGCTAAGCATCCCCAAGGCCATTGTTGCGGGTTTGCTCTTTATGTTCACCAATCGTGAGGGAGTACAGCCGTTCCTGACCGTTCTTGTTTTGCTCGGAATTGCGAAAACGCTTAAGGACAGGCGCCTGCGATGGCTTTCCGTGTCGTATATAGCCGCCTTTTCGTTCTACGCGATCGATGTTGCGACCGATGGCTTTGTCAAGCAGTTACTGACGGGCTTCTGGTATACCGACTATTATCGCACCGGAGCCATGACTGCCTTGTTTGCCGTCCCTCTTGCTGCGCTTGGTTTCGCGTGGCTCGTGAAGCTCGGCACGAGCTTGCTTGGGAAAATGCGTCTTGGACGTCAGGTGGCAAACTATTCTCACGTGGTAGCTATGGTTCTGGTGGTGTTGCTGGCGGTTTGCCAGTTTGCGCCTGTGCGTTTTGCATTTGGTAAAACTGATGTTCGACCTGGCCTTATGAAAATACATGCGGAGGTGAGCTCTCGTTATTCGTGGGAGAAGGGGCTGACTTCCGAAGAGGACGTATTCGTTAAACGCGTCATGTCCATTGTTGGGCGCGATTGCGTGGTTAACGTTCCTAGCGACGGCAGCTGTTGGAGCTACGGGGTGGAGGGTCTGAATACGCTGTTCCGTCGCTCGGCTACGGCGGGGCCTTCGGGGTCCGAGCCGTATGCCACCGTGCTTCGCACGAAGCTGTGCGATTATGCGGCGTCTGATGAGGTTCGCGAGGCGGTTGAGAAGACGGGAGCACGCTACGTGATGTTCTTGGATGACAAATCGTGCGATGATCGCACGGTTGTGAAGTTGCGCTACAAAGAAGAGGACTGGGTCGGAATCGAGTCCATCACTCAAGACACACCGGGGTTCACGCTGGTGCTGAGCGAGGGAGACATGCGTTTGTATCGAATCGGATAAGGTCGGAATCCCTTTCCCGGTTATGCTCGCTTTCTGGCTGATGCGTTCTGGCTGCCGTTTGCTTGCGCCAACGATGATATGATTCAAGGGTTTTAGCCGATTCGGAAAGGGTCTTTCACGTCATGGGTAGCCGGGAGCAGCAAACTCGACAAGGGCATATGTCGAAGCCTCGCCATATGCGGGCGCAGGCGTCGCAGCACGCGGCTGGTATGCCTGATGTGTCTGTGCGACATGGCGTCCATGTGCCGAAGGGGCCTGCTCGCCTTGGTGGCGCGCCTGCCCATTCTGCGTCTGGGGCCCACGTTGCGCAGCATTCTCGCAGCGCTTCGGCGCAGGGTGCCCACGCCGGCGCTCGAGGGGCTGCGGGCAATGCGCAGTCGCTTGCTCCGTCGCATTGGAATTCCCGGGCAGCGTACATCGAGCTTGCTCGCAAAAGGCGTCGAAGCCGCTTGCTTAAGCGCATCGGCTTGTCCGTGTTGGCTGTTATCCTCGTGTGCGTTTTCGCCGTTGGCGGCTATGCTCTGTGGTTCTCCCATCAGCTTAACAGCGCGCTTTCTATGGGCGCAGAACAAGATGATGCGGTGAGCAGCGCCCTGGCTCCGGTCGAGAACGGTCAGCCGTTCTATGTGCTGGTTTTGGGCTCCGATTCGCGCGAGGGGTCGGGTACTTCCGATAAGGCCGCGGAATCCGGTGACAACCAGCGTTCCGACGTGATGATCCTTATGCGCGTGGACGCTTCAACAAGCAGATCACCATGGTTACGGTGCCGCGCGATACTCCGTACCGAACGTCGGACGGGCAGTTGGTGAAGATCAACGAGGCATACAACATCGGCGGCGCGCCCGAATCCATCAAAGCCGTGTCGCAGCTGACGGGCGTCAACATCTCCCATTACGCGGAGGTGCATTTCTCCGAGTTGCAAGACATTGTGGACAAACTCGGCGGCGTCGAAGTGAACGTCGACATCCAACTTTCGTACAAGGACGCCTTGACGGGGGAGACGGTGACGCTTGAGCCGGGCACGCAGGTGCTCAACGGCCAACAGGCGCAGCTGTTCGCCCGCGCGCGCCACGAATACAAGGTCGATCAGGATAAACATCGCCAAGACAACGTTCGCCAACTTGCCCTTGCCATCATGAATAAGGTGCTGAGCGAACCCGTCTATCAGATGCCGAACACCATTCTGAACGTTGCAGGGTTTGTGGGGACCGACATGCGCACATCGGACATCGTTTCGCTGGCGCTGGCGTTTTCGGACGGCTCGGGCAGCATGACGGTGTACAGCACTTCCGGCCCCTCAAAGGGCGATTTCAACGAAGAAGCCGGTGGTTTGTGGCTATGCTACGAGAATCCTGAGGGCTGGAGCGCTATCATGAGCGTAGTCGATGGGGGAGGGAACCCCAAGGACATCGACGTTGATTCAACGGCGATTATCCCGTAAGGGGTTATGGTCAGAAAGGAAGGGAAATGAAGGTAGGGAAGAGGATTTTGGCGGTCGCCTCGTGCTGCGTGCTTGCGCTGTGCATGTTGGCCGGCTGCCAAAAGAAGGCCAGCGAGCCTGCTCACCAGGATGAGACCCTTGAGGTTTCCGATAGCGTGCAGACCGCGAAGGCTGAAACCGAGCCGTTCTACGTTATGGTGGTCGGCAACGACTCGCGTACGGGCACGGTTGAGATCACGAAGCCGGAGTACTCCGACGGCACCGGGCGCAGTGACGTGCTGATGCTGGTGCGCGTCGACCCGAAAACCTATCAGGTGTCCCTGATCTCGGTTCCGCGCGATACGTGCACCGAGTACAACGGCCAGAAGATGAAACTCAACGAGGTGTATCACGTCGGCGGCGTCAAAGAGCTTGAGAAGGAAGTCGCCAAGCTCACCGGCGTCACCCCGAAGTACTACATGGACATGGACTTCGTGCAGTTCGAGAAGTTCGTCGACCAGCTCGGCGGCGTGACGGCGAACGTGCCCATCAACATGCAGCTGGTGGATATCGTCTCGGGTGACAAGATCGCCCTGAATGCCGGCACGCAGGAGCTGAACGGCCCTGAGGCGCTTGTGCTGGCTCGTTCCCGTAAGCAGTATGCGAACGACTTGGACGCCTGCCGTCAGATTCAGGACAGGCAGCTGGTGCAGGTTGGCATCGAGCAGGTTGCCGCCGATCCGCTGAATGCGGCGCTGCATGTGCAGGCGCTCATCGACAACTGCGATACCGATTGGGCTACGGCGAACCTGATCGAGACGGTAAAGGTGTTCGCTCAGAATGCGGACAAGATCACGTTCGTTTCGGGTACAGGCCCGTACCAGGGCGATATCGATCCTGATATCAACCTGTGGCTTGCGGATCGCGATGAGGCCACGTGGGCCAAGATCATCTCGACGGTCGAAGCGGGTGGCGACCCCGAAACGATCGTGGCATCCCCGAACGTTGCGGCTGCCTAAGGTCATCGGATAGAAGAAGCGAAGCGCGGTGCTGGCATATGCTGCACCGCGCTTCGTTGTTGTTGAGGCGCTTTTGGGGCTGGGGCGTGGGGGGCGCGGTGTTGACGCTTCGCGTGGGGGTCTTCGCTTGCTACCGGACGATGCGTCGCCGCATCCGCTGAGCAGGCGTTGGCGCTTCGCGCGCGGGTCTTCGCCCCTTACCTTCCCAGTACCTCCCGCAAGGCGCTGACCGCCTTTGCGTATGCCTCGTCCAGTTGTGGCAGCAGCTTTGTTGCCGTGGCTTCGTCGCCTTCTCTCAGGGCGTCGTTCATGCTCTTCGCCAGCCGGTGCACGTTGGTGAGCGAGAGATTGCCGGCTACGCCTTTGAGGGCGTGGGCCTCCGTCTCCGCGGTTGCCAGATCGCCTGCGGCGAACGCCTTGCGGACGTTGGGCATGTGGGGGTCGTCGAGGAACAGCTCGGCCAGTTTCAGGTACAGCGATTCGTTGCCTTCGAAGCGGTCGATGATGTCCTCGTAATCTATGTCGGCGTTTTGCAACGCGGCAATGTCTTTTTCGTCCATTGTGCCTCCCTGGGTTTCGGACGTGTTCGTCGTTGGAAGTATAATCCGGGCCATGGCGAATCGTAATCAACAGTATCATGACCCTTTCGAGCCGGGCGTCTCCTCGCCTGAGTTCGAGCAGTACGCCCGCGAAAGCTACGCCTCCCACGGCGGGCGCGGCGCAGCGCGCCCCAGCGCTCCCGGTGGCGCCGGCCCAGCAGGCGCTCCTGGCGCCCACGCGGGCTACGGTGGGCAGCCCGTGCAGCCTGGCAACACTCCCTATAGCCGCTGGTCGCGTGGCGGGTCGGGAACCTCGCGCATGCCGGGTGGCTCGGCGGCCGCCGGCGCCCATGCCGGCAACTCGGCGCAGCCTGCGTATGCGCGCCACGGCCGTCACGGCGCCGTGCGCCCGCAGCAGGGCTGGGCTTCGCCTTCCGAAACCTGCGACATGGGTTTTGCCGGCTCCGCTGGCGCCTACGTCAGCCCGCTCAAGCGCTTTGCCGGCATCGTTATCTGTGTGCTGATCGCCGTGCTCATTGAGGTGTTCGGGTTCAACCTGGCCTTCTTCACGTCCATGACCTACCCGCAGGTGGGAACGTACCTGGTCAACGGCGTGTCGGCAGGTACCGAAGGCGCGCTGACGCTTGATGCGTCCGCGAACTACTTCGAGATTACGGGCCTTGACGACACCGTCCGCAGCATCCACTTCACTCCTCAGCTCGACGACCCCGCTGCCGCCGCGAAGGCCACCGACAGCAAGCTGCAGGTGGTCATGTATCTGCAGGACGAAGGCAACGCGAACTACTATCAGCTGCCGGCGGTCTCGGTCGACCCTAAGGACGCCGCCAGCACCTATATCAGCCTGGACCCGGCGGGCGACTGCCATTCCATCTACGTCTCGATCACGAACCTTGCCGACGTGGGCTCGGTGACCGTGACGGGAATCGGCCTGAACCAGCAGGTGCCGCTCGATATCGACCCGCTGCGCTTCGCCTTCATCCTGGCGGTGCTGCTGGCGCTATACGCCGTCCGACCGCAATCGGTTCTGTTTAGCCGCGTGTTCGACGGGCGCATCACG
Source organism: Coriobacteriia bacterium (assembly GCA_030540215.1). GTDB lineage: Bacteria > Actinomycetota > Coriobacteriia > Coriobacteriales > Eggerthellaceae > Senegalimassilia. Next base: position 81 of record JAUNWR010000087.1, on the reverse strand, counting down.
CGCCAGGGCTGGATGGTCATCGCGTTGGTGGCCGTGCAGTGCGTCGTCATCTTCATCCTGGTCATGTCCAACACGCACTTC
>JAUNWR010000086.1:0-6701 GCA_030540215.1 Coriobacteriia bacterium | reverse complement strand
GGCGCGCCCGGAGCAGGGCACGTTGCACTGTGCATCCGCAAGCCGCGACGACAGGAGACGGAACGCGAGGCACGCGGCCTTCCCCGCACCTGGGCGGCCTATACGCGGATGCGGCTGCGGCGCGGCACGCAATCTCGCTGCTCTCCGCACGGCATATCGACGGGCAGTGGAGCTTGGACCAGAAGGCGTTGGGTCGAACCGCGGCGACGGGAGCGCGGGGCTCTGCCCGACATGACAGCGCTCGCAGCGTCGGGACGCAGGGCGTTGGGCAGCATGGGACGGATCCCGGCGGAACGATTTGCCGCTTCATGATCTTCCCTCGCTGCGTTTGGACGTCCTATATAGATGCGCCGCGGAGCAATGCCCGGACTCTCAGTGCGCCCTTATGGCGAATGGGCAGACTGCAGGGCTTTAGAACTGAAAGCGTTAACCAGGCCATCGCAGCATCTCGTGGCGGCGAAGCCGAGCGAATCCGACGGAGGCAGAGAACTCGGTCCGCTTCCCGCATGGGCAACATACGCCATCTTCGGCCGCGTCGAGGGTGCGAAGGGGCATTCGGCCGGGCACAGCGAGGCTTCGCAGAGCGGGCTGCAGGTGGTTGCGCGAGCCTTTTTCGCCCATACGCACAAAGAAGGGAGCTGAATCACCAACCCCCGATTCCCGCTCGGTTCACTGTATAGCGGCAAGCCCCCCTTGCTCCATTCCTGACCCGCCTCCTTTTCTTGAACATGAGAAACGAAAGACAGTTCAAATGGAGCAAGGGGGCGGTTTTAATATGACTAGCTTTAGAGGAGCGCCCTTGAGGCATTGCGAGGCCGCGCTCTTTCGCTCGCGCTGGATTCGCTCGTTCGGCCGAACGGCGTTCGATGCCGCGATATGGATATACAGATATATTGAAGAGGTTCGGCTCATGCGACCGCTGCTTTTGCGCTTGGTTCTCTTCCTATGCCCGTTTATCGCTGCCCGAACGTGCTTGCTTGTCGACGCTCGAACTACGCTTTCTTACCTGAATGGCTAACCCCCCTGAAAAAGAAGCGGCCCGCGAGAAGGGGGCTCGCGGGCCATGGAGGAGATTCGGAAGCAACGCTTAGTGAGGGGGGATCGCCTGCGCGTTATGGGGATGCGCTCGACCGGAGGGGGTTGGTCGTTCGGCGTTGCGAGCTTCCGCGGATATGCTATCGATTGTCAACGCTCCATCTCTTTCGTCGTACGAGCGCAAGCCGCAAACAGTTGGCGAAACGGCCTCGGCTGAAACTGGGTTTCGGCTAAGACCAAGGTGCGGCTTCGCTCCCGACAACATGGATAGTACGCCGGGTCAGGCAGCCGCGCGCCACCCTTTGGTGGTTATTTTCGACTCGCCACACGGTTTTCTTTACTTACCCGAAAGGGGGTGCCTCGGGTATTTTCGCTGGTCAGATTGTTATACTTCTTTTTCTTGGGGCGCAAGCTCATTGTTAACCGCGTATGCTACCATTCCCCCTGAGAGAAGGGGCAAAATGAAAACTGCAGCATCAGCGAAACTGGAGTCGAACCATAAACCTGCCGGCAACAAGCCGCGCTTTAGCGTCAAGATGACCGCGTTTGCATCAACGGGCATAGCGTGTCCGCTGGCTTGGGGCTTTTTAATCAACGCATTCGGAGGAGTCAGCCCCTCCGCCCAGCTTCCCTGGACGTTTTCCTATCTTCTGCTGGCGGTGGCCGTTTTGCTGTTCGCCGCCGTTTCGCGCACAGCACCAACGTTTTTCACCTCTGGAATTTCCGCAGCGGTTGTCGGCGCGTCCGGCGCGCTAGGAGCGCTGCTGCTCGCACTTACGCTTACCGCAATCCCCTCGATTCCGCTCCAATCTGCCGCCATGGCCCTATGCGCATGCGCTCTTGGCTGGCTATACCTGCAGTGGGGCACGTTTTACGCGAAGCTCGATTTGCGCCATGCGGTGGTTTACCTGCTACTGGCCAACATCGGAGGGTCGACGCTGAAAGCGCTCACGCATTTCGTCCCCATTGAGGCCCAATGCGTGTTCGCCATGCTGCTACCTGTCGCCTCGGTGTGGATGTGCCGCGTCGCGCTCACCGGCGTGGAAAACGCCAGCGCGGAAAAGGCCGTCATTCGCTTTGACTCCCACAACATGCGAGGGCTATGGAAGGTAGCTGTGACCATTGCCGCGTTCAGCTTCGTAACCGCATTCCTGGTGAGCCGATTCTCGGGAAACCAATCCCAGGTGCCTGCTGTCGACTTCTTGCTTGGGCGTCTACTGGAAATGGTTATCTCAGGCATCGTGCTGTTCGTGGTAGTGCGGCTGAACAAGCCGTTTAACTTCTCGCAATTGTGGCGCATCGCGCTTTTGGTGCTGGCACTGGATATGCTCAGCCAGACCGCGTTTCCCGAAATGACCGTGCTTCGATGCGTGGAGAGCAGCGCTTGGGACCTTATCGTGTTATTCGCTTGGTTAACCTTGTCCGACGTTGCGCAGCATTCGAAGCTTCCCGCCCCGTGGGTCTTCGGCATCGGCTGGGCCTGCTATACGGCGCCGTTCGCCATCGGATCGATGATGTCCCCTGCGTATTCAGGTGGCGAACACGATGCCGTGATCGTGGTCGCGTTGATGTTCGTGCTGCTGTTGGTGTCCTCGTTCTGCCTGGAAATGCGCGACCAGGATACGAAGTGGCTGTTCGCAGAATTGCGCGGCGAGCCGGTGAGCGCGCCGGCGGATTACCGAAGCCTTGAAGAGCGCTGCGAGGAAGTTGGCAAGCAGCACAAGCTGACGCCGCGCGAGCTTGAGATCATGCAGCTGCTGTGCAAAGGACGCACGAAGGCGTACATCGCCGAGACGCTGTACCTGACAGAGAACACCGTGAAGGGCCACACAAAGCATATCTACTCGAAGCTCGATGTGCATAGCAAACAAGAGCTGCTTGACCTGGTTGAACGCTAAGCCCTGCGCCGCTGATGCGGCCGAAGGGCCGATGACGAGAAGCGCTAACCTCGCATACAAACGAAGAGCGCCTGCCAAGATGAAACTCGGCAGGCGCTCTTTTTCGTTATGTGCTTGCAGCTGCGCCGCGAAAAGCGCGACGCACCGCCGCCTGGCTAGTCGACCGGTACGGCGTCAAGCTCCAACGGCGGCTCGACGCGGCAAACGTACTCGTCGGTTACCTCGTCGATGTCGATGAGCACATGGCTGCGATCGGGCAGCTTGCCCTCGACGATCTTCTGCGCGATGCGATCGACGATCTCTCGCTGCACCAAGCGCTTGCAGGGACGCGCGCCATACACCGGATCGAAACCGTCGATGGACAGATGATCCATAGCGGCGGGCGTGACGTCGAGCGTGACGCGGCGATCGGCCAGGCGCTGCCGCACGTCGTTGAGCTGCAGCTCGACGATGGGCTCCATGTTGGCGATGGACAGCGCATGGAACGTGATGACCTCATCGATACGATTGAGGAACTCGGGGCGGAAGGTGTTGCGAAGCGCATCGTTGATCTTGTTGGACAGCTCCGCCAAGCTCTTCGCCGCCGTTTCCACATCGCCCTTCATGACGTTTTCCATGACGTCGCCCATGGTCTCCTTCTGAGCGTTCGCGCTTTCGTATTCGCGAATAGCCTGGGAGCCGATGTTGCTGGTCATGATGATGATGGCGTTCTTGAACGACACCAAGCGACCCTGGCCGTCCGTCAGGCGGCCGTCATCGAGAACCTGCAGCAAGATGTTGAAGACGTCGGGGTGAGCCTTCTCCACCTCATCAAGCAGGATGACGCTGTACGGACGACGGCGAACCGCCTCGGTGAGCTGGCCGCCCTCGTCGTAGCCGACGTATCCCGGAGGGGCACCGATCAGGCGCTGCACGCTGAACTTCTCCATGTACTCGGACATGTCGATGCGTACCATGGCCTTCTCGCTGTCGAACAGGTATTCCGCCAGCGCCTTCGCCAGCTCGGTCTTGCCCACGCCGGTGGGACCGAGGAACAGGAAGCTGCCGATGGGCTTGTTCGGGTCGGACAGGCCCGCACGGTTGCGGCGGATAGCGCCGGCGACCGCCGAGACCGCTTCGTCCTGGCCGATGACGCGCTCATGCAGCTTGTCCTCGAGGTCGACGAGCTTCTCCATCTCGCCCTGCATCATCTTGGACACGGGGATGCCGGTCCAGGTGGACACCACCTCGGCGATTTCCTCCTGCGACACCTCCTCCTTAAGGATGGCGCCGTCTTCCTGCTTGTCGTTCAGGGCCTGCTCGGCCTGCTCCAGCTTGCGCTGCAGCTCGGGGATACGGCCATAGCGGATTTCAGAGGCCTTCACCAGGTCGCCTTCGCGGGTTGCACGCTCCTCTTCGGTTTGCGCAGCCTCGAGATCGGCCTTGAGCGTTTGGACGTCCTCGATGACGTCCTTTTCGTTCTGCCATTCAGCCTTGCGCTTCGACAAGGAGTCTTTCGCGTCGGCGATTTCCTTGCGCAGATGCTCAAGGCGTTCGCGGCTGACCTCGTCCGTCTCCTTCATGAGCGCCTGCTCCTCGATCTGCATCTGGGTGAGCTTGCGCTCCGCCAGATCGACCTCTTCGGGCATGCTGTCGATTTCAATGCGCAGACGGCTGGCCGCCTCGTCCATGAGATCGATAGCCTTGTCGGGCAGGAAGCGATCGGAGATGTAGCGGTTCGACAGCTCCGCGCAGGCGACGATGGCCGCATCGGTGATGCACACGCCATGGTGGATCTCGTACTTCTCCTTCAGGCCGCGAAGGATGGCGATGGTGTCCTCGACCGTGGGCTCGCTGACCATGACCGTCTGGAAACGACGCTCAAGAGCGGCATCCTTTTCGATGTACTTGCGGTACTCGTCGAGCGTGGTCGCGCCGATGGCATGAAGCTCGCCACGTGCCAGGGCCGGCTTGAGCATATTGCCCGCATCCATGGAGCTATCGCCCGTGGAACCGGCGCCGACGATGGTGTGCAACTCGTCGATGAACAGGATGATCTGGCCGTCCGACTCCTTGACCTCGCGCAGAACCGCCTTCAAGCGGTCCTCGAACTCGCCACGGTACTTAGCACCCGCGACCATGGCGCCCAGGTCGAGCGCGATGACATCGTGGTCCTTCAGGCCGGACGGGACATCGCCTGCGACGATGCGCTGCGCCAGGCCTTCGACGATAGCGGTTTTGCCAACACCGGGCTCGCCGATGAGCACGGGGTTGTTCTTCGTGCGGCGGCTGAGCACCTGGATGGTGCGGCGGATTTCCTCGGAACGGCCGATGACCGGGTCGAGCTTACCCTCGCGCGCCTTCTGCGTAAGGTTCTGACCGTACTGGTTCAAGGCATCGAGCTCAGGCTTGCTCTGCTGATCGGTGACGCGGGTGGAACCGCGCAGGGAGCTGTACGCCTCCTCAACGGTTTTGCCCGTGATGCCGAGACCGTTGAGCACGCGGCCGGCGTCGCCCTTGTCCTGAGCCAAGGCGATGAGCAGGTGCTCGGTGGTTGCGTAGCTGTCGCCCATGCGCTCCGCCGCCTTCACGGCGTTGTCGATGACCTTCATAAGGTTGTTGCTGGGCATAGCCATGGGCATGGTAGAGCCGCTGGCCTTCGGCATGGCGGCGATGGCGGCATCGACGTTTTGCGACAGCTGCGCCGGATCGGCGCCGATGCGCTTGATGATAGCGGACAGGTTGTTCTCCGATGCGTCCAGCATGGCCTTGAGCAAGTGAATGGGCTCGATGGTGCTGGATTGCGCATCGCCGGCAACGCCCATCGAGGCCTGGAAGGCCTCCTGAGCGGTAACGGCAAGTTTATCTAATCTCATGCGAACCTCCTTTGAATCGGTTCAACGCATTTGTCTACAAAAGCGAGCTGGGTCGGCGGACGACGATCGCCGTGGGCGACTGCACGAGGGAGTTCACGCTTTCGCGCGTTTCCAACTCGTGCACGCGATCGGCAAGACGGCGAACCCGTTTGTGCAGGTCGTCGATTTCCTGATCGCGATCGACCAGGCGGCCTTGCAGATCGAGGATGCGGATGACGCCGGCAAGGTTAATACCCTCGCCGGTGAGCTCGTTGATAAGGGACAGGCGCTCGATATCCGCCTGCGAGTACATGCGGGTATTGCCGCTGGTGCGCTGGGGCGTAACCAATCCCTTCTGCTCATAAGCTCGCAGGGTTTGAGGATGCACGCCCGCCAGCTCGGCGGCTACGCCGATCATGTACAGGGGCCGGTTGCGATCGTTCCATTCGGGCATGCCTACCAGCTCCTTACATCATCGGGCGACGCCTCCAAAAACGCCTCCATAGCCTTTTGCTGCTGCGGGTTCATGGACTTGGGAACCCGCACCTTGATGGTGATCTTCAGGTCGCCGTTACCGGAACCCTTCACCTTCGGCGCGCCTTTGCCGCGAACCGACATGACCGTTTGGTCCTGCGTTCCGGCAGGCACCTTCACGCGCACCTTCGTGCCGTCGGGTGCAGGGACGACCACGCTGGCGCCCAATGCGGCTTCCGCCACGTTGACGGGCACATCGATGAGCACATCCGCGCCATCCCGCTTGAAATACGGATGATCCTGGATGCGGGTGGTGACCAGCAGATCGCCGGCTTCACCGCCCGACTCGCCGGGCGCGCCCTTGCCGCGGAAACGCAAACGTCCACCATCGACGGCGCCCGCAGGGACCTTGACGGTAAGCGTTTCCGCATCGGCACGACCAGGTACGCGAACGGTGACG